>CAZOLK010000255.1:0-8203 GCA_964580325.1 uncultured Verrucomicrobiota bacterium | reverse complement strand
CTTTGTATTGCCTCGGGATCTTGCGGCCGCTCCAGGTCCCTCGGGAGCCCCCGCATGCTCCATAGGCGGTCGTCCCTGAAAAGAGAGCGAATGAAGGGCGATTCGGTGTTCATGGCTTTCATCAAGGCCTTCTCGAAAACGGAATCCGTCCGGGCAAAAAAAAGCCGTGGGCTCCTTTGGGGCCCACGGCTGGAAGCTCGAATCGGATGGATCAGCCCATGGGCGCACCTCTAGCCACGGCCATGACCATCATCATGACACGGTTTTCGCGCCCACGCCGTTCGTGCCCATCCCGCCGCCGTTCCGCGACTACGATCCCCAGGCCATGCGCGTCGGCATGGACGCCGCGGTCGTGGCTGAAAAGCAGCAACGCATCCTCGATTTCGGCTCGCGCTTCATGGGCCAACCCGGTGTATACAAGGTGCAGGAGCATATTCTCGAAACCTTTCGTCAGGCCGGTCTAGAGATATTCGAGCATGACCTGCTTACCGCCGCGCCGCACACCGAGATGCGCCGGATTTACGAAGTGCGCGAGGTCGGGAACGGCGTCGCGACCAATGTGCCCCTGGACGACGTGGAAATCTATCCCTTTTTCCCCAACCACCTGCAACCCGTCGTGACGCCGGCGCAGGGGATCGATGGCGAGTTGGTGCTGCTCAACAGCGAGACCTTGCGCACCCGCCGCGATTTCAGCGATTGCATTGGCCTGGTCGACAGCACCACCGGCGCGCTGGACGAGATGTATGATTTCAATTGGACCCAGTATGCGCAACTGGGCGTCAAGGCGCTGATCGTCGGCCATCCGCGGGGCTTGGCCGCTGCGCCCTGGGACGCGATCGCCGCGCAGAAGAACGCTATGGTCTCCAGCGTGCCGGTCAACTACGTACGCCTGGCCGCGACCTCCAACATTTTCCAGTACGTGGGCCGGCGCATTGGCGTGCGCGTACGCTGCCGATTCAAAGCCACGCCCAACAAGACAATCATTGGCGTGCTAAGGGCGAAACAGCCGGCCAAGCAGGCCCTGATCGTGGCCTCGTGCTACGACGCCTGCTCGATTCTGCCCGATCACGCGCCGGGCGCGTTGCAGGCCGTGTATCCGGCCATTCAGTTGAGCCTGCTCCAGGGCTTGCTGCCCTACCGCGATTCGTTGCGGCGCGACGTGATTTTTGTCATGTTTGGTTCGGGCATGATGGCCGAGGACGGCTTGAACAATTTACTGCGCATTCTGCATAAGAACCACGAAGTGCCGATTATCAATCCCATCGAAGCGGCCTGGGGCATCAAGCAAGCGCATACCTCATACGCCGAATCCCACACGGAAAGCAGGCGTCGTCGGCCGATCATCGAGCGGCAGAGCGAAAATCTGGCCCAACTGAAAACCCTGGAAGAACTGCTCCAAGCTTTTGACGATGCTGGTTTCCTGGAACAGTCAGCAGCCACCCAAAACCGGCTGGATGCGCTGGGCGAAGAAGCGATCACGTTTTTTAAGGAACAGTTCGGCTATATCATGAACAGCGTAGTGCTGGAATTGTCCGAGCCCATGCTGGATGCGCGGATCGCGTTCGAGCGCCAAGCTGTGCCGGATACGGAAAGTGAATTTTTTCAAAGCTATCTGCGCGCCAAGCAGCGTTATGACAAGGCTGCTTCGCTGGCCGGATTCAGCGCTGCCAACCTGCTCAAGAAACGGGACAAGGACCGCGGAAAGGCGCGGGAACGGGGTAAAAGCTTTGACGGCGATGTTGATTTTGTGGCGCACTACGCAATCCGGCAACGGTTGCTGACCTGGTTGCGCGAATTGCGAACCCATCACCGGCAGGTGGCGCGACGGCATGAACAGGAACTGGCCATTGTCGGTTTTATCAGTCGCTACCAGAACGTGGTCGTGCTGGATCCGCGCGTCGTACCAGCGCCGCCGGATATGAGCACGGACATCGAGACGTTCAGTCTGCATGTCGACAACCAGACCGCGTTGCCCGCGCTACCCAGCGTGGCCAACATTTTCGCTTCGTCGCGTCTGCGCATACCCCGGGGCCGCAAGGTCATGTTCGTGCCGCCCAAAGGACGTGAGCATCCCAGTATGGTCAACAGCCATATCTCGTCGTCGCCGGTCACGTTTGCGTCTGCCATGTGGTCCAAGTACGGTTATGCCGTTTACACGCCTTTGTCGTTTGAGTGCAGCGACAGCTACAAACATTACAGCGACCCGTGCATACAGCCCTTTATGCTCGATCTGGCCACCATGCAAGGAACGCTGCAGGTCCTGGGCGAGTCGGTCCTGTCGTTGACCCACGGTAACGGTCGTTTCGAGCCGGCTCCGTTCAAGGAGTGGATCGACATCAACTTTGGCGGACGCGTGCTAGTCTCCAACGTCGGCCAGTCGATCGTGCCCAACTATCCGCTCAAGTATGCGGCAATCGCCTGCCGCAACTTGGAGGGTCAGGCCATGTTCAGCCAGCCCGGCTACTACCGCAACCTGGTTCTGATCGCCGATCCCTATGGCCATTTCGATCTGCCCCACGACGCTGGCGATTTCCCGGTCTGGTGGCGCGTTTATCAAAAAGGTGCCGTGCACAATCCCGTGGCGGCCGGCTATGACGAAGACGGCATGATCCGTTTCATCAAGGACGAAGGTGAAGACGGTCAGCGCCTGTTTAAATCGGCCAATGTGCCGATCTTCAACCGCCGCGCCGTGCAGAACGTCACCATCGTTACATTTCGCGCCGCGCCGATCACGCTGCTGGACCTGATCAATCCGCAGACTATGAAAGGCTACAGCAGCGTGGGCATGTTGACCCAGATCGGCCTGGCCGGTTTCCGCAAAATGTACAACGACGGCGGACTCGATGTGAACGCCACCTACCTGCCGCCGGACGAGCGCTGTTACGTGGCCCTGCGCTCCGGCGACGCGGACAACGAACTGGTGCAGGTCACCCGCGCTTTTCTGCTCAACGTCAACGACGTGTCAAAGCTGGATCAGGATAAGGAAATCGACGGCGACGGCTACCTGGTCGCCGATAACTATTACCTGCTCGACGTGCCTGGCGATGCGTCGCGTTCGATGATTTACGTCAATGGCAAGCGGCTCAAGTTGCAGGACGACTATGCCATGGCCGATGAGCGCACGATCGAATACCACAAGAAAAGCCAGCGCAAAATGGCGCAGAGTGAAGATCCGGCGCTGTCCATGCACGAGGCCACCAAGATCCGCCGCGACGCCGTGATCTACGCCACGCTGAACCATCCCGTACTGCGCGAATCCATTGCTGAAGCCGTCTTGGGCATTCTCTGGTATCTCGGTCTCTTGGTGCCGTTTGTTTTCTTTTTTGAAAAACTACTGTTCTGTTATCCCGACATCCGCCATCAACTGACGACCCAGGCCATCATCTTCCTGGCCGTATTTTCGCTGCTCTGGATGTTGCATCCGGCTTTCCAGATGGTGCGTTCGTCGCTGATGATCCTGCTCGGGTTCGTCATCATCCTGATCTCCGGCGGGATCACGATCCTGTTTTCGAGCAAATTCCAGGAAAACCTTGAAGAATTGCGCAAGAAGCAGGGTAAAGTCGCTGCCGCCGAGGTCAACAAACTGGGTGTGATCGGCACCGCGTTCATGCTCGGGCTGAACAACATGCACCGCCGTAAAGTGCGCACCGGCCTGACCTGCGCCACGCTGACCTTACTCACCTTTGTCATGATCTGCTTCACCTCGGTGCAGGACAACGTGGTCGAAGAGGGCGCGACCCTGGGTAAAGCGCCGTACCAGGGCATGTTGATCAAGCGCGACGAATCCATACCGCTTTCTGGCGGTGAAGTTTTTTCCTTTAAGCGCAAGTTCGGCGACCGGTTCAAGGTATGCGAACGCGAGATGCTGGTCGGCGAACAGGGTTGGGACGACAACCAGACCTACAACCCGGAACTGGAAGCTTCGATTACCCGCAACGGCGTGGTCAAGAAAGTGGAATTCGATTCGGTCATGATGTTCACGCCGCACGAACCGTTGCGCGACCGGATCGTGATGCTTACCACCAACGGCTGGTTCCGTGAGGACGAGTTGAAAACCATGAGTTCGCGCTTTCCCGTGATGCTGCCCGCGCCCATGGCCGACGAACTGGGCATCAACGCCGAAAGCGTGAACCAGGGCGGCGTCGAGATCACCATCAACGGTACGGTCTATGCCGTGTTCGGCATTTTCGAGCCCGAATCGCTCACCCACTTGCGCGACATCGACGGTCGCGACATGCTGCCGTTCGACATCGAGAGCATGACCCAGGTCTCGCAGAAGAAAGAGCCTGGCCTGGGTGCGGTCATTGTGGCGAGCGAAGAGGATCCGCGCATCCTGGCCGAGCGTATCGTGATAGCGCCGGTTAAAGGTTTGTTCGGCAACGTGGTGCATGGCCACAAGCGCATTGCCAGCGCGGTCGTCGATATGAGCGGCGCCGGTTATAAAGAGTCGCGCGGTTTGATCGAGACGTTCATGGAGCAAACTTCGGAAACCCTGTATTACGGTCTGGATGGCATCGCCTTCAAAGGGCGCCGCGCACGCGAAATCAACTTGGCCGGTCTGCTGGATCTGATCATCCCGCTGATCCTGGCTGGCCTGACCGTGCTCAACACCATGCGCGGTTCGGTGTACGAACGGCGCAACGAGATCTATGTCTACAATGCCGTCGGAATTGCACCGAGCTACGTCTTTTTCATCTTTTTCGCCGAAGCGTTCGTCTATGCTGTGGTCGGCGCGGTCATGGGCTATTTGCTCAGCCAGGGCACGGGCCGGATCCTGACCGCGCTCAACCTGACCGGCGGATTGAACATGACCTTCACTTCGATCTCGACGATTTACGCTTCGCTGGCTATGGCTGCGGCCACGTTCGCCTCCACCTATTTCCCGGCGCGCTCGGCCATGGAAATATCCGCCCCGGCCGAGGATGCCGGCTGGAAGCTGCCTGAACCGGAAGGCGACTACCTGCGCTTTGACCTGCCTTTTACGTTTTTGCGAAAAGGCCGCCTGGCCATCCTCCGTTTCTGCGAGCGCTACCTGGCCGACCACGGCGAGGGCAGCGCCGGCCGCTTTTTCGCCAGCGTGCCGGGCATGTGCCTTGAATCTGACCCCAGCGATCTCGAGGACCAGGCGGTTCCGGCGCTGACCGCCACCATCTGGCTCAAACCGTTCGACTTGGCCGTATCGCAGCAACTCACCATTTCCATTCCCAAAGATCCGGAAACAGGCCTGTTCAAGGCGCACGTCATCCTGCGGCGCATGTCCGGTTCACGCGAGTCTTGGTTGCGCCTGAACCATGGTTTTGTCGCGCTCGTGCGCCGGCACTTTCTGCATTGGCGCGCAATCACGCAGGAAGAGGCCGATGAGCTGTTCGACGAAGGACGGCGCCGGCTGGTCGAGGATGTCACCCAAGGATAAAAGGCGGAGAACGACATTATGGCCGAAAGACAAAAAGTACGAGACGCGGAACTGGAGAAATACCGGTCCCTGCTGGATACGCCCACCGAGTTCAAGGACGGTTTCGGCTGGACCACGGTCGTCGGCCTGTTCTTCTGCGGTTTGATCATGATGCCCGGCGCCATTTACCTGGGTCTGATGACCGGCGGCAACATGGGCGCGGCTGCATCGTGGGTGACCGTGATTCTGTTCATGGAAATCGCACGTCGCGCACTCAAGCCGCTGAACAAGCAGAACCTGGTGATCCTGCTCCATGCGGCCCATGTCATGATGGTCGGCAACCTGCTCTTTCCCGGAGGCCCCATGGCGCACCTCGTTTTCCGCGCCTACCTTGTGGGCAGTGACGCCGCCCGTGACGCCGGCATGCTGGGCGCTTTCCCCTCCTGGTTCGCTCCCCCCTACGACAGCCCGGCCATTACCGAACGCACTTTTTTGCATGCCGACTGGATCGCGCCCATCGGCATTATGGCCTTTATCATGATCGTCAGCTTTTTCAAACGCTATACCCTCGGTTATTTCTTTTTCCGCCTGACGTCGGACGTCGAATGCCTGCCGTTCCCGCTGGCGCCGATTTCCGCCCAGGGCGCCATGGCGCTGGCCGAAGCAGACCAGGAGAGCCAGAGCCAGGGCGACGCCGAGGAAGGCGCCATGTCCCTGGAAGTGACCAAAAGCAAAAAGAGCGAACGTTGGCGCCTGTTCACCCTGGGAGCTTATGTCGGCATCGCCTTCGGCATGCTCCAGGTCGGCATCCCGGCTATCACCAGCCTGTTTCTTTCCAAGCCGTTTTATCTTATCCCCCAGCCCTTCGTCGATACCACCACGCTGACCGAATCGATCCTGCCGGCCACGCCCACCGGCATCACGATCACACTCGGCATTATCATCATGGGTTTTGTGCTGCCGTTTTGGGCGGTGATCGGCGCGTTCACCGCCATTGTGCTGACCATGATCATCAACCCGATTCTGCACGCCATGGGTATACTGCACACCTGGCAGCCGGGCATGGACACGGTCAACACCACCTTTTCCAACGGCATCGATTTCTGGATGAGTTTCAAGATCGGCGCCGGCCTGGGCATTGCTCTGGTCAGCATTTACGCGGCCATGCACGATGTGCGCAAGAAGATGAAGGAACACCGCACGTCCATGGCCGACAAGGCCTCGCGCGAGGATATGTGGGCGCCGCCGGTCAAAGGTCGCGGCGATTACCCGGTCTGGGTTGCGCTCGCGGTCTACATCGCCGCTGCTTCGGCCGTGGTGATCATGTCCACTATCTTGCTTTGGGATATTTGCAGTTACGGCGTCATCCTCTTCCTGATTCTCTTCTCCTTCCTCTATAACCCGTTCATCTCCTATGTCAGCGCGCGACTGTTGGGCATTTCCGGGCAGCGCGTCGATATTCCGTTTATCAAGGAGATGGCGTTTCTGGCTTCCGGCGCCAAAGGCGTCGAGATTTGGCTCGCGCCCGTGCCGGTGGAGAATTTCGGTCAGCAGGCCCAGGCTTTTCGCGTCAACGAACTGACCGGTGTCAGTTTCTGGTCGTTGATCAAAACCGATCTGGTGGCCCTGCCGATCCTGTTTATCCTGTCCCTCTTTTTCTGGGGTTTCATTTGGCACTCCGACGCGGTGCCCTCCGATGTGTTTCCGGCTGCCCAGGTCAACTGGGAACTGGCCGCCAAGCAACAGGTGCTCATGTATTCGTCCACCTTTGTCATGCCGGGCGAGGATCCGGCCGACAAGAACATCATGGACAGCGAATTCATGAAAGCCATCCATCCGCGCGTGATCGGCTCTGGTTTCTGCGTGATCGTGGTCGTCTACATGGTGTTGATGGGTTTTGGCCTGCCCGTCATGTTCGTCTACGGACTTATGCGCGGCCTGGGCAATTTTCCGCATGTCATGGTGCTGGAGATTGTGGGTGCGCTGGTCGGCCGCTTTTATTTGCAGAAACGATATGGACCCAAAAACTTTTTGCGCATGGCGCCGGTGTTGTTGGCCGGCTATTTCACCGGCGTCGGTCTGATCAGTATGGCGACCATTGCCATGCGCCTGATCAAGGCCGCAGTGTCGACAACGCCGTTTTGATTGGTTGACGGGAGTAGCAAGCTATGGACCAGGATAACATACAGGACCGGGACAAGATACACGACCAGGTACGGTTGCCCATGAAGATCGCGTTCGACGTGGTCATGCAAGGGATCCGGATTCGCTTCGGCCGTTCGTTGATCACCGTGATGGGCGTGGTGCTGGGCATCGCCTTTCTGATGTCGATCCTGACCAGCGTGGCGCTTAAGCGCGGCGTGCGCGAAGAGGACGCGATGCGGGCCGAGGTGACGCGCATGTATAATTTCCTCAAAGCCGAAATGGGGCCGGCTGTGGGCCGCGGTCTGGGGCTGATCGTCAACTCCGCGCTGGAACCGCGCGAAATCCGACTGCTCAAAAAACTGGAAACCGAGGGCCTGGAATCGCTTGTCGTGGACAACCCGGCCAACGTCAAGCTGAGTTCGGTCTTCCGCCGGCTCGAACCGCGGGCCGGCGCCGTGGGCAATGGCGTCAGTGCCGTGCTGTACATGGGCACGGGAAATCCGGCGGCCCTGGATTGGGATGCGCTTCTGGCCAACGCGCGCCAGCACGTCGTGGCCATCACCCGCGCCGGCGCTTTGTTCAGTCCCAACAAAACCATGCGCCTGATCAACCTGGTGCCGGAGATGGACCGGGCCGAGTTAAAGAAAATAGCCGTTGCCCAGCGTA
>CAZOLK010000254.1:0-8276 GCA_964580325.1 uncultured Verrucomicrobiota bacterium | reverse complement strand
GTTCACAACGAAACTGCCGTGGAGATATAGATGTCGGATTGCGTTTGTAGTCCAGCCTTTAGCCTGCTGAATGCTTCGTGCCTGCAAGCAACACGAATGTTGTTTTGCAATGCATTATGCTTCCAGCACGATCCTGGCAGGCTAAAGCCTGGACTACAAACGTTTGGCCTCAAAGCGCGGGAGTGCGTATGCAAAATGCATAGGGTTGCCGACCTCCTTACTCTGCTGAGCGCATCCAATTTTTACTTTTTTATATTGCACCCGTTGGCGAATAGCCGGGAGTAGGACGCCGGCTGGTTTGTGGCCAAGGCGGAGAAGACGCGCGCTCTCGGCAAGGCGCCTGTTGCGCGGGACCGGGATGCTGTCGCGGCGCAGGTTGATGCGTTGCTGGACAGGTGCGGCATGATCCATGACCAATAACGAACAACCAACAAGCAAGTGTCCATGATGAATGACCAAATGACATGCAAGCATATCGTGATTGAGAAACCGCCTTTCGCTGACTTCGCTCCGGGCGAGGATGCCAAACCCAGGTTCATCCACTATGCGGGTGCATGTGCTGTCGCGCGACGGTTAGCTTATTCCTCCGTTCAGCCTGCTCTGGATCGGCATGATTGACGATTGCCTCATGTGGCGCGGTGACCGGCGCGAGCTGGCCGCGTTGATGTCCGACGTGCGCGGCGTGCTCGATGTGTTTCTGGCCCATATCGACCAATACTTGACGGGTCCGGCCTTGGGGCATACACTTCGTGCATGAAACCGAAACTGTTTAAACTGTACAAGCCCTTGGCTTTCTTCGATATTGAGTCAACCGGCACCAATCGTAAAACGGACCGCATCATTGACCTGGCCGTTGTGGTGGTCAAGACCAATCGCTCGCTGGAAAACCACTATTTCCGGGTTCACCCGGAAATGCCCATACCACCGGAATCCACCCGGATCCACGGCATTACCGATGACGATGTCAAAGAGGCGCCCGCGTTTCGTGAAGTGGTCGGCGACGTGTTGAAGGTTTTTGAACCGTGTGACCTGGCCGGATATAATATCCTGCATTTCGACATCCCCATGCTCCAGGAGGAGTGCAACCGCGCCGGTCGAACCTTTCGCATGGATGGGCGTCGCGTGCTGGATATGCAGCGCATTTACCACAAGAACGAACCGCGCGATTTGTCCGCGGCATTGCGCTTTTACTGCAGTGAGTTCCACCTGGGCGCGCACAGCGCCATCGACGATGTGCTGGCCACGATCCGCGTGTTCGAGGGGCAGCTCAAGCGCTATAAAGACCTGCCCCATGATATCGACGAACTGGCCGAATACTGCAATCCGCGCGACCCAACCTGGGCCGATCGGGCCGGCAAGTTAAAATGGTACAGCGGCGAGATTGTGATCAATTTCGGACGCAACCAGGGCTGCAAACTCAAGGAGCTGGTCGCCGAGGATCCGAGCTTTCTGACCTGGATCCTGCGCAGCGATTTTCCGGATGACACACGCGAAATCGTTCGCGACGGACTGGATGGAAAATGGCCGAACCCGCCGGCAACTGGTTGAGAGTGGCGAGTGGCAAGCGGTGAGTGCAGGGTCTAGTGTTGGGTGAATTCGCAATCCGCTCGGTTATTGGCTATTCCGTGTTGGATATTGGAGATTGAATCTCTCCCAACTCCCGACTCCTACCATAATGCTCCTCGATCCACTGCTGATAAGCGCCGCTGCGCACTTGGTCGACCCAGTCGTGGTGCTCCAGGTACCAGGTCACGGTTTTGCGCAAGCCGGTGGCAAACGATTCTTGCGGGCGCCAGCCCAGTTCTTTTTCCAGCCGGGAGCAGTCGATGGCGTAGCGACGGTCGTGGCCGGGGCGGTCCTTGACAAACGTGATCAGTTCGCGACGCGAGACATGGTCCGGCAACGGACTCGCCAGTTCGTCGAGTATATCGCAGATCATGCTCACGACCTCGATGTTTTCCATTTCCTCGCGTCCGCCCACGTTGTAGAACGCGCCTGGCGCAGCCTGGCTCATGATGCTCCAAACCGCGCGGCAGTGATCGCGCACGTAGAGCCAGTCCCGCACATGGCGGCCATCGCCGTAGACCGGTAGAGGCTTGCCTTCCAGCGCATTCAGGATCATCAGCGGGATCAGTTTTTCCGGAAAATGGTAGGGACCATAGTTGTTGGAGCAGTTGGACATGGTGACCGGCAGGCCGTAGGTCGCGTGATACGCGCGCGCCAGGTGATCGGCGGCTGCCTTGGATGCCGAGTAGGGGCTGTTGGGCTGATAGGGCGAGGTTTCCGTGAATGCGCCGTTCGGCCCCAGGCTGCCGTAGACTTCGTCGGTGCTGACATGGTGAAACCGTTTTATCTGGTCCATGCGCCGGCGTGCGGCTTCGAGCAGGTTATAGGCGCCCACGATGTTGGTCTGAATAAAATCGTCGGGCCGCACAATGGAGCGGTCCACGTGGGATTCGGCGGCAAAATGACAAACCGCGTCAATGGCGTAGCGGTCCAGCGTGTCGTCAAGGGCGACGCGGTCGCGGATATTAGCCTTGACCAGGGTATAGCGCGCCGCATGATCGGGCGCCAGGTCGGCCAGGCTCAGCGGATTGCCGGCATAGGTCAGTGCGTCCAGGTTGATGACGCGACCGCTGAAATCCGACTCTTCAAAAAGATAGCGGATGAAATTAGCGCCGATAAACCCGCAACCGCCAGTGACCAGCAGGTGCGCCGGCTTCACGTTGTCGTGTGCCATGGTGTTTGCTCCATTGTTCATGTTGTCCAGGCATCCAGGATCGTCTGCCGGTTCAGGTCTACAAAGCGACGCAAATCCTCGCGCCAATCGATGAACACATTCAGTTCGGCCTGTTTCAGCGCCCGGTTCTCCAGGATCGAGTTGCCTGGCCGTTGCGCTGGTGTGGGGTAGTCTTGTGAGGTGCAGGGTGCAATGGCGTGGGGGATGTCGAGCAGATTCAGGAAAATTACAGCCAGGTCGAACCAGGTGGTATGCTCCTCGGCTGTCGCGTGGTACAGGCCTTGTCCGTTGCTTTCCAGTAGACGCGCGATCTGTTGCGCCAGGGTGTACGACCAGGTGGGTGAACCGAACTGGTCGTTGACCACCCTGAGCCGCCGGTCGCCGTGGGCCAGCCGCAGCATGGTGCGCGGGAAATTGCGGCCGTGCAGGCCGTAGAGCCAGGCCGTGCGCAGGATCATCCAGCGTTGCGCATGGTCGCGCACCATTTGCTCGCCGGCCAGTTTGCCGCGGCCATAGGCGCTCACCGGGTTGGGGGCGTCATCCTCGGTATACGGTTGTGGCGGTTCGCGCCGACCGTCGAATACGTAGTCCGTGGAGATGTGGATCAACCCGGCGCCGCATTCACGGGCGCAAACCGCCAGGTTGCGTGGGCCTTCGGCATTGGCGCGCCAGGCCATCGCGCTTTCGGTTTCGCAGACGTCCACATTGGTAAAAGCTGCGCAGTTCACGATCCAATCCGGTTGGCATGCGTCGAGACGCTGCCGCATCTGAACGTTGTCAGCGATATCCAGGTCCGGCAGGTCCGCGCCTGCCACGCTGTGCTGTCGGCCCAACACCGCTGTGCAGTCGCGCCCCAGTTGCCCCTGGTTTCCTGTAATAAAAATATTCATGGTTTCGTGTCGCGTTCGGTTAAAAAAATGAACAATAAATAACCTTGCTTTGTCGCTGCAAGTAAATAGTGTATGAGCTTTTTTACGTTTTGAGCTTATGGAGTCTAACATGAACAGCGAACCGTCGATCAGAATGAAATGGTTGATCGCCCTGCGACCTCAGACTTTTTCGGCATCGCTCTGTCCTGTGCTGTTCGGCACGCTCATGGCCGTGGCGCTGACCGGGATGCCGCTGAAAATCGGCTTGTTCTGTGCGGCGCTGGCCGCCATGGTGTGTTTGCACTTTGCATCGAACATGCTCAACGATGTATTCGATTACCGTCATGGCATCGATGTTCGGGCCACGCCTTGGAGCGGAGCGATCGTGCGCGATTATCTTTCGGACAAAGCGGTTCTGCGCGCTGCGCTGGCGCTGCTGGCGCTGGGTTGCGCCATCGGGTGTTGGATCGCCTGGCAGGTGGGGCTGCCCGTGCTGATCCTGGGCATGGTCGGCGTACTGCTGGGCGTGAGTTATACCGCAGGGCCTTATCCACTCAAATACCACGCAATGGGTGACGCTGCCATCTTTTTCGCGTTCGGCATGCTGGGCTGCCTCGGTTCCTGGATCGTGCAGACCGGTTCCTTTTCCTGGATCCCGGTGGTCTGGTCCTTGCCCATGTCCCTCTTGATCACCGGTATCCTGCATGCCAACAACTGGCGCGATATCGGTGTTGATCGTCGTCGCAACATCAAAACCATGGCCTCGCTGCTGGGTTCGCGCAGCTCGCAACTGTACTATTCGAGCATGATCTTCGGCGCGTTTGCCGTGGTATTGGTCCTGATGGGGCTGTACCTGTTGCCGCGGGCGCAGGAACTGGGCATGCCCTGGTCTTTTGCGTTGAGCTTCCTGGCCCTGCCCCTGGCCGTCAAGCTGCACAAGCAAGGTCTGCGCTACGTGCGCGAAACCAGGACCGAAGACATCATCGCCCTAGACAACGCCACCGGTCAACTGACCGTAGTCTTCAGCCTGCTGACCGTGCTGGCGTTGGGCGTGATGGTTTGGTGGTAAAGAGGGTCGCGCGGGTGTCTGGCGGGTTTCGGGTGTCGCGTGGCGGGTGTAACGGCCTGCCCTTTTGCGCTCCTAACATCAACTCTACTTTGACAAATCGCTTGTTTCGTGGTAATTACCTTTATATGCCATGAGCAATCCAAACGAAGAGACAAAACAAGAGCAGGGTGCGGCGCCTGACGACCGAACGTTAGATACGATCCGTTCGCAGATCGGTGAGCACGAGCCTGATCCGTTCGATACCATCAAGCATGTGCCTCAGATTCAGCGCATGGCACGCCGGCGCATCTCTTCGCAGATCGCTTTGCGCGAGAAGACGATTGTCGAATCCGCGCACCCCGACGGCGTGCCGCCGGAATATGAGATGGGCGATGAAATGGCGCGCGGCGGTATGGGCATTGTTTACAATGCACGCCAGACTTCACTGGACCGGATGATCGCACTCAAAATGATCTCGCCCGAAAAAGCCGAGGACCAACTGACGCACGAGGAATTCTTGAGTGAAGCCGTGGTTACCGGCAACCTGGAGCATCCCAACATCGTTCCGGTTCATGATGTGGCTATGAACGCTGGGGGCGGGCTGTTTTTTGCCATGCAAAGGGTGCTAGGGCGTTCCTGGAAAGAGCGTTTGCCCGACCTGGACCTGATGGAGAACCTGGATATTCTGCTGCGCGTGGCTGACGCGGTTTCCTATGCTCATGACCACGGCGTGATCCATCGCGACCTGAAGCCGGCCAACGTGCTGCTGGGCGAATACGGTGAGGTGTTTTTAACCGACTGGGGCGTGGCCGCAGATGTGGACGGCATCAGCAAAGCCGATCCGCTGCCCGACGATCCGCAATTGTGCGGCACGCCTATGTACATGGCGCCTGAAATGGCGTCCGGGAATATGCGCAAGATCGGTAAGCACAGCGATATCTACCTGCTGGGCGCGATCCTATACGAAGTGGTCAACGGTCGACCGCCGCGCAAGCGGCAGCAGAAGTTCTGGGATTGTATCGCCGCGGTGCTGACCAACCATATCGAGCCTTCCGAAGAACGCGGCGAGTTGATGAGCATTGCGCTGAAAGCCATGGCCATGGATCCGCGCGACCGGTACCCCGATGTCAAGGTGTTCCAGCGGGAAGTGCGCGCCTATCGCACCCATGTCGAGAGCGACCGCTTGACGGTTCGCGCCACTGGTTTACTGGAACGCGCGCGCGCGAGGAACGATTACCCACTGTTTATCGAAAGCGTCAATGCGTTTCGCCAAGCTATGACCCTGTGGCCGCAAAACCAGGTTGCGCGCGTCGGTTTGGAACAGTCGCTGCTGGCTCATGCCGAGTTGGCGCTCCAGCGCAAGGAGCATGCCCTGGCCCTGAGCCTATTGGACAACGATGTGCCAGTGCACGCCGGTCTCCTCGCACGTTGCCGCCGGCAGATGCGGAACGAGCGCACGAAAATACGCCGTCAACGCCGAATGTTCCTTTTGCTCTGGGCCGCGGGGTTGGCCATCGTAGTTCTGTTGGGGTTGCTGGCTCTGGACTATTACCACCGTTTCGGCCGCTGGGAGCTGGTCTATGCCAAAGATTTCACCCGGCCCGGAGTTCAGTTGGACGATCTGGCTTTCCATCTCCTCGATTATACTCGTGAGGTGGACAGCTCGCCGTGCGACATAAACGGGTTGCACTTGCGGCATCTGCACATGTTCCGTTTGCGCGATGTGCGCGAGTCAGGCAATGTGCGGCTGGATGTCTGGATGCGCTGGCCGCAGTGTGTCGATGGCGCGGAATTGCTGTTGAACAGCGACGTGGATCAGGTTCGCCGCTTTCCCGATTATCCCACCGGCTATTTCTGTCAATTCGGCGGCTGGCGCGGCGAATTCAGCGCAATGTTTCGCCAGAGCGGGAATGTTCACTCACCGCTGAATTACATCACCTCATATTCTTTCGTCACCGGCCGGGTCTATCGGCTCAGTTATCAGCGCCAGGGCAAAATGCTGAGCCAGTGGGTCGATGGGCGCAAAATCCATGAAAATCAATGGATCATGCCCCTGGTCGGCAATAATCCGGAAGGGGTGGCCGTGCGCGCCTGGGTGGACATCGATATCCTGGCCTTGCGCGTCTATCGCATGGGCCGGCCGCGCAAAGCCTCGCCAGTGCTGATCGGCGACGCGCTTTATACCGCGGGCAACCACCGCGCTGCGCTCAAGGAATACCGCCTAGCCGCCAAAGACTTCCCGAACAGCGCCATGGCGCGCGAGGCCGTGGCCAAAGCCTATCTGACTGCCTGTATTCTGCCTGCCGGCTCGGACATGGAAGCGGTCAAGGACGAGTTGCGCCAATGGATGGCAACGCGCTATCCCAATGCCGCAGAAAGAGCGGTCCTGCTGGAAGGCGACTGCCTGGTGGCCTGGAACAAGGCGCGCTACGACGAGGTGTTTCGTCTGCTTGACGAGATTTACCGCATCGATCCGAACCGCCGGACGCCGTTGCTCATCCTGAACGAACGCGACCCCTCCAGGAATGAGCAGATACCTTCGCAAGCGACACAGCGTTTGCTGGAGAGGATCGGCCGTATGAAAAACGTGGCTTATCTGGATATCGGCAACCTGAGCGTGCGCGACCTGACACCTTTGCGCAACATGCACCTGGATTGGCTGAACTGTAACGGCAATCAGATCGAAAGCTTGACACCTCTGCGCGGCAAAAAAATCCTCAAACTCGACTGTGCCGCCAACCTCTTGACCAGCCTGGACGGATTGCAGGGTATGCCGTTGACCCAATTGAACTGCGATTTCAACCAACTCGCCAACTTGTCTCCGGTGAGGGACTGTCCCTTGCGCAGAATAAGCTTTTCCCATAACCGGATAAAGAATTTATCTCCGTTGCGCGACATGAGGCTGGAGTGCCTGGAATGCGCGGGCAATGATCTAATCGATTTGCGCCACATACAAGTCGACAGAATGCGCCGTCTGCTTGCCGACCATAATCGACTCACCCATCTGGAGGACCTGCGTGGAAAGGATTGCGCCATCGAGCGTCTTGTATTGCAGGATAACGCGATCTCCTCACTGGAGCCTTTGCGCGGCAGCAACATAAAAGAACTCGATATTTCATGGAACCATATCAGCGACTTGTCGCCGCTACGGGGGATGGAACTGGAAGAACTGATGATTACCGGCAATCCCGTCGTCAGCTTGGAACCGCTGCGCGGCATGCCGATCAAAAAACTGGTTTGCGAGCATGGCGACCTTACCAGCCTGACGCCGGTGAAGGGTATGCCATTGCGTCACCTGGTGTGCAACCGAAACGCCATCACCAACCTGACGCCGCTGGCCTTCACGCAGCTACATACCTTGGACTGTTCAGGGAACCGCGTCACCAACTTGGAACCGCTGGCTGAACTTCCTCTAAAGGAGTTGAACTGCCGCCATAACTGGATCCGTGACCTGTCCCCGCTCGAATCCATGCCGTTGCACATTCTGGATTGCCGCGACAATCCCATTGAGCAGGATGCTATCCTGGAAAAACAGCCCTTGCAGTTAATCGCCGATTTTCACGCCTGGCCGGAAGCGACATTTGAACGGCGGATCATGCTGTGGCGCGAAATAGGGCTC
>CAZOLK010000253.1:5939-8282 GCA_964580325.1 uncultured Verrucomicrobiota bacterium | reverse complement strand
ATAGAACGGGCATCGACTCCGATCGTAAGCGTGTGGCCGCCGCCGCTGAGGTTGTAGGCGCCGCGCCACTGCTGCTGGCCGCCGCCGACCGTGACCTGGAGGGATGCCGATCCATCCAGATCGGCGATGGGTGTATTGTACATATCCAGGTAGGTCGCCGAAGCGCTGCCGCTTCCGGTCAGCATGCGCGGTACGCTAAGGGATTGGTCGATAGCCGCGATGTCGGCCGCGCTCAAGGTTGCGCCGACGACGTAATAGCCTTCAACCGAATTGCGATCGCTACTGGTGGCCTCGCCGTTGCTGTTCAGGCCGCCTGCATCGGGATCGGCAACGCCGTTCCATTCGCCCCAGGCAAAGTCTTCGCCGCCAGCATAGTTATTCAACGTGGCCGACGGCGATTCGTATTGCGCGGTGAAGGAATCGCCGCCGTGATGGTTTACCGAACTCGGCGTGCCCAGGGTCAGGGTTTGACTAGACACTTCATTCTGCAACTGGATCTGGATGTCGGCCGCGCCCGTGTTGCGGTCGAGCGAAACCGTCAGGTCGTTGATGCACTCGTTGCCATACAGTTGCGGCAAGCTGACGTTATCCGGGGGAACGACCAGGGCGAATCCGTAACCGTGGTAGGTCCAGGAACCCAGGTCAACGGTCGGTTCCGGCGTGCTGCCGCCTTCCGAAGACGAACCTGATGAGGGACGGTCAATGCGGTCAAGCACCGGAGCATCCAGGATGGCAACGGTTGTGTTGTCACGCAACGTTTCGGTGGTGTTCAGCGCGGCATCGAGCGCGTCGATTTCGCCGAATTGTCCACCGACGCCGCCAACGGACAGTGCGTCGCCAAGATCAACCGGCGCTTTGGTCGCGGCACCGCGGTCCACATCCGCGTCCATCAGATCGCCCTGGTCTTCCACCTCTTCATCGGTTTTATCGGGCACAATGGCTTTGCCTGGTTCGCCGCCCTTCTCGAAAACGTCCCGCGCTTTGGTTGTGATCCGCGGCACCGTACCCTGGGCCACAAACCGGACATCCTCCGGTTTCAGGTCCTCGCGCATCAGTACGCCGTCATCGGAGATTTTCACCAGTGACGAACGCGACAGGATCATCGCGTTTCTGGTCGCGGCCTTGGGCGCGGTTGAATCGATCGCGATTTTCTTGTTGGGCGGGATGCGAATCAGGTAGACGACATCTTCCTCGCCCTTGTTGTGGAAGCCGAGTTCACAGCCACGAATACCAATCGTGGCGCGGCCGGTTTTGACCTTGAACCGCTTCGGATTCTTGTCCGTGATGTCGCCGGTGATGAGCCGGAACAGTCCGCGGCCCAGTTGGGCGCCGAAACCGTTGTTCTTCTTTTCCGCCGGATCGTAGACAAACTCGTCGATCTTCATTTCGCTGTTCTCGCCCTGGGCAAAAAGGGTTTTATCGGCAAACATGATCTGCAGGCGCGCGTCCTGTCCTGTTTTGATCGTGTCATTCAGGTAGACCGGCGCTTTGAGCTTGACCTGACGTTCGGTCTTGTCCTCGCCGACAATGGTCACCTGGCCTTGCAGGGAAATCACGCTGCCGATCGGATCCGCGCCGCGCACCGCGACAGAAATCGCCAAAAAGGCCCAACCCATCATCCATATCCGGAACTTCATCATCACTGCTCCTTATATTTTTTCGTCCCCTAGGGCGTGCGCAAAAACAACTTCATCATTCACAATGGCGAAGACATTTCTGCGCATGCCCTTAATATTCCCAGAAAGCGTTAAACGAAACTACGTTGCGCTGGTATTCGAAGAGATCGAAGTTGGAGTCGTTGCGCACGTAACGATAATTGACATGCAGCCCGGCCGGCTCGATAAAGCGCCAGCGTGCGCCGGCCAGCAACTGATATTGCCGGTCGGATCGGTCCGCATCCTGCAGGTCCGGATAAATCTCGTCTTTATAATCGGCGCCGCGGTATTGTAACGCGCCATAGAGTTCGATTTGCCGGGTCACTTTGACGTCCGCTTCCACCAGGGCTTCCAGGCCGTAATTGGCGAAACGGTCTTCATCGGAAAACTCGTAAAAACCATAGAGGCTCAAGTCGATGCCGCGTCTGGCGTCGGGTGTCTGCAACCGCACTTTTTCACCCAGGCGCAGGAAAGGCGCGTCGCGACCGTCATCGTCCTGGTAATCGCGGTATTCGGCATAGGCCCGTGTGGTCCAGATCCGGGTTGCATCGGCCATGTAGATAAACGCAGGTTCTGTGCCGAACACGTTGAGCAGGTGGTTGCCGCCATAATCGAGAACGCCGATTTTCAACGGCAGGTCCAGCAGGCGGTGCTGTTCCGTGAAGCGCATGCCGCCGTGCATGCGGAA
>CAZOLK010000253.1:0-5929 GCA_964580325.1 uncultured Verrucomicrobiota bacterium | reverse complement strand
GGAAATAGCCGATTTCCTGGTCCGGCGCGTCATCGATCAAGCTGCGGAACGCGCTGGCGCCAAACGTGGCCGACCAGTAATCGCGGTCGCCGATGTCCACATGAACATCGCCGCCGGCCGTGATCGTAAAGCCCCACACATCGTTGGGCCGCGAGTTGGTGGCCACCTGCAATGCGCCGATTGGGGTGTCGATCACATCGGTGGCCGGGCCATAGTTGATGTTGTCGTCATAAAAACCGCCCACCTGAATGCCGGCGTTGTAGGTGACGCGTTGTTTGTCCATTTCGATGGCGCTCAGGAACTGGTCGATATTCTCGCGCACCATGGGTGGCGGACTGGCGGCCAGCACCTTGCGGAACTCGGTCTCGGCCAGTTCCAACTGGCCCATCGCAAAGTAGGTGCGGCCCAGTTCCAAGCGCGCTCGGTGATGTCCGGGATTGAGCATCAGCACTCTTTCGAACGCGAACGCGGCATGGGAAAGTTTACCCGCGCCCAGTGCGGCCAGGCCCATACCCAGATTGACGTCAATGTTTTCGGGCTGTTTCTGGACTAGTTCGCTGTATACCTCCATGGCGTTGTCGTAGTCGCGGGTTTTCAGCAACTCCCGGGCTTGTTCCAGCGTGGCTCCACCTGCCGAAGCCGTGACGCAAGCCGCGACCAGCCATCCCAGCCATAGGCCCCTTGCCGCTGGTTGATGTCGTCCTCTCGTAAGCATCGCTATCCCCATAATCCTGTTCCTTACTTTTCATTCGCGGCGCAACCGCTTCGATTGCCAGGCCGCGATTAATGAACCTTGACATTTTTATGAATATTAATCTATCCCTTTATTTGCTTTTGGGACAGTAAAAAAAGTGAAATTATCTCGACGCCGTCACGTTCCCATGTTTTAATGCATGACGCCTAACGAATAAGTGATACTAGAGTGAGGATGGCCATCTATGAATGTGGGCGAACATTCTTTTTTACAATTCTTTGACCAGTCCCTGGCCGCGCAACTTATCGCGCAGACCGAGGAACGCACGTTTCAGGATCAGGAGATGATTTTTGAGGAAGGCGCTTGTTCTAACCACATTTTCCTCATTCTCGAGGGGACCGTCGAGTTGATCAAACGCGATTCGGCCAACAATATCCAGATCATTGCCTATTGTACCGAGAATGACTATTTCGGCGAATTCGGCATTCTTGACGGCGAACCGCGCAGCGCCGGTGCGCGCGCGGTGGGCAAGGTGAAAACCGCCACGATCTCGCGCCAGTCCGTGCTTTCCCTGCTCAACATCTCGCCCGGCGAATCCATCATTAAACTGGCCAGCCACATCATCAACATCATCCGCGAAAACAACCAGCGCTATGTCGAGGAACGCCTGCGCCGCGAGCGTATGACCATGGTCGGCGAGATGGCCAACGCCATTATCCACGATTTCAAGAATCCGTTCACCGTCATCCGCATGGCGGCCTTCTCGATCGACGGTAAATACAACGATCCAGATACGAAGAAGTTGTGCAAACTGATCGACGAGCAGATCGAGCGTATGCGCGTGATGGCTGACGAGGTGCTTGATTTCTCGCGTGGGCGCGCCCGGCTCAACATGAAGATCATCGACATGAACGATCTGCTGCAGCGTTTCGAGAAGCTGGTGGGCGAATACCTGCGCGCCAGCCTGATCGACTATGTCTTCACCGGCGTGTCCAAAGTGATTATGGCCGACGACGACAAGCTCTTGCGCGTGTTGCAGAACCTGGTCACCAACGCCACCGAAGCGTTTGTCGGCAAGCCGGGCAAAATCACCATCGAGATTCACGACAAGGGCGAGACCGTTCTGCTCGAAGTGAAGGACAACGGACCCGGCATACCCCCTGAGATCAAGTCGCGGATTTACGACCCGTTCGTCACCCATGGTAAGGAAAAGGGATTGGGATTGGGCATGGCGATCACCAAGAACATTATCGAATCGCATCACGGCGTCATCGATTTCGACTCTGAACCGGGGCGGGGCACGACCTTCCGCATCACGTTGCCGTATCGTCAACCCAGCGTGTGATCGTTGAAAAACATCAAGTTTAAAGCCTTATTCGTGATTCTGCTTGCCGGCGCCGGTTTGATGGGCTGGTTGGTTCAGCGCTGGATTCGCGGCACGCCATTGCCTGCGCTGACCGATTTTTTTGACGATTCGGCGTTGAGAAAGGCGCTGGAGCGTTTGCCCCAGGAACCGCTGCATCGTGCGTTCCTGGGCGGCGTGCGCCGGCATATCGAGCTGGCGGGCACGGTTCCGTTTTCCAACACTGGCCAGGCTGCCGTACGCCTGGATGAGCTGCGCCGCGAACTGCGGACC
The DNA here is from genome assembly GCA_964580325.1 of uncultured Verrucomicrobiota bacterium. GTDB lineage: Bacteria > Verrucomicrobiota > Kiritimatiellia > CAYTQP01 > CAZOLK01 > CAZOLK01. The sequence continues at coordinate 3,599 of CAZOLK010000253.1, read as the reverse complement.
GTCCAGCAGACCTGGGATGATCTGCCCGAATGCGCCCAGCGGCTCTGGCAACCGGCCTATACGTCTTTCCTGGCCCAGACCTCGACTGCGCTGGATCACGCCGCCCAGCTCTACGGCGCTTTGCGCCGCGAAGATTGGTCGTCCTATACCCTTGCCGTGCTGGACCAGGCGCTGGTGGGATGCAAAGAAAGCGCCAGCATACTGCGTGACGCCGCCTATCCGCCCTGGCTGCCTCACGGCCGCACGTTCAGCCGGATCCACCATGCTTTTACCACGGCTTACGACCTGCGTTCCGAGACCGATTCGGCTAAACTGCGCGCCGCTGTTTTCGATGCGCGCTACCCGCTGATCCGCTGGCAGGCTGCCCGGCGCTACGAACAGCAGGCGCGTCTGCCCGCGGCGCTCGGTTCCACGGTTCTGCTCAAGACCGCCGATTCGCTCGAGCGCCTGAGCCAGGATCTGCGCCGCAACGGATTCCTGGCGGACTGGATGTTTCCCCATCGTCGCGTAGCCCATCTTAAACCGCTCGCCGATTTCTTTGTCCGCCTGGAGCAGGCCGCCTCGATGACCGAGTGGGTTGCGCTGTTCGAACGCCAGGACACGCCGCTCGATGCCGTGATTCGCGCTGCCCAGGCTGGTGGGTCGCAACCGGACCAAGACATAAAGACCCTGGCCCTGGCCATCCGTGATGTCGGTTACGGCCTGTTGCGCCACAGCAACACCTATGCTTTTGACGAAAGTCGCCGCGGCCTGGCCCGTTTTATTGCCGGCATCGCCGAAATCACCAACCGTCATCAAGCCGTGCGCGGTCCGGCCTTTTTTCTGGTGGAACAGAGCCATGACGCCATGCTGACCGTCGCGGCATGCTATGACCGGGCCGTCGATTCCGAAGAACAGCCGGCGCTGGACCCGGCCCGGTTCAAGCAGCTATTCTCCGCTTTGAAACAAGCTGCCGAAAAGCTTGTCCGCCTACTCGGCCGCCCCGGCCTGGACCGCCGTCTGGCTGGGCAGGCCTTGGAGCAATGGATGGCCGCGCACTGCTCCGGCGACAATGCCGACCGCCTGCGCCTGCCGCTCAGCGTGTTTACCGAGCATATCGTGATCGACGATCCAGCCCTGAACCAGGCCGCTCAGTACCTGCCCTTGCTCCTTGACGCCAATGCCGCGCTGGCGCACAAGTGGCCTGCGCTGCGCGAGCGCCTGATTCAGGAAGGCTATCCCGCGCTGGCCGATTGCATCGGACAGTACACGCCATCACTCATCCCGCGCGAATTGGAAGCGCTGATCCAGGCGCGCAACGACCTGGCGTTGAAACAGAAGATCGATGAAATCAAGACCTTGCCCGATTTCCATCAAGCCCCGATCCGCGCCTTGGTCGAAGCCATCGAGCGCATGCTCTTTTTTCCCGAATACAGCCGACGCACGCGCATTGCCGATCCTGGCGTGTTTCTGGCCGATCCTAGTCTGCCGCAACCGCCGGAACAACCGCTGCTCAAACCGCTGTACGTGCGGCGTATCCAGCCTGTCCGCGCCTATGCTGAACATATCGTTGCCCTGCGCAAGGCCGGTTCGCGTCGTGACGAGCAGTGGCAGGCAACCCATTACCGGCACATCCACAATGCCTGGGAAGCGCGGCGCCAGGCCAGTTTTTATTTCGATCCGCAATACCTGGACCGCGCCCTGGCCGAAGCCCTGGCCGGCTTGTCGCCGCCCTGCCTGCCGCTCGAGTGTGAGCAGCTCCATCACCTTGCCAACATGTACGGCATTGTCGAAATCTGGCCCGACCTGGCGGCCCAGCGCCCGCGCCTACAGGTCGTAGCCGAAGCAGCGCGCAAACTCGCGGCCTTGATCGTGCTCGACCCCAGCCGGCCGGCCTTTGCCGATGCTGTGACGCAGGCGTTTGACCTGATCGCGACCCACAAGCTTGAACGCCCGATGCTGACCGGCTTGAAGGCGCTGAGTCAAAAGGCCATCAAACTGGAAGCACGGCTGCACGAAGAAGGCATGACGTTCATGCGGTTGCGCGGCGCTATTCAAGCGGACCTGCCATCGCCCCTGCCTGCCACGCCCGGTTTGCACGACTATTTCCGCACCCTGCACGACTCCCTGCGCGAATTGGAAAAGGTGGTCGGCGCGGATGTGGCCATGGTGCATGAAACGGATGACGCGCAAACGCCGCAAATCGTGATCGACGCCTACCAGGCCTATGCCATGGACGAAACCTGGCATGCCGCGCTGCGTGACTATGCCCGGACCCAGGCGCACGCACTCGGTTTCTGGCTGACACAGACCCAGTTGGTTTTTCGCCTGACGCCGGCCGGCAAAAAGTACAGGGATGTCCGTATCGCTCATGCGCAATTGGGCACTCGTCTGGGTTGCGGCCCGTCCCGTGTCGGTTCCGGCGATGGCTTGAACGTACAGGTAGGCGCCGACACGCTGTGCATAGCGGATTGGTACGAGCATGCAACCAAGTGGCCCGAACACGTGTTGCTGGACGATATCGAGACGCATACGGTCACCAGCGCCTGGACCTGGGCCGAGCCCATAGCATTCGCGGTCAGCGTCTACCATGGCACGAATACGAGCCGCAACTGGTCCCAGTGGTACAACGAACAGGGTCTGGCCACCCAGCGTTATGTGCTGGCGCGCTTCGCCAACATCGAACAACTGGTTCGCAAAAGCGGATGGCAGCCAAGCGGTTGGACCCCGTTCGACCCCATCCTGACTGGCCGCGACGTAGCGCTCAGCAACGCTGGCGTGCGCCTTTATATACGAGACCTGCCACCGCAAAGGGATTTGGACTGGCCTGACTGGTTTCAGTACAAGCCCGCGGCTGACGCGCCGAACAGGAAAAAAGAAGCGGAAATAATCGGCAACGTTCTATCCAATCGAATGCGGCATTGGCTGCAGTTGGACGAATGACCGGTCGGATCTTGAATCGGCCATGGCTTATCCGATCAACCGTTGAAAGTTGAACGTTCAATGTTGGCTATGTGCTCAATTTTTTAACCTTACACGACCAACTCGATTTCGTTTGGGGCTTTGTAATGGGTGAGCTGGTCAGGCTCTTCGCGTATGGCTTCGATGGGACCGTGCGGCGTCGGTATGCTGGCCTCGAAGGTCCAGGGCAGCGGACAATTCGGGTAGACGCGCACCTTGGCCATGCCTGGTGCCAAGGGTTCAAGCCCCAGCAGGAAACGGGTGGCCAGTGGCACGGCGCCGCTGCCCCAACCATGGCATAGACTTCGCGGCCAGGAATGCAGATCCCAGCGTTGTACGCCCTTTTTATGCGGTTCGTAATGCTCCCAGATGGTGGCGGCATCGTTATCCGCAAGCTGGCGGTAAAAGAAATCGCGCACCGTCAGCAACGCGCCGACCGGGTCGCCTGCCATGGCGTGGGCATAGGCCACATAATAATGGTAATAGCTGGTGATAATCGCGGGCAAGCGCGGATCGGCAAGGATTTCAGCGGCTCGGGCACGGTCCTCGGGGTCGGTCAGGCCGGCAAATTCAGCCCGGGCCATGACATGACGCGACGGCCCGCTGGGTCCATCGATGGGCCGCATGATCTCTTCCGCCGGACCGTCGGTCCAGGCCGT
>CAZOLK010000252.1:0-8283 GCA_964580325.1 uncultured Verrucomicrobiota bacterium | reverse complement strand
TCGGCCATGTCGACGATTTCGGCCAGCGGCAGCCGGGGCAGCTCGCCCTTGCCGACGCCGCTGCGGGCGCCGCACCCCGCGAACGCCGCGACCGGTGCCGCGCCTTTGCCCCGCGCCAGGCAGGAACTGAGCGAACCGCCTGCCCAGCGCCAGGTGCCCATGCCGACGACAGCGCCAAACCAGGGATTCGAACCGCCGCCCATGGACATACTCGATCCGCTCCCACTGGCGGAAAAACGCCGCGTGAATCAGGACTTTGAAATGGCCGGTCGTATTCTGCGCGAAACCCTAGGTGAATTCGGGATCGAAGCGGAAGTGACCAACTACGAGACCGGACCCGTAGTCACGCGCTACGAATTGCTGCCCGCGCCCGGCATAAAAGTCGAGCGTATCGCAGGCCTGAGCAACAATATCGCCCTGAAAATGCGCGCCGAAAGCGTGCGCGTCCAGGCGCCCATCCCGGGCAAAGGCGTGGTGGGCATCGAGATTCCAAATGAAAAACCGACGTTTGTCTTTCTGCGCGAAGTGCTGGAGAGCCAGGAATGGAAAAAAGAGCGCGCCCTGCCGCTGGCCCTGGGCAAAGATGTGGGCGGCCGCGTGCTGGTTGCCGACCTAGCCGGCATGCCGCACCTGCTCATTGCGGGTGCCACCGGTTCGGGTAAATCGGTCTGCATGAATACGGTGCTGAGCGGCCTGCTCATGTCGCGGACGCCGGAACAGATGCGGATGATGCTGGTGGACCCCAAGATCGTCGAATTCACGGGCTACCAGGACTTGCCCCACCTGGTGGTGCCGGTCATCACCGATCCCAAGAAAGTAAGCCTGGGTTTGAAATGGGCCATCGACGAAATGGAGAAGCGCTACAAGATGTTTGCCAAAGTGAATGTACGCAACATCGCGGCTTTCAACAAGCGCCCGATCATGGAGCAGACCGAACTTTTCGCCCGGCAGGAGCAGAGCGGAGCGCCCATACCTTCGCGCCTGCCGTACATCGTGATCGTGATCGACGAGTTGGCGGACCTGATGCTGGTGGCTCGGGCCGAGATCGAGAATTCGATTGCTCGGCTGGCCCAGCTCTCGCGCGCCGTGGGCATCCACATGATCATCGCGACCCAGCGCCCGTCGGTGAACGTGATCACCGGCACGATCAAGGCCAACTTCCCGGCACGTATCGCGTTTCAGGTGGCCCAGAAGATCGACAGCCGCACCATTCTGGACGCCATGGGCGCGGACAAACTGCTGGGTAAAGGCGATATGCTCTACCTGCCGCCGGCCAGCAGCAAGCTGGTCCGCTCCCAGGGCGCCATGACCCGCGACCATGAAATCAACCGGATCGTCGACTACCTCAAGGAGCAGGGCAAACCGGATTACGAGATGATCATCCGCGATGGCGAAGGCGACGGAGAAGCGGAAATTGTCGATCCCAAAGCACCCGTGGAGCCGGCTGCGTTGCCGGAACCTTCGGCCGAACCCGAGAACGAGGACAGCAAGCTGCTCGAAATGGCGATCCAGATCATCCGCCAGACCAAACGCGCCTCGACATCATCACTCCAGCGCCGCCTGCGCATCGGCTACAACCGCGCAGCCCGGCTGATGGACCAACTGGAGGAGCAGGGCATTGTCGGCCCGGCCCGAGAAACCGGCCCGCGCGAGATTATCCTGGACCTGGACGGCAATATACCCAGCAATAACGAGTGACGAATGACGTATTTATTAACTAAAGCACATGAATGACGAAATGAAAAAAGAGGTTTTTGATGCCTGAAACAGTGAATGGTATTGGCACCTGGTATTATGGACGAACAAACACGCAGCTCTCGCAAGACCAATGTGAGTATTGCGGAAAATTCGGCGAATTGAAATCATATGACACGACCCTGTATTTCGTTTTCTTCTTTATTCCATTGATTCCCCTGGGGCGCAAACGCATTCTCGACGAGTGCCCCCATTGCAAGCGACACCGCTATATGGCGCTCGGGAAATGGGAGCGGATGAAGCGCGAGAAACTTTTCGAGCTGGGGCGCAAATATAAAGAGCAACCCGGGAACAAGGATACGGCGGTCGAGTTGATTCAAGCCATTTTCGTCTTTAAGGTAGGTGCCCTGCTCAACACCATCGCTCCGTTGATCGAAAAACATTTTGCCGGCGATGAAGAGGTCCTGGGCATGCTGGGTGCAGCTTTTGGCATGCTGGGGCAGACAGCCGAAGCCGAACGATGCCACCGCAAAGCACACAACCTGAAAGACACCCCTGAAACGCGCATCTCCCTAGCCAACGCCCTGATCGAGCAGATGCGGCCAGGCGAAGCCGAACCGTTGATCGGCTACATCCTTGACGAAAAGAAAGATGACGACATGCCCATGCTGGCCATCTTGATCCAAGGCTACCAGGCCGTGGGTCAACATCAGGAAGCCCTGAACCTGATGGAGCGCGCAGCCGCAGCTTTTCCTGACCTGGAACAAGACCCCTCCTTTATCCAGATGCGCAAGGTTTCCATACGCCATCGTCAAACCCATACGCCGATCACGTCCGCCAAGCCCAGTACCCGTGAACCCGCCAACTCTTCGCCCATCTCGCTCTGGACCGCCCGATTGACCGGTCCCGCCATTGCCCTGCTGCTGATATGCGGGCATCTCCTCTGGGCCCACAGCCTGGGCAACAGGCGCACATGGTATCTGGTCAGCGGCCAGGACAACTCTTATAAGGTGAGCATCAACGATAAAACCTACCATTTGCAGCCGTATTCGGTGCGAACGATCATGCTGCCGGAAGGCCGCATCAGCGTGGCGTTCCGCGATCCCGACATCGACATCGATCCCGAGGGATTCACGTTTTCGACGCCTTTTTTCATGCGTCCCTTTTCCTCGCGCACCCTGGTGCTCAATCCGGACCGCACCGCGGTCCTGTTCTGGCAGAAGATCCGCTATTCGAGCCATGAGAATCCCCATCATAAAACGCCGCACCGGACCTATGCCGGCAAGTTGTGGTATAACCTGGATCACATCAACTTCAAGTTCAAGAAACTGCCCGATTCAATCTCATCGGAATCGTCGGCAGTGATGCGTAGTGCCATCCAAGTGATCGACGACAGTGAAAGCGCCCTCCAAATACTGCTCAACCAGGCAGAACAACAGGGCATGCAACCTGTCATCGACCACCTGCGTTACAAACTGGCGTTGCATCCGGACGACGATCAGGCCCTGATGATCTACTCTACGTTGAGCGAACCTGACGAAGCGCTTGCCACAATTAAAAAACGCCTCACTGATAGCCCGGCGCGCATTGAATGGCACCGCATCTACCAGGATCTGCTGCCGCGCGTCCAGCCGCAAACCGACCTGACCGCGGAATACCGAAAACTGCTCGCCAAAAACCCGGATGACGCTGAATTGATATACCTGCTGGGCCGTTTGCTGCCCAACGACCAGGCCGAGCAGATGTTCATTCGCGCCGCCAATGCATCCCCGCCTTCAGCGCATGCGCTGCATGCCCTGGCCTTCGATTGCCTGAATGTCATCCAGGAATACGACAAGGGCCTCGACTATGTGCGCAAGGCCATAGCGCTCAAACCGGAAAAAGACCAGTTCCAATCCACGGAATACGATCTGATGCTGGCCAACAAACAGTACGACGTCCTGCTCAAACGCTGCAACCGCGAATTGAAACAGGCATCGAACGAAACGGACAAATTCTTTAAGATATCCGAGAAAATCTGCCTGCTGACCAAACTCGGACGCGTTTCCGAGGCCCGTGCCAGCCTCGACCAGTTTATAAAAAAACTATCCAGCCATGCCGAAGTCACCAAGGACGATGTCCGAGAAGCCCGGTATTTTCTGGAAGCCCTGCTGCTGCATGCGCACGGCGATGTGCGCGGTTTTGTCGAAAAAACCGCAACCGACAAAGAACTGGGATGGCAGAGCAAACTGCTTAGCGGCGACCTCGCCGGCGCCTTCAAAATGCTCGAAGCCATGCCCAAGCCGACCGCCTACGATTTCCTGCTGATCTACGCCGGCCAGACGCTATCCAACAATCCGGACAACGCCCCGGACCAGGCTTTGGCCAAGGCCATCGAAATGCTTAAAAAGAACGTTGATTCACACAAACAGAGCCTGGTGGACATACTGGAATCGGGCAAAACCGATTTTGACGCCCTGAAAAACCTGAAGCTATACGGAACGCAAAAAGCCATTGCGCTCGCTGCCGTGGGCATAAAGATACCGGCCCTGCGCAACCAGGCCTTTGACTTGGGCGCCAACCTGAACTTCGGCATGGGTCCCCCTCAACTGGTGCTGGCCCAGATCATGAAGAAATGACGAATAGGCGGCTGCATGGTCAACATACATCCTCTTTGAAGGTGAATCACCGTTTGCTTGAACTTACGGACCGGCTAAAGCCCGGACTCCAGGCGGATTACGCATAACACAACCCTAAAATGATGCCATCCAATAATTGACGCAAACCATATATGGTTTATACTTACTAACTAAAGCTAAGTATTAAGGAACACATCATGCATGCCGACCACGCACATAAGAGCGGCTCGCATATATTGCTGGCCGATGACGAGGAACACACGCGTATCGGGATTTCGTATATGTTGCGCAAAAAAGGATTCCGCATATCTCAGGCCGGCGACGGCGCCCAGGCGCTCAGCGTGATTCTCAAGGCAGAAAGCGACGGCGATCCGATCCACCTGATGATCCTCGACATGCAGATGCCCAAAATGACCGGCGCCGACCTGCTCTCGATCCTGGCCGAGTATGACATCCAGATTCCAACCCTGGTCATCACCAGTTTCGGCACCAAGGACCTGGTCGTGGACCTGATGCGTAAGGGCTGCACCGATTACCTGGACAAACCGTTCACCAACGGTGAACTGATCGACCGCATTGCCGATATGCAGGAGCAAATCGAATTGCGTCGACGCGAACGCGATGCCTGGAAGCAGATGGAGGACCAACTGCATACCATGATCCAGGACCTGCGCGAAAAGGAAAAGCTACTGACCAACCAGGAACGGCTCAAAGCCCTGGGGCTGCTGGCCGGCGGGATGGCCCACGATTTCAAGAACGCGTTGCAACCCATTGTCCTGGCCGCCAGCCTGCTGGAGAACGATGTCCGCATCACAGATGATCGCGAACGGTTTCTGCGCCACGTGCGCACCATTCTCGCGGGCGCGCGCCAGGCCACTTCCACGGCCAACCGGCTGTTACACTATTATCGACCGCACAAGGAAACGCAGAAAACCGAGGTGAACCTGAACCGCGTTATCCTCGATATGATCGACCTGATGAGCATCAAATGGGATATCGAAGCCCGTTGCAAAGGTCGAAAGATCAAGGTCGCGACCGACTTGCAGGATCCCTGTACCATAGAAGGGTTGGAAGACGAATTTTACGAGATTTTCATGAACCTGCTGCTCAACGCCATGGACGCCATTGTCGGCGACGGCGAAATCGTGTTCCGTTCCAAGTTCGGCCAGGACGGCATCTGCCTAGAAGTTGAAGACACAGGCAAGGGCATGCCCGAAGAAGTCCGCCGTCAGTGCATGGAACCTTTCTTCACCACCAAGGGCAATCAGGGCACAGGCTTGGGACTGTCCATTGTTCGCGGCATCGTGGAACGCTACAAAGGCCGCATAGAGGTGAAAAGCCAGGAGGGGCGGGGCACGATTTTCCGTATCATCCTGCCGTCGCCTGACGCCGCGCCCGAACCATCGGCGGTTTCGGCAAAAACGACCATCAGAATTCTGCTGGTCGACGACGAAAAAATAATCCTGACCATGGAACAAGATGCGCTGACCCTAGCCGGCTTCACGACCCATTGCGCCGCCAGCGCCGAAGAAGCCCTGCGCTTATGCGAAAGCGAACGCTTTGACGCGGTCATGACCGATTACTCCATGCCTGGCATGAACGGGATCCAACTGGCCCGCGCCATCAAGAAACAGCAGCCCGATCTGCCGGTCATCCTGGTCACAGGCCTGGGCGGCTTCATTGCCAAAGACGAGGACACGAACAGCTACGATCTGCTGCTGACCAAACCCATTGCCCTGGATGAATTGATCAGCGCGGTGCGCAAGCTGGCCCGTTCATAAGCAGGGCGCCAGGAAAAGCTCATCTATTGGCAATATTTATGCCGGTATCGAGGCGGGTATCGGTCATATTCTTTCCGGCTCGATGGTTTCGGATCGCGTTTCACCTTATACCAGGGTTACTGAGAAGCACGTTGATGCGCGGTTGCTCCTTTTTGGGTTGGGCAGATGCTGCAGGTACAAGTAACGCTCGAATGGATCACGCAACGCAACGGTTCGCATCGCGGCTTTCCAGGTATCGTCCAACGCTGCGTCGCGCAGCCGCTCCGGCAAATCGAGACGGAAATAGTATTGCGGTTTGATCGTCCTGGCGCTGTCCAGGCGGTTGCTCGCTACAATGCCGGCCAGTTGGGTGCGCGGATGGATATGCGCCCGATAGCGCTCGGTGCGAATTTCGTCCAGACACGACAGCCCGGACCGTGCTCTCGCGTGCCGCCGGCGCCATGTGGACCTCAAGCCTACGCGCATGGTTTTGGCCTGCTGTGCTGTTTGTTACCACGCTTTGCTTTCAAGGCGGTCAGGCAAGTGAAATAGTTGCGGGCATCACGCAAGGCTTCGCCACCGTGGCGCCTTCATAAACCAGATCGCAAAACACGTTGAGAAACGCAGCACCCGATGCGCTGTGAATACTGCTGATGCTACTGATCACACCCGCGCCGCCGACATCCATAACCTCGCGCAGCACGCCATCGTCCAACGAATTGCAGCTTTGCAGAAAGACCAGCGGCGCAGCCTCACAGCGTTGGCCCGACAACGACGGTATGGTTGGCAGCTTTTCCCCATGGAAAAACGGATCCTCGTCAAAATACCCTTTAGGGTTCATAATAAGCGCCGTCGTCGTTGCCGTTGCCGGCCCATACATCGAATGCCATTTCCATTGCATTGTCCAAGATATCGCCCTCGAACAGCGATTGCAGCGCAACCGTAGGCAAACGGCTCGACCGCCAATACATATTCCTCCAACAAGGGTTGCGTGTTCAAGTCAGGCGTATCAGGTTCGGCCATCGGTATGAGCAGCGGGCGGACGCCGTCACGACCCCACCGGCATAACGCGGGTGTAACCAGAGCCGCCATCCACGGGTGCGCGGCCTCTGTGAGCACGACATGACAATTGGTCGGCAACACAACCGGCTGCCAATCCGCATGGACCGGCGAACAGGACAGCGCCGTCTACTTCGGGGGCAAAGCGTCGCGGTTGCAATTGGAAAAACAGGCGCTCAATTGGACCAGCACGCACATCCCAGCCCAAGTCAACACACCGACCTTTGAAATCGGGCAAACGCGAAAGACATGGACGAAACCGCATGGATGCCCATGCCTGAACAAAGTCTAAGCATGAACTGCGCCAGGTATGGGATCCAAGATTTTTCCACGTCCTTTCAGTCTTGGGCATACTTCTTGCATTATGCGTCATGTATGATGAACAGCAGAAACTCCAAGCGGAAGCCAAGGCACCGCGCGATAGGCGCACTAGCGCTCTCTTTGGGCCTGGCCATCCAACTGGCCAACCGCGCGGGATTACAGCCGCGACTGGATGCGGTGGAACAACTGGCGGACACACCCCGAACCCCGGCGGAACGCATCGCGCTGCTGCCGGAAATGTATAAGAACCTTCAACCGGGATAGCCCATGGACTGGATCGTTGTTGTGGATAACCCCAAGCGCTGGCGCTTCAGCCAGCCCGGAGGCAAGCTCGTGGCCGCCCGGGATTACCTGACCCAAACCTTTTACGCCGAGCAACGTCGTCTCAAGCTGATCAACCTGTGCCGGTCCTGCGCCTATCAGAGCACGGGCTACTATGTTTCGCTGCTGGCCGAAGCGCGCGGACACAAACCCATCCCCAGTGTAGCCACGCTGCAAGACTTCAAATCGCCGAGCATCATCAAAGCCATGGCCGACGACCTGAGCGTACCGATCAATAAAACCTTAACCGGTTTGCAATCGGACCGGTTCACGCTGTCCATCTATTTCGGTCGCAACCTGGCCAAGCGCTACGACAAACTATGCCGGCGTTTGCACGGACTGTTTCCTGCGCCCTTGATGCGCGCCTATTTCACCCGCTCGCGTGAGGCCTGGACCCTGGAAAACCTGTCCCCTATTTCAACCAGCGATATACCGGACAGCCACTGGAGCTTTGTCCACGAGAGCCTGAACACCTACCTCACGCGCCGCCTGCAAACCAACAGCCGCCG
>CAZOLK010000251.1:0-8333 GCA_964580325.1 uncultured Verrucomicrobiota bacterium | reverse complement strand
TGCACCCAAACCATTACGGTTCAACCGGAAAATCAACCGCCGCGGGTCGATGCCGGACCGGATCAGATCGTAACCTTGCCCCAGGCGGCTGTACTCGAAGCTCAAGTTTCCGACGATGGCCTGCCTGTCCCATCCGAAGGTCTTGCCCTGACCTGGACCAAAATCAGCGGCCCTGCTCCCGTAGTGTTCACCAATTCGCACACGGTACGAACCAAAGTCTTTTTCGAGCAGTCAGGTCAATATGTGCTGAAACTGACGGCTGATGACGGCGAATACAGCGTTGACGATGAAATCGGCATACGTGTTTTATCCTCCAATACCTTGAACCAGGGCCTGATGGCGCATTACCACCTGGATGACGATTGCGGCGATATCGCCACCGATTCCGCGGGCGGGCGCCATGGCCGCATCACAGGCGCCGACTGGTGCAACGGTGTACTTGGAAAAGCGCTCTATTTCTCCGGCCGCAAGGATCGTGTCGACCTGGGTAACATGGATTTCCCGGAAAACACCGAGGCAATCTCCATGATGGCCTGGGTCAAAGCCGAAGATTTCGGCACCTCGGACACACTCATTGTATCCAAGGCAAAAGGAGGCGCTCAGAAAAACCTGTACTGGTCTCTTTCTACGTATGCGGTGTCAGCCAAGTGCCATGACGATGACGACGGTCACGGACATGGCCACGGCCATGGTGATGATAAGCGCACGATTGGTCTCCGCGCCAAACTGCGTACCGATAGATGTGGACTAGAGAAGTTGCAGGCCCGTTCCAGTATTATTTCGGACTGCGAATGGATTCATGTGGCCATGGTTTACGATGGTTCGAAATTACGGCTGTTCCTTGATGCCGAAGAGATCGCAAACAGAAAACTTAAAGGCCCAATTTCACGCAATCCTGCCATCAACGCAGCGATTGGCGCCAATCTGACCGGGCACCGGCATTATGACGAATGGATCGATGACGTACGCATCTATCAGCGTGCTCTGACTGTGTCAGAATTGCAATCACTTGTATTGCTCGAGCAGCCCAATGTTGCCCCAAAAGTATGCGCCGGCCATGACATTGCTCTTAAACCTGATGTCTCTGTGGCGCAACTGGATGGGTTTGTGCAAGATCATGACGGTCCGCTCGTGCCATCGCAAACGTGGAGCATGATACAAGGGCCGAGTTCGGTCGTGTTTGTAGATCCATATTCGCCACAAACCGATGCGACTTTTGGGTCGCCAGGCGCCTATACCTTGCGTTTGACAGCCTATGACGGCCTTTTGAAGACCGTAGACGATCTGTACATCCAGGTTGCATCCAATGCCCAAGTTTTGGAAAACGCAATCCTGGTCAATGCCAAACCTGCCTTCCTATGGCCGCCAAACGGACGCATGGTCGATGTCTGCATCCTCGATTTCAACGGTAAAATCCGCGAAGTAAGCGCCAACGAACCCATCACTCAAGCGGACTGGCATATACTGGACGATCGGAGTGTGGCGTTGCGTGCGGAGCGTTCACCATTGGGCGAAGGTCGACTTTACACGATTACATTGGCAGGCGAAGACATGGCCAGAGCGTATGTCCAGGTGCCGTATATTGCGCCAAAGCAAGCCCTGCAACAAATCCTGGAAAGTGCGAAGCAAACGCTGGTCAGAACCTATCTCGAACAAGCGCTGGATGAAACACTGTGGCTGGATGAAAAGACCTTGAGCGAAGACGGCGCCAAAGTTTTTGAATATAGTGCGGTTGCTGCGATACGCCTGATCCAGCAATGCAACAATAAAACATTGAATCAGATGCAGAAGCTGATCATGTTAAGCGCCGTATACCAATTGACCACGGCTGCGGATGATCTGGCCAAAGCGGCATTGCTGCGCGATATGACGGCAGATCCGGAAACCGTGGAAAGTTACAAAGCGGCCAAGGAACATCTTTCACAACACCGTTACATTCATGCCATACTGCACTACAAAAAAGCCTGGCAAACCCCCGGGACCGCCGGCGTCCCATCGGCCCCCGGAAGCACAAGCCCTGAAAATCAACCGGCGGTCCCAGGTTTTCATGCAGATTAAGCCGTCGCATTGCTGGCAATCCCCAGAAAAAACTTGAACAGGAACAAACAAGGAGGCAAAAGGAGCATCATGAAAAGGAACAACGCAATCTTACTCGTGTTGATTGGCATGGTATGGACCTGGAACCAAGCCCAGGCCCAAACCACCACCTTCACCACGCCCACGACCATTGAACAAGGTGACACCACCTATGAAGGTCATACAATCATCATAGACGGAACCACGGTAACCATCAACGGCGAGCATGATTTTCAAGCGTTGAGCTTGGTCAACAACGCTGTCCTCACGCATACTGTCGGTCACGCCAATGGGATGGCGCTGAATGTTACGGATACCGTATCCATTGGAAGTTACACGAAAATTGATGTTTCCGCCTGCGGTCTTCCTGCATCCGATCATGTGACCGGCACTTCAGGTGCATCCTACGGTGGAGCCGGTCTGCCAGCAGGAGACGGACAATCCAATCCCTCCTTCGGTAACTATCAGACGCCTACCCATCTCGGCATCGGTGGCGCCGGTGCCGGCACCTGTCGCGGCGGCGGTCGAATCCATCTCAAAGCCCGAACATTGGAAATAAATGGTACTTCGACATCATATGGCATTTTAGCCAATGGCCAGCAAAGCGCAACCGCCAACACCGGCGGCGGCAGCGGCGGTTCGATCTGGATCGAGGCAGATACGATCACCGGAACCGGCGCGATCCAGGCCATGGGCGGAGCCAATAATGGTACAGCAGGCAGCGGTGGCGGCGGGCGGATCGCCATCTATTATCAAGATGCTGCAGGTTTCAACTGGGCCCGCACGCACTGTAAAGGACAATTTTGGAATAGTCTCTGGTCCTCGGCAGGCACGTTATATAAACAACAAACCGGTGAGGATGAAAGTCTGCTTGAAATCAAGAATGGCGGGTTGTCTACGACTATCTACACAGACCTCTCCTTTCTCAGCAATCGAAACTGCCGGCTTGTTGTCTTTTATGCCACTGCCGGCGCCACCAATGCCGTCACGGTAAAAAATTGCGAGCTTCTGACCTATGGATCCTTAACCCACGCAGCGGGTTTTGAGAATGGACTTCAATTGAATGTGCTGGACACCATGACCATCCAGCCATCTGGCTGCATCGACGTATCAGGCAAAGGCCTTCCCGCATCCGCTCAGGTCACGGGCGCCTCTGGAGGTTCTTATGGCGGATCTGGTGAAGACAAGATAGGTTTCAGCAACCCCATATACGGCAACAGATACGAACCGAATTCTCTTGGCATGGGAGGCCGTGGTCCTTCGGAATGTCGTGGTGGGGGGGCTGTTTACATTAAATCATCAACCATAAATCTAGCTGGACAGATAAACACGGATGGTCAGAATGGGCCGTACAATACGGGCGGCGGCAGCGGCGGATCCATTTGGCTGGATTGCGACAAATTAACGGGCAATGGGCGTATATATGCAAAAGGCGCAAAAGGCGGCGCCAGTGGGACAGGACATCTCCTGCCAGGAGCTGGTGGTGGCGGTCGTATCGCGATCTACTACAATGGATCGACCTTTCCAATCGGAAATATCAGCGTAGTCGACGGAGGCGGCATTGCTCAAGATGGCACGCTATATCTCGCGGACAAGACGCTAGCGCCTATCATTTACGAACCAGTCACATCCTCGATACGGGGCCGCACCAATATTTTAAGAATTCAATGTTCATTACCGATCGCCCCCGCATCCGTCCTTCTGCAAGACTTTGTGTTGACAGGTCCGTCTGGTCCTGTCGAGCTTGCAGCGGTTTATTTGGATGGGCCTGGTTCATTTCTATTGGTAACAGCCGTCCCTCTCTCTGAAGGAAGCTATACGTTGTCCATAAATCCGTCAATGACCACAGACAATGGATTGGCGCTCGATCAAGACGGTGACGGCATGGGCGGGGAACCTGACGAGGATGTCTATACCGCAGTTCTGCACGTTGACGAGACACCGCCGGCACAACCTTATTTTGATTTGCCTTCCGAAGTGATGATGGGCGAGGAGCTTGTTTTCGATGCATCGACTTCTTTAGATAATTTCGGAATTGCTTGGTATATCTGGAATTTCGACGATGGCATGGTGGTGCGGAAACGCGATCCGGTCCTCACCCATCATTTTGCCGTTCCCGGAAATTACCACATTACACTTACTGTTGTAGATCACGCCGGCCTATCCAATGCCTTTATCAGATCGTTACATGTCAGCGGAACAGTCGTTGTTCATACCATTCCATGGCGGATCATCAATAACATCGAATTGCCGCACGAAACATGGCCTGGCAGAGAAGTGACGCTCAAAGCCGTGGCGCCATCGCTGAAACCGCCATTCCATTATGTCTGGGATTTCGGCGATGGATCGCCGACCGTGACCAATCGAGCGAACATTGACGGAGACGAATATGCCCTGGACGCGAAACACATCTATCATGGCCCAGTGGGCATGCCGTTCACGGCGCGGATCCTCATCAAATTGCACGACCAAATCCTCGCTTCCGATGTCTATCCCATTATCATCCGCCCACGGAATCTCGAGACCGAAATGAATGTCGCCGTGGATAAAGCCCTCTGGTTTCTGCACAAAACCCAGACACGTTCGCAGCTCCCAAATGGCACGCCGCTCGGCGTGTGGGGCTCGGACTCGACTTACACTGAAGCCACGACAGCCTCCATCGTTCAGGCATTCGAAGTCCATGGGCACAAAGAGAATGAGGATGCTTTGCGGGATCCTTATGCGGAAACAGTTCAACGCGGCATGAATCAACTGCTGAATATATTGAAGTCCATGCCGATCACCACGCAACCCTATGGCGATCCCGATTCGAATGCCAATGGCATCGGCATCTCCACCAAAGACGGGAGCCCTTATATATTGGGCCAGTTCATGGACGCATTCGTCGCCGGCGGTCTTTCCAATCGCGTGAGTCGCACAGGCGGTTTGAACATCAGTGGACGCACCTATCGCGAGCTTGTTCAGGATATGGTAGATATGTATATCTGCGGACAAAACGATGGAAATGAAGGCGGCGGATGGCGGTATTCCTGGAATGCTGCCAGTTCGGATAATTCCGTCTCCCAATGGGCCGCTATCGGTCTGTTGGCTTCGGAAATATGGGGCATCCAAAGCCCTGAATGGGCGAAGGCGCGCAACCGCATCTGGCTTGAATATTCCCGATATCAAGGCGGCTTTGGCTACTATAAGGCCGAAAACCCTACCTCTGCCACCACGCCATCGGGCTTGATTCAATTCACGTGGACTGGCGGGAACTCGTCGGATCCTATCTGGATCGATGCCGAGAATTGGATGGCGGCTCGATGGTCCTCTTATTCTCATAATGGGGATATCTACAGTCTATATGCCCTGACGAAAGCCATGCGTCTGGCGCGGCCTTTCCCCATCACCGCATTCCGTTACAACGGGTTCGAGTGGTTCACGAATCCTACCAATGGCATGGCCCGCATCCTCCTTGGCCGCCAGTTGCCCGACGGCTCCTGGCCGGTCTATTACGAAACCGGGCTCTCCACCGCCTGGGCTGTCATCATCCTCTCCAGCTCCGTCTTCCAGGACGCACCTGTCGCCGTCATCATCGCCCGCCCCAATCCCGCTTCCGCCAACCAGTACATCACCCTTGACGCTTCCGCTTCCTACCACGGCAATCCCATGGCCGGCATCGTCGATTACCGCTGGGACTTCGACTCTTCCGACGGCATTGACTTCGATACACCTGACGCCATCGGCCCCATCGTCTCCAACGCCTACCCGCAACTCGCCTCCTACACCGTCACGCTCCAGGTCAAGGACAACCAGACCCCGCCCGTCTACGACACCACGTCCATCAACCTCGACGTCACTGTCCCGCCCCATCCGCCCACTGCCCAGGCCAGTGGCCCTTACATTGCCGCCGTTTACGAAGACATCCGCCTCGATGGTTCGAGTTCCTACGATATCGACGAGGTTGATGGCGATGCCATCCAAGCCTGGGACTGGGACATCGATTACCAGCAACCCCTCGATTACGACGACGGCGTGGTCGGCGAACAAGCCGTGATCCGCGGCGGTTTCTCCAAAGCTGACACATACAACATCGCCCTGCGCGTCACCGACCGCACCTCCGAGGTATTCCCATCCTCCGCTTCCCCGGACCTGACCGACGAGGATTTTACCCAACTCGTGGTCTACAACCGCGTGGTCGCTGACCTGAAAGCCCGCACTAAATTGACCAAGTGCCAGTTGACCTGGACCAAGAAAGGCGATGAAGCCGCAATCCTGCGTAGTGAACTGGGCTCCAACCACGGCTTCTCTGAAATCGCCCGCAGCAACAGCCCATATACCACCTACATTGACCCGACCATCGAGCTGAATAAAGACTATTATTACCGCGTCATGGCCTACAACAACGGCAAGCCCGATCCCATCGGCATCTCACCCGCGGTCTACGCCTATTCACAGCCGCTTTCTCCAGGCAACAAGGCGCCGCGTTTCACCTCCCAGCCTTTGACCGCGACCCGCATCGGTTTGACCTATCAGTATGACGCTACTGCGGAAGACCGCGACGGCGATGTGCTCACGTTTTTGCTGGCTGAAGGCCCGTCCGGCATGAGCCTTGACCCGGCAACCGGCCACATCGCATGCACCCCTGCCGCCGGTCAGATCGGCCCGCACCAGGTCACCCTTGAAGTGACCGATGGCCAGACCAAGGATGTGCAGAATTTCGAGCTGATCGTCTTCCCCGCGGCCAATCATAACCCCATTGCCAAGGCCAATGGTCCCTATCACGCCATGCTGGGCGATGCCGTCGCGTTCAGTTCCACCAGCAGCCAGGAACCGGACGGCGATCCCATGTACTACAGTTGGTCCTTTGGTACTGGCCAAACCTCGGCAGACGCCAACCCGACGCACACGTACAACGCGGCCGGCGAATATATCGTCAGCCTCTACATCAACGACGGTCGCGGCGGCAAAGGCGTTGACCATGCCCGTGTCACCATCGAACAGGCCAACCGCGCCCCGGTCGCCGCCCTGACGCCGGCCGGCCCGATCCCATTGCGCCTCGGCCAGCCGCTTACGCTGGACGCGTCGGCAACCTACGATCTGGACGGCGACCGGCTGGACTATAGCTGGTATTTCGGCGATAGCTCGCCGCCCGGCCCCAACGCAGCGGTCGTGACCTATACCTATGCCGCCCAGGGCACGTTCCAGGGCGCCCTCACCGTGGATGATGCCAAAGGCGGACAGGATTCCCTCGCGTTCCAGGTCCAGGTCGGTCCAGCCAACCAACCGCCGACCGCCGCGTTCGAGATCGTACAAGCCGCGCTGAATCCAGGCGAACCGTTCGTCTTCGACGCCGCGGCCAGCCAGGACCCGGACGGCGACCCGATCCGGTTCCTCTGGAATTTCGGCGATGGCTCGCAAACAACCGGCAGCCGCGTCAGCCATGTCTTTCACCAATCAGGCAGCTACACCGTCTCCCTGACGGTTAGCGACGATGGGGCGCAGGCATCCACGACGCAAACAGTGGTGCTCAATGCCGCGCCGGCATTCACGTCCACCCCGCAAACCATCGC
This sequence comes from uncultured Verrucomicrobiota bacterium, assembly GCA_964580325.1. Classification (GTDB taxonomy): domain Bacteria; phylum Verrucomicrobiota; class Kiritimatiellia; order CAYTQP01; family CAZOLK01; genus CAZOLK01. Next base: position 705 of record CAZOLK010000251.1, on the reverse strand, counting down.
GAACGAAAAATCCACATATACATATCAGGCCGTGGCCCATGATCCCGAAGGCGAAACCTTGACCTATAGCCTGCAAGGCCCTGACCGGATGACCATCGAGGCCCTGACCGGCCAAATCTCCTGGACGCCGGCCCAAAACGACGTGGGCCGCCATGACGTCACGGTGCGCGCCGCTGACCCGCACGACGCTTTCGCGGAGCAGACCTTCTCGCTCATGGTGCGCAATGTCAACGATGCGCCCGTCATCATCTCGACGCCGCCTGACATAGCGGCTCTTGACCAAGCCTATGTCTACCAGGTCCGCGCCCTGGACCAGGACCGCGAGCCGCTGCGCTATACCCTGACCGCCGCTCCTGACGGCATGACCATCGATGCCGCTTCCGGGTTGATCCAATGGACGCCCCAAGCGCAAACCGCCCATGGCGTGACCGTGCGCGTCAGCGATCCGTACCAGGCCGCGGCCGAACAGGCCTATACCCTCGACGTCGTTGCCGGCAACCTGCCGCCCGTGGCCCAGGCCGGCGAAGACCAATCCGTCTACAGCGGCGAACAGGTGCTGCTGCACGGTACGGCGTCCAGCGATCCCGAGGCCCAGCCGCTCAGCTTCCGCTGGCTGGTTGTGAACGCGCCCCCAAACAGCGCACTCGCCAGTGCCTCTTCGTCCGATGCGTCCTATGCCTTCACCCCGGACGAGCCCGGCGCCTA
>CAZOLK010000250.1:0-8423 GCA_964580325.1 uncultured Verrucomicrobiota bacterium | reverse complement strand
TACGGCGCCAGCCGCGGTCAAGCTGGCCATGGTGGTGCGCGGCCAGGTCAAGGCCACGCGCCTGTTTCAAACACGCGGCCGGATTCTGCACGCGATCTGCGAAGGGAAGACCTTGCGCTGGCTCTATCACGAACACGGCGCATTCAAACGCGAAGACGGCAACGTCCTGTTCAAAGGCCGGCTCGATGCGCGCATGCGCTTCCGTTTCCAGGGCGCACGCACCCTGGCCGGACTTGGCCAGCGGTTGATGATCTTCACGCCCGGCGAGGAGCGACCCGAAGTGCGGGCCGTTGATCTGGGCATGGGACATCCGCAATTCGACGGTCATCCGCACTATGTTTTCTGGGTTCATGGCGGCACGCTCTACCGTTCCGCGCCGCAGGCGCCGGATGCACTGGGTTCGCTGCTCAGCAACCAGTCCCTGCTCTGGGTCGGCGAACGGTTCGGCTTTGCCTGGTATCGCGCCGGCGCATTGAACGTGGCCGCGGTCTTTGACGTGAACGGGCGCGGACTCAACGACAGCGTGGAACTGCCGCCCATGCCTGGCCAGCTAATACAGGCCAACGTCTGTTTTGCTCAGCGCATGGCCTGGTTTTTCTTTCGTATGCATGATAAAGGACACAGTCATTGCGTGTGCCGCGTCATCCGCCACGACGGCTGCATCGCCGCCTGCGCCGAAGCGCTGGATCCCCAGGGCGGCTCGATCGAATGCTCTGGCATACCGGCAGCCTGTGGCGAAGAACTCTTCGCGCCCACGGACGAGGGCGTTGTGCGGCTGGCCGCGCATCAAGGCCGGATCGAGGAAGTGCGCAGATTCCCGGATACCGAGCCGTTTGTCCGTGCGGACAGCCGGTTGCTGATCGGACCGGACGGTTTGTATGTCGTCAGCCGACAGGAGATCACGCTGCTTCAATTGAATGTACAAACAGGAAAGGAGCCCTGAAATGAAGAACAGAAAAAAGATGCCTATCCCGGATCTCTATGATTCGGACCACGCGTTCGATGCCGCCTATCACGCGACTGACATCGGCGCGTTGCAGACCAAAGCGGAGGCCTGGAAACGGCTCCACAAACTCAACCCGGTGGGCGGCGACAGCTCTCGCATCCACTTGCTGGTGATCGACGACCAGTACGACTTCACCTTTCCCGAAGGCGCGCTGTTCGTGGCCGGACGTTCGGGCAAAGGGGCCATGGAGGCACAGGACCGCCTGGTCAGCTTTATCTACGAGAACCTGGATATCCTGAGCCAGATCACCTGTACCATGGACACGCACCTGCCGTTCCAAATTTTCCATCCCTGCGCCCATGTCAAAGACGACGGTTCGCATCCGGCGCCCAACACGGTGATCACGGCCGAGGAGTATCGCAAAACCGTGTACCGGCCCAATCCGGCCATGGCGAAACAGCTCAACGTGGACCCGGTCTGGCTGGCACGTCAGTTCACCCATTACTGCAAAGAACTGGAACGCAAGGGCAAGTACAGCCTCTACCTCTGGCCCTACCACTGCCTGCTGGGCGCCAACGGACATCAACTCGCCGGCGTAATTGACGAGGCGCGGTTGTTCCACACGTTTGCACGCGGCGCCGAGAACCGACCTGAGATTAAGGGCGGCAATCCGCTGACCGAGCATTACTCGATCTTCTCGCCCGAGGTGACCACCTGCTGGGACGGCCAGCCCATTCCCGGTGCGCAGAAAAATACACGTCTGATCCAGACCCTGCTCGATGCCGACGTGGTGATCATGGCCGGCGAGGCCAGCAGCCACTGCGTCAAAACCAGCATCGCCGACTTTCTCCAGGATATCCTGCAGCAGGATGCCAACATGGCCAAGAAAGTCTACATCCTCAAAGACTGCACCGCGGCCGTGGTCATCCCCGGCGTGGTCGACTTTACAGACGAGGCCGAGAAAGCGTTCCAGGAATTCCAGGATGCGGGCATGCATGTGGTCGACAGCGCCACGCCAATCCAGGACTGGCCGGATTTGCCGATCTGAGCCGCGACTCATGCAAACACATGACAGAAAGGAAAAAAATACCATGAGCAATCCACAACAACCGGACATCAACGACCTGTTCCAAAACGCGATGGACGACGGCGTACTGAGCCAGCAATCCATGCAGGCCCTGCAGGGCATTGACCTGGGCCAGCAGATTCAAGCCGGCCTGGGCGTATCCGTGGACACAGTCAAGGCGAGCGAAGTGGTGCTGGTCACCATGATGGTCGACGATTCAGGTTCGATCCGCTTCGCCGGCAACGCCAAGGTCGTGCGCGAGGGCCATAACGCGGTGCTCGATGCGCTGTTGGAGAGCAAACAGTCCCATACCATGCTGACCCACACCTGCTACCTCAACGGGTTTGTGCTGTATCCCTACCAGCCGCTGGTAGTGATTGACGAAAACGAGCGCAAACGTACGGGCGCGGTTAGGTACACGCAGAACAGCGAAGTGCGCAAGATGACCAGCAAAAACTACGATCCCAACAAGGGTACGCCCCTGTACGATCAGACCGTAGTGCTGCTGGGCCGGGTGCTGGCCAAGTACCAGGAATTCGCCGATGCCGGCGTGTCAGCCAGAACCGTGACGCTGATCATCACCGACGGCGCGGACGAGTGCTCCCTCAACGCATCGGCCTGTACGGTCAAACCGCTGGTCGAAGATCTGATCGGCGAACACCACGTGGTGGCGGCCATGGGCATCGACGACGGGTATACCAACTTCCGCAAAGTGTTCAAATCCATGGGCATCCGCGACGAATGGATCCTGACCCCGGCCAACTCCGCAAGTGAGATCCGCAAGGCATTCATGGTCTTTTCGCAATCAGCCATTCAGGTCAGTCAGGCAGCCGGCCCATTGCACATGGCTGCGCTGGGCGGATTCATGAATAATTAACGTAGCAAAGCATCCTGCCCCTGAACCTTCCGGTAGGAAAGGTTTCAGGGGCAGGGATAACGATTTTACTGTAGCTATTCTTTTATAAACATGAAAATTTCGTCAGGTCCGCGGAGCGTTCCAGCAATCACGGGAAGAAAAGACCGATCAATTCGTCCCTCCGGGTCAAGCGTCCAAATATGCAACCGCTTGGGTTCTCGCCACAACGGTTCCTCTGTTGGCCAAATCCAAGCGGATGTGTTCAGCGCACGCGGCCCACACATGGAGCAACACGAAAGCATTGCGTAAAGCCAACAACGCTTGTTCTGGATAATCATTACGCATTTGATAACCGCGGGCATTCACGATGGGCCTGTCTTTCGGGCGGTTGGTCTTCATCTGCGCTACAACGTGACGCAGCGCAAAGCCAACCGCATCAGCTTCCCAATTCGTGGTATAACCGGGTTCGTCTGGACGATAATGAATGAGCAGGTGCGATGTCCAACCATTCCCCAGATAAGCTGGTTCAAGCGGTGTTCCACATACCTGACGGTAACGCACCTTGTCAAAGCAAAACGAATGCCCTGAGCGCTCATGCCGCAGCGTAGCTCATTAATAAAATCAATGTCCATCTATTTTCCTGCTCTGCATGCCCATTAGAACCATGATGATATACAACTATGTAATGATACTGAGGGATGTCAACTCAAATGACCATTTGAAAAAGTAGGCATTGACATGCCCCTGCCGCAGTGCTAAGTTTGGCAGCATTCGTTTTACCCAATTTGATTATGGCCCAGGAATACAGTCAAAAAATATGCGCACACTTGCGATCATTGTATGATCGCCGGCAACAGCAGCATGCCTGTCGCGCCGAAACGGCTGAGGCATTTAAAGCCTGGCAATCCCAGGCCCGTCCCGCGCTTTGCGGGATATTGGGACTGGACCGGATTGCCACGGATGCTGGCGAATTCCAATGCCGGGTGGCCCTGGCCCATGAAGAAGACCAGGGCGACTATGTGCGGCAACCCGGCGTATTGCAGACCGAACCCTTTTTCGAGATTCCGTTCTGGTTGCTGCGCCCAAAAAGCGGCGGCCCTTTGCCTTTGGCTGTCTTTCCCCACGGTCACGAACACCGCGGCATGGATTCATATGTGGGCATCAGTCAAAGCGAGGACCATTTGCGCAGGATTCGCGAACAGGATCGCGATGTGGCGGTGCAGGCTGTGCGCCAGGGGTTCCTGGCCATTGCTCCAGCTACACGCGGTTTTGAACCGGCTGCCATCCCGGATGTGCGTAAACGCCATGGCAACGCCGATTGTCGCAGCGCCATGATTCACGCTTTGTTGGCTGGACGCACTCTGCTGGGCGAGCGCGTCTGGGATATACGCAAGATCCTGGATTGGGCGTTGGGCCTACCGGAAGTCGATCCAAAGCGAACCCTGATCATGGGCAATTCCGGTGGCGGCGTCACCTCCCTGTTCGCCGCGGCATGCGACGAGCGCATCGGTATGGCCATAGCCAGTTGCTCCTTCTGTTCAATCAGCGATCAGGACGGCCATATCCATCACTGCGACTGCCATGCGGTTCCGGGTCTGCTGCGATTCGGCGACACTCAGGACATCGCCGGACTGATTGCGCCGCGCTTTCTGCTTACGGTCAATGGCCGAAACGACACGTTGTTCTCCACCGCAGAGGTGGACCGGGTGACCCATGCGGTTAAAGAACTCTTCAGCGTCGCGGGCGCGTCCGACCATTACCGCCACGAATATGGCAGCGACGGCCACCGATTTTATCAACACTTGATGTGGCCGTTCGTCCGTACAGTGTTTGGCTTGAATCCTTAACACCTTAAAAGTTTGCTCATTTTCGTGGCCGTATCCAGGGCCAGGTCCATATCTGACAGAACCATGTCGGGCAGGCGGCAAAAAGGTAACATTTCCGCGGTTATCGGACCGATATAGCGGATTTTTTCCAGCACCTGCTCAATCGGTTTGGCCCCTTCAAAGCCACCAATGGTTAAGTAGCTGTTCTGCATGGTGTTGTTCATGATGGGACTTCCTTTCAGCGCTTCAGGTTTTCACGCATGGGCGGCACGTCCAGCGCGCCGCCACCGTTGCGCAGCGACGCGGTGGCCTGGCAACCCACGACCACGGCCATGCGGGCAGCTTCCGGCGTGGCCGCGGTCGAACCGCCATGGCTGCATTTGGCTAGGTGTCGCAGGGGCCGTCGCTGGGTTGAAACTGGCGTCAATGGGATCGTCAGGGCCGCTGCGCGCGCATCGGTCATAAACCGATAGATGGCCAAACGCCCGAAGCCAGCCAGTGGATCACGTCGATGTCATGCGCAACTTTCGACAGCAGTCCCGTGGTTTTGCTCAGCTCCGAGTGCCAGTCTCGAAAATAGGCGTCGCCGCCGTTAATGGTAATGGCCATGGGCTTTTCCAGATATACGACGCGGCAGCTTTGTCCCAGGTGTTGCAGGGGAATATGTCGCGCGTGACCTGATCCCCATTGCGCTCGTAGTGATATAGGGCGCGCACCTGCGCCGTCCGCCTTGCATAATCTCATTGCAAATGCCCTGGACCAGGCTTATAGTGCCCTTATGTAAAAAACGCTTACCAGATAGTTTGACCAATGTCCATCCCTGATAGCAAAACCGCAAGGCTGCACTCTATCCGGAGCAAGCTGACCTTGATGCTGATTCTGTTGAGCATGTTTGTGTTGCTCGCGGTGTCCGTCACCTTTTTCTTTATGGAAATGATGGCTTATCGCAAGTTGATCAAGCATCATGTCATTGGCATGGCAGATGTGGTGGCCGGTCATTCAGCCGCGGCCTTGACCTTTAACGACCTCGAGCAGGCCGCCAAAATGCTGCATGGATTTCAGCGCGATCCCGATGTGTTGTTCGCCATTATCTACGATCACGACAACCAGGCTTTTGCCTCGTATTTACGTAAGGATTTACAAGGCGCGCCCCTGCCTGCAAGTATCTTCCGTCAGGATGACATGTTCGGCCATGGCAGCGTTCGCATTTCACGGAAGGTTATCCTGGATGACGAAACGATCGGTTCCGTATTTATCCTTTATTCGCAACGCGCGTATCACCGTCGTCTCAAACAACAGGCCTCTGTTTTGGTTGTGATTTTTCTGCTGGCCGCCTGCCTGATCGTGGCGCTATCCTTCTATTTGCAGCGTTTCATTTCACGGCCTTTGCTGGAATTAATCCGGACAACGGACAGGATATCCAGGGAACACGACTACAATGTGCGGGTGCGCAAATACGGAGAGGACGATCTGGGCGTTCTCGCCGATGCGTTCAACCGGATGCTGGAGGAGATCCAGCGCCATGAGAAGGAGTCACGGAAGCAGCAGGCGCTGATTACCCACGCCGGCCGCCTGGCTGCGCTGGGTGAGATGGCCACAGCCATTGCTCATGAATTGGGGCAGCCGCTGCAAATCATGAAGACAGGCAGCGATATTTTTAAACGCCGGATGGCTAAGGGTGAATTCGATCAGGAGGAACTGCGCGACTTGAGCGAACGCATTGACCGTCAAGTTGATCGCGCCTCCTCCATTATCCGCAAAATGCGCGGTTTTGCGCATCGTCGGAACTTAGACGACGAACCGTTGAACAGCCAGATGCCGCGGATCGACCTGCGTGAAACCGTCGAGGATGTACTCGATTTTTTCAAGCGCCAATTCACCCTGCATAACGTACGCCTGCAGGTGGATCTAGCGCGCGTCATGCCCCAGATGCGCATGGACAAGCAACTTTACCAGCAGATCCTGGTCAACCTGCTCTCCAACGCCTATTATGCCCTGAACGCCGTCCATGCGGAACGCCGTTCAGACAAAACCGTGAGTGTCCGCCTGTATCGCGACATCATGCGCCGCGACAGCGGAATGGCCTACCAAGGGGTGGCCCAGGAAGAAGGGCGCCCGGTAGCGGTGCTGGAAGTGGAGGACAACGGCATAGGTATGGAGCCGGACATTCACGAGCGTTGCCTCGATCCGTTTTTCACGACCAAGCCTATGGGCGAAGGCACGGGATTGGGACTCTCGATTCTACTCACCATTGTGACCAGCTTCCAGGGCGCGGTCGGCATCCGTTCAAAAGAGAGCCAGGGCTCCCTGTTTCGCGTGCTGATTCCTTACGAAGAGTAGAATGGATACCAGTAAACGTGCTGAAATCAAGCACAAGCGTTGCGTTGGTGTAGGTGATCGGTATGGCTGCGTGCAGCGCGGTGTGGTTGCGCTGCTTGACCCCAAGACAGCAGCGCCCGTTGGGCGGTGCATGCCGATCCAGGATGGACTGTAGCAAGCTTGCTTGCGGAAGGCAAGCCCGGCAATGGTCCAACGTATGGTTCTCCGGCGCAGCCGGAGGCCATACGGTGGACGTAGTCTACGCGCCATCCCTCTTAATATTATAAATATCAAAGATAAGGCAGCACAGGCAGTATCCGTCTATAAATATTGCCAGGATAGCTCCTAGGTCTCGAATTAAAACGACATCGATCAAGCTAGCTAAAAGTCCCAAATTAAAGATCCCGAGATCCCGCAAGAAGATTCCTTATCGGACCCCGCGGACCCCGTTCTTTTTTTGGGTTGATAAAAAAAGCAGGTGTGTGTATATCAATATTTATTTACCCTAGAAAACAATTAACACACAGCCCTACTATTAAAAAAAAGTATAGCGAATCAGACCAGTTGCCGGAAGAGGCAACTGCAATAAAAAAGAGGATCGCAAAGGAAAGCCGATCACGGCCTACCGATCCATGCAAGAACTGCGGGAAGACCGATTTGGTCATGCACATGGAATGCAAACGATGGTTCTTGATACTTATCGCCGATATAATATGGCCTTTCTGTACAAAATTGATGCGGTGGCGATGTCGTAACTGTGGGGCGACCTTTCGCCATTATCCAAAAGACTGCCAACCCTATAAACGCTTCTTGTATCCAGATCGGATCCGCCTCGTGGCGGAATATGTCGATAACGATCAGACATCTTCGCGTCAAGCCACTATGCGTGGCAAAACACAGATTGCCTATGCGACCAACAGCGGGGACGACGATATGTTCCTTTCGCACACCACGGTCTTACGCGGCGTAAACCATTTGACTTTGGAACGCAATCGCCAAACGAACCTCGTCGAACAGGCGGTCGCACTCGACACGAACGTGCGCTTATCCGATTTCCAAATTCCCTTCTGGAAATACCAAACCGCGGCAAGAAAACAGATGCTGATCGCTTGCCGGCAGTTCATCAGAGCATTGAATCGTCTTGGATTAGTGCAGATTACCGAGTTTGCACCACAGGGACTCAGCCCATGAGATAAGCTGTTCTCCAAAGGACCCGACATGGTGTCGCGGCGCCTGAATTCGGAGAACTAAATGACGAAAAAAAAAGAAAAACGGGCCATTTGGATCTGCACTATGCTCGCACCGCTGTTGCTGCAGGAAACCTCTTGGCTCGAAGATGAACAGTTCCTCAAGGACTATCGAACTTAAGTTGGAACTGCCTTCACGTTCCGATGCCATCATCAACCAGGT
>CAZOLK010000249.1:0-8427 GCA_964580325.1 uncultured Verrucomicrobiota bacterium | reverse complement strand
GCGGCGCTGACGCCGGACGGCAACTTCTTGGTGGTGGCCAACCATCTGCCCGCCGGTCCGTCCAATGTCGGCATAGTGGCGGCCGCGGTCTCCATCATCGACACCGCCACCGGCAAGGTTACAGCCACGGTCGACCTGCCCAACGGCAGCATGGGCGTGCGCGGCGTGTGCGTCTCGCCTGACGGCAAGTACGCTTACATCACCCATATTCTCGGCCGTTACCAACTGCCCACGACCCAGCTCGAACGCGGCTGGATGAACACCAACGCCATCAGCATGATCGACCTGGCCGATAAAAAGCTGTTGAACACGGTGTTGCTGGACAACGTGGACCGCGGTGCGGCCAATCCATGGGGCGTGGCCTGCTCCACAGACGGCAAACAGCTTTACGTCACCTGTGCCGGCACCCATGAACTGATGGTGCTCGATCGCCAGGGGCTGCACGACCGGCTGAAGCAGGCCGCGGAAAACAAACGCGTCACCGAGGTGACATCGACCGCCGACGACGTGCCCAATGACCTGGCCTTCACCGTGGGCATCAAAGAGCGCATCAAACTCAAGGGCAACGGACCGCGCAGCGTGGCTGTGATCGACGGCAAAGTGGCGGTGGGCCATTATTTCAGCGATACCGTGGACCTGCTGGATCTGTCCGACCTGGAACATCCGGCCATCACGCCGGTGACGCTGGGTCAGACCCTGCCCGAAACCTCGGAACGCCGCGGCGAATTGTTGTTCAACGACGGGCTGCGCAGCTTCCAGGCATGGCAGAGCTGCGCCACCTGTCATCCGGATGGACGCACCGACGGCCTGAACTGGGACCTGCTCAACGACGGCATCGGCAACCCCAAAAACACCAAAAACCTGCTGCTCTCGCACAAAACCCCGCCGTCCATGATCACCGGCGTCCGAGCCAAAGCCGAGATTGCTGTGCGCGCGGGCATGACCTATATCCTGTTCGCCATGATCCCCGAAGAAGACGCGATCGCAATCGATACCTACCTGAAAAACATGAAACCCGTGCCCAGCCCGTACCTGGTCAACGGCAAGCTATCTGCCGAAGCTGAAAAGGGAAAGAAGATCTTTGAAAAAGCCGGTTGCGCCAAATGTCATCCAGCCCCGCTGTACTCGGACATGAAAATGTACGACGCAGGCACCGGCACGGGCCGCGAAGAAGGCATGAAATTCGACACGCCGACCTGCGTGGAAATCTGGCGCACCGCGCCTTATCTTTACGATGGCCGCTCGTACACCATCATGGATATACTGACCATGGATAACAAGGACGACAACCACGGCGAAACCTCCAAGCTTTCCGCCGAGGAGTTGAAGGCGCTCGAAGCCTTTGTACTGTCACTGTAATCCGAGGGAGTACGCACCATGCTGAAGGACCATGCACTAAAGATGAATCCTATTATCGCGCCTGGATTGTGTGTGAGCGCGCTGAAACGCGCGGGTATCACGGAACTTTTCGTCACTGCCACCCAATTGCCCGGTGAAGCGGAGACCGCCATGTTCGAACGTGCTGCCGAAGCCGTTAACAAACAACACTCAAGAGTGCTGCGCCAGGATGTATTTCATCAGGCCGGGCTGCAACAGGCTGCGCTCGATGCGACCCGGGCAATCCTCGGCCCCGTGGCCTGGCCCGTGACCTGGATTGTGGACAGCAGCGGCACCGCGCCGCTGACCGGCATGTTCCTGCACGCGGTATCGGGCGTGCACGTGGACACGATCAGCCTGGACAACCGTATTCTGGGCTGCGTGTATGAGGATCAATACGCGCGTCATGTGGAACTGGGCGATTTGCGCGACGACCGCAACGGCCATGACCGCGCAGAACAGACAACCCGGGTTTTCCACCAGATGACGGCTGCCCTGGTCGCGGCTGACATGGATTTTTCCAACGTGCTGCGCACCTGGTTCTACAACGACGATATCCTGGACTGGTACGACAATTTCAACCGCGTACGCACCAGTTTCTTTGACGAGCACTGCATGTTCGAGCGCATGGTGCCGGCCAGCACGGGCATTGGCGCGCCCAATGCAACGGGCGCAGCGCTGACCGCGGGATTGGTCGCGGCCGCACCCAAACTGGATGTAGTCAGCATACAGACCGTGCCCTCCCCGTTGCAGTGCCCAGCCATGGACTACGGCAGCAGCTTCAGCCGCGCCGTGGAACTGGCCACGCCGACCCACCGGCGGCTGTGGATCTCGGGTACGGCCAGCATCGACAGCGACGGCAACACCGTTTACCTGAATGACCCGGCAGCCCAGGTGGATTGGACCATGAAGGTGGTCGAAAACATCCTGCAATCGCGCAACATGGCCTGGGAAAACGTAGTGCAGAGCATCGCCTACTTCCGCGACCCAACCGATGCTTCGCTGTTATCGGCCTGGCTGCACGAACATCACCTGCCACCCATACCAGCCATTCTGACCAACTGCACCATCTGTCGCGACGATCTGCTGTTCGAGATCGAAGTCGCCGCGGTGGGATGCTGATGGGGGGGTTAGCAGTTGGGAGTTCAGAGTTTGGGGTTGGGAGTCTGACCAGAATTCCTAACGCCCTCCCAACTCCCATCTCAGAGCTTCCCGCATTGCCGCGAGATCAATTCTGACTGCTGCAGCAGGAACGTACCGATCTCTTCAATGCGTTCGGGCGGCATGCGCAAAACCGGCGCGGTCATGCTTATGGCGGCCATGATGTGACCCGTATAGTCGATCAGCGGCATGGCCACGCAACGCACGCCATATTCGCATTCCTCATCGTCGACCGCGTAACCGCGTTCACGGATCGTTTCCAGTTCGGCGATTAAATCCTGCTTGTTGCTGATAGTATGCGACGTGGGCGTGGGCAATCCGCGCACCTTGATCAACTCGTCAATCTGCTCGTCGGTGTAGGCCAGTAGCAGGATCTTGCCCACGCCCGTGCTGTTGAGCGGAGCGTTCTTGCCAATGCGCTGCAAGGTCTGCAAAATACAGTCCGGCCCTTCCACCGCGTCAATGTAAACCACCTGCCGGTCCTGCTCGATGGCCAGGCTGGCCGCCTCGTTCATGGTTGCCGATATGGCTTCCAGAAACGGCCGGACCAGACGGCGAATCTGGAACCGCGACTTGATCCGCTCGCCCATGGCCGTCAATTTCAAGGTCAAATAATACTCCGAGTTCTCCGGATTCTGAGCCACGTACTCGTAATCCATGAACGTATTCAAAAAGCGGATCACCGTGCTGGCCGGCACGTTCAATTGACGGCTTATCTCCTGCAACCGCATACCGGCGGGACTGCACGCCATTACTTCCAGAATTTGCAAGGCTTTGCCCAGCGACTGATTGTTGCGTACTCCGGGCGATTGTCCGAGCACACTGTTTTTACGTTTAACCACTATCCACTCTCCCCGTATTGATTGCTGCTTGTTCCGGTTGCAGGCATGCATGTTGTGGCGCGAGCAGCGCGGCATAGATCAGCGCCATGCCGGCACAAAATGAAAGCGCCAGATAAAAATGGCCTAGTTGGTCATAGAGGATGCCGGAGATCAGTGGAAACAGTGCTGCCGGGATGTTGGCGGCAAAAATCAGGCCGTAGATACGCTCCACCGAACCCCATAACCGCCCCGCGGCCGCGGCGTAAAGCACCAGCACTCCGCCATAATTGAAACCGGCGGCAAACGAAAAGAGCAGAAAACCGACCACTGATGCATTCAGCCACCAGGCCAGGATCAGCACGCAGCCCTGTACAGCCAGGTTGGCGCTCAATATAAAGGCTGTACCGCTGCCGCGATCAAAGCCCCACCCCCAAATAATGCGACCCAGCGCATTGCCGATGGCGAACTGCGATACGCCCCAAGCGCCGACCGTCAGTAAAGTTCCGGCATAGAGTTGCCTCAGGTTGGCATTGACCACGAAACCGGCGGCCAAACCGCAGAACATGCCCAGAAAAAGCAGGATCACGCGCCGGTCCGGCTTTAAGCCGCGCTGATGCAACGGCTCCTGCCAGCCAGGCGGGTTGCGCATGAAAAAACCGCTCAGGCAAGTCAGGATTATAAACGCGGCGCCCAAAGCAAAGAAAGGTTGAAACGCGTTCCAGCCCGAAGTGTAAAACCGTTCGGCCACCTGGCTGACCAGGGCCGCGCCACCGCCGAACCCGGCGACGGCCAGGCCGGTAACCAACCCTTTCTGGCGCGGAAACCACTTGACCGCGGTGGCGATGGGCACGATATAGGCCAATCCCGCGCCAATCCCGCTCAGCAAACCTACGCCGAAAATGGTCCAAAGGAAACTGCGCGATCCCAGGCCGGCCAGCAGCCATCCGGCACCAAACAGGGCGCCGCCAGTCATGGCACTGACCCGTGGGCCGAACCAGCGCATAATGCGACCGGAAACCAGCATGGTCAGGGGAAAACTGAAATAGAAAAAGGTATAAGGCATTTGCAGCATGCGCTGGGGCAGACAGGTCGTGCTCTTCATTTCCGCGGACAGCACGGGCCAGGCATAGGTCGCGCCAATGCACATCTGCATCAGGATAGCCGCTGTTAAGATCCAGACTTTCATGCCCAAACCTTACAAAGCCACTTGGCTGGGATCAACAAAAATTGAAATCTATTTTCGCTAATAGGTCCATCGTTGCGAATTTTGGAATAACAATGGCGTATTTCAAAATGCCTGACAGCAGGGAAGTTTTGTCCCATGGCCGGCGCGCAGCGTGCATGGTCGTCCCACAGACGGCAGCGACTTGCTATCCAACGCGTTCCGCGGCCCTGAACCTTCAACAACAACGGATCTGATCGTTCGACCAGACATTCTCTTAAAAATCACAAACCTTTTCCATTGATCCACAGCCGTAGATGTGCTTTCCTTATACCTTCTTTTGGCATGTACAAAATTGGCGATGAGCATGATGAACGAACAAACGAAATTAGACACGAGCGGCGTGATTCTTTGCCGCTGCACCCATACGCAAAACCTGCCCGACAACTTGTCCGCCATTGCGCGCGAAGCCCTGGCCAATGCACCGGTATGGACCGTTGATGACCTCTGCGGCAGGGCTGCTCGGCGCGATCCACGGCTGATCGAAGCAACTCGGGTCCGACGTCTGCTCATCCTGGCCTGCTATCCACGCGCCGTGATCAACCTGCTCCAATTCGCCAGCATCGATACCGACGGAATTGACCTGACTATCGTCAACCTGCGCGCCGCAACCGCGAACGAAGTGCGCGAAAGCATCCATGCTTTTCGCGTATCGACCGGCCAGAGCGCCGGCTGCGTAACCGATGCGGAAGAGGACTGGATTCCCTGGTTCCCGGTCATCGATACAGCGCGCTGCACGCGTTGTCGGCAATGCCTCAATTTTTGTCCTTTTGGCGTTTACACCGCCGATGAAGACGGGCGCGTGTGCGTCAGCCATCCGGACCATTGTAAAACCAATTGTCCGGCATGCGCCCACCTATGTCCGGAGTTGGCCATTATGTTTCCCAAAATAAAAGAGGCGCCGATTAACGGCGCCGCGGTGACCGAAAAACACATCCGGCAGTGCCGCCTGGCCCAGGTCGAAAAGCAGTTGGATACGGACTCGGACCTGCACAACATACTGGCCCGGCGTCGGGCACGGGCCGCGGCACGTCGGCAGAAGCACAACCCGACATGACCCCACGAATCTGAACCGACCCGAAGCGACTGTAGTTTATGAGCAACTTCCATTTCATCCGACGCATGTTGCGCGAAATTGACGGCCGCATTCTGTTTAAATTCTGCTATAATTTTGGCTGGAAAGGGATGCGCTCGGTCGAACATTTCAAGCAACGGCTGAAAAAGGGCGTCTACTTCCCGGCATTCCTGTTTATCTCGCCCACCAACGCCTGCAACCTGCGCTGCCAGGGATGCTGGGTTCTGGGCAGCGAACGCAAACACATGGCACCAGAAACGCTGGACGCGATCATCGCCGAAGGCAAGCGGAAGGGGTGCTGGTTTTACGGCATTCTGGGCGGCGAACCGCTGATGCACCAGGGGTTGCTGGATGTTCTGGAACGCCACCCGGCCTGCTATTTCCAGCTCTTCACCAACGGCACGCTAATGAACGACGACATCGCGGCCCGCCTACGCCGGATGGGCCATGTGACCCCCTTGATCAGCATCGAGGGGCTGGCCGAAGTCAGCGACACCCGGCGCGGCGGCAAGGACGTGTTCGAGCGCACCATGAACGGCCTGGAGGCTTGCCGCAAGGCGCGCCTGGTCATCGGCGCGGCCACCAGCGTATGTAAATCCAATTTCAACGATCTCGTGTCCATGGACTATCTGCAGCGCCTGGTCGACCGGGGCGTGCATTATATGTGGTATTACATCTACCGGCCGGTCGGCCCCAACCCGGAGCCGGACCTGGCCCTCTCACACGAAGAGATCGTGGCCTTGCGCCGTTTCATTGTCGATGCGCGCTGCAAAGCGCCGCTGATCATCGTCGACGCCTACTGGGATCACCTGGGCCGCGGGCTTTGCCCCGCGGCCGTGGGCATCAGTTACCACATCAATCCGGCCGGCTTTATCGAACCGTGCCCGCCGATCCAGTTCGCGCTGGACCAACTGGGTCCAGGCGTGTCGATCGAAGACCTGATCACGCGATCTAGTTTTTATCGCGATTTCAGCGCCATGGTGACCGAGACGACCCAAGGTTGCATTTTATTGGAAAATCCGGCAAAATTGAAAGCATTCCTGGAAGACCACCAGGCCATCGATTCATCCGGTCGCGGCACGGGCTACGACGAGTTGGCCGCCATGAAGGCCCGGGCCAGCCACGCCATGCCAGGCGCGGAGATCCCGGAAAAGAACCATTGGTATCGCTGGGCCAAGAAGAACTGGTTCTTCGGTTTTGGCGCCTACGGTTGACCAGTGAGAGGACATGAGCATGCAACAGACGACGCATGAAATGAACGGCAACGACCATCCGGCACCAAACCCAATATTAACGCCTTTGACCTACAACCGCGAACACGGACCAGCGCCGGCAAAACCCAGCTTGGCCGTGCCTCAACAAGCAAACGAACGGCGGAGCCTTATCGCCCTGGTGCGCGACTTTGCCGAGACCCGCGGCCTGACGCCGCCGCTGTGCATGGAGGAACTGGACATCGGCGTCCGTGAGTTACACGTGCAAGCCGAGTTTCCTGAGGCCTATATCAATTTCGTCAAGGTGCTGCTCAACAACCAGGTCTGGCGCGACAAGATCGCGGCCATCCCATTCGAACGCCGCACGCTGCTGCTACCGCCCTGCATGCGCAATGCAACCAAGTGCCCCGCGAAATTCGATGAATTCGGGTTGCTCTGTGAACAGTGCAATTGCTGCGCCATGGGCAAACTGGTCGCCGAAGCGGAAACCCTGGGCTATGCCGTGCTGATCGCCGAGGGCACCAGCATTGTGACCACCCTGATCGAGCGCGGCATGATCGACGCCGTGATCGGGGTCAGTTGCCTGACATCCATGGAACGCGCCTTCCCCTTCATGGTGGCTGAAGCCGTACCTGGCATCGCCATCCCGCTCTTGCACGACGGTTGCAGCAATACGGCCGTGGACACCGCCTGGCTGCGCGACGAGATGAACAACGTAAACACCAACGGCATGCGCGCACGGATGGACCTCAACAAACTCCGCGGCAAAGTCGACGCCTGGTTCACCGGCAGCGCTCTGCAACAGCAACTGGGGCGTTGTGTCACCCAGACTGAGGAGATCGCCTGCTCCTGGCTCGGCGGTTCAGGCAAACGCTGGCGCCCCTTTCTCTGCGCCGCGGTATACCAGGCCATCCACACCGACGCCAACCGGCGCCTGCCCGTTGAGCTGCAACGCACGGCCATGGCTGTCGAATGTTTTCATAAAGCCTCGCTGATCCACGACGACATCGAGGATGACGACGATCTGCGCTACGGCGTCGAAACACTGCATAAACGTTACGGCGTACCCATTGCCCTGAACGCCGGCGACTTTCTGCTGGGCGAAGGTTATCGCCTGATCACCGAAGCCGTCATGCCCGACAAGCTCAAGGCCGATATGCTCGCCGTGGTGGCCCGCGGTCACCGTGACCTGTGCGTGGGCCAAGGCCTGGAGTTGAGTTGGATGCGCGACCCCAGATCTCTGACCAGCCATGATGTGCTGGAGATTTTCAAGCTGAAAACCGCACCTGCATTCGAAGTGGCCTTGCGCCTGGGCGCATTGTGCGGCGATGCGCCGGAATACCTGCACCCGGTCCTCGCCGAATACAGCCGATGCATGGGCATCGCCTACCAGATCAAAGACGACCTGCAGGATTTCAATGCCGAAGACGCCAGCGACATCAGCGCCGGTCGCCCCTCGATTCTACCTGCCATTGCCTGGGAACGGGCCCAGGGTCAGCATTGCGCGGCCATTGAACAATGCTGGTGCAGCGGCGCCGCCAATCGCGCTTGTTGAACCCC
>CAZOLK010000248.1:0-8479 GCA_964580325.1 uncultured Verrucomicrobiota bacterium | reverse complement strand
TGTCTTGTGGCGCGACGTTATCATCCACCGCGCCACTGGCCAGGTTGTCGCGGTATACGATGCGGAAGCCGATGTGCGGATAGCCGGCGTAATGCATACAGGCCGCGCGTTCCGCATAGGGCCAAGCCGTTTCGCGAAAAGAACCACCGCGCACCACGCGACGCATACCGTCAACCGGACCCATGGGATCGCGCACCGCTTCCCGGTCGCGTACCACCACGGCGCCGGCACGGTCCCAGCACCATTCCGCCACGTTGCCGAGCATGTCGTGCAATCCCCAAGCATTGGGCTTTGCCGCGCCGGCCGGATGCGTGCGCGCGTTACTGTTTTCGGCGAACCAACCCGCGTCACCAGCTACATCGCCGTCAGCGCCCGCACGGCAGGCCCGCTCCCATTCAGCGTCAGTGGGCAGGCGAAACCCATCGGCCCGATCCCGCACATACACGCGCATATCGCGCACCCCCTGAGCGCGGCGATCGTCCGGTGTCTCGTCGCCGCGGTATAGCAATGCTTTGGTGCAAGGCTTCGTCTGTTCCGCGTCCGCATAATAGCAGGGCGTTTTGCCTGCCATCCGCGATAAAGCGTTACACCAGATTACAGCATCGAACCAGGATAGTCCTGTCACGGGTTCGTCCCCACCGTGTTCGCGACCGAGATCGAGCCGGTCATCGCCGCCCATATCGCCGTCGCGGTTGAAGCGGAACCCGCTGCGTTCCGCCCACTGCCGGACCGTCAACCACTGGGCAAACGTTATCTCGCGGTCGGTCATGCGAAACGATCGCGTATAGATGCGGCCGCCCATGATACGCGCATCCGGATAGTACCCAGCCGGTATCTCCACCCAGTCAAGCTCAGGCAGCGCGGGTTCGCGTAACGAGCGTTCCGCTAGGGTTATGCCGTTGCGCCGCACGGGCCAGGCAGGCATGTTTTCCAGGTTTGCGGTAAGTGGCGGCAACGGATATCGACCTGACGCATCCGGGATGGAGCGAGCGACGCGGAACCCGATCCGGGCATGGCCGGCAAAAGGTTCGTCGCCATAGGGCGAGATCGCGTGACGCCGTGGGTCGGCGGGGTACAGCGCATCGCCGCCGACGGCCACGTGTTCGCGCGTCAGGTAACGGGCGTATGCGCCAGGTAGGTCCCAGCACCATTCCCAGACATTGCCGATCATGTCGCATACCCCGTGCGGATTGGCCTGGGAACGGCCCACAGGGTGGGTGTGACCGAACGCGGTCGCGCCGATCCAGGCTTTGCGTTCGGATTCCCGGGCATTAGTGCAGGCATGGACCCATTCGGCCAGGGTCGGCAGGCGATAACCGTTGGCGTCAATGCGTATATGGATGCTGTGATCGACCGCGCGTTCGGGCTGGTTCCTGTCTAGGGTGCGGCGCAGCACCTGGCGCTGTTGCGAGTCCGTGTAATAAACTGGCGTCAACCCCTCGTATTCCGATAGCATATTACACCAGGCCACGGCATCGATCCAGGACAGGTCCGTTACGGGATGATCCGCGGAACAGACGGCCCCGGCCAGGGGCATCGCGCCCATATCGCCGTTGCCGACCGTGACATAGTTCGTGTCGTCGACACGCATGCGGTTGCGGCCCCAGCGCGACACGTGGCGCCAGAGTGCGTACGGGATTTCCGTGCGCGACAGGTAAAACGCGGGTATGGGCCGGCCCTGGATGTCGCCGGTCGGGATGCGGGCCATGGTCAGCGTCTCGCTGGGGCGCGAACGACGGGTTACCGTGGCTGTGACCCGAAATGCGCCCATGATGGCCTGGGTTGCGGCGCTGGATTCGCGTGGTCGGGCCAGGTGATAGCCCACAGCCTGAACATCCCGGAACAAGCACGCGCTGAAGAGCGTTCGCGCGGCGTCAAAAACAGGCGCATCGGCTTTGTCGAGTTCAAGCGGCGCCCAGCGTGTTTGCGTTGGGGCAAGTTGAACGATTCGCGGTTTGGCGCCGGCCGCGGAATCGGGTTTGAACACAGCCTCGGAAATAAAAAACGCGTCCTTGTCGCGCACGACCCAGCGCCCTTCCAATTCACCGGCGCCAAAGCGAAGCATATACAGTTGCATCAGGCTGGAATCGTCAAAGGCGACGGGATGGCGAGCGCCGCGCAGACGAAAATCCTGCTTTTGCCAGAGCCAGATCGCGGCAAAGCGATGCCGGCCCATGGCCATCAGCGCCAGAGGATCCTGTCCCAGGAAATCGGTCAACGGCGTGCCGTTACGCACAAAACCGCGGGTTGAGTTTTCAGCGAACCAGCCACGTAACCCGCCGTAGTAACGGGCATTGCTGCCCTGGACATCCCAAGCGGGTGGCGCCGGATTCATGGGTGTTTGCAAACTGAACGAACGTATTGCCAAGGGCAGGCTGGTGCTGCCGGTGCTGCGCCAGGCATAGTCATCGCCGAACGCGATAATGGCGACGCGCACTTTTTCCAGCGGCGCGTCTGGAGCCGGCACGGCAGCCTGCCATTGGGCCTGTGCCGTGTTTAAAAGCAGAAACCAACCGAGCAGGCAACGACGGACCTGTCGGACAAAAAAAAACCATGCCATCTCAAACGCCAGGTTACTTTCCAAACCGTGTATTCCCTGTTGATGTCGAATGAATTTTTTACGATTATTTTTTACGATTATCTTGGCGCACACGCAGGATGTCAACTTGAAAACCAGATCGCTGGCCGCCGGATCGAGGCACCTGTCGTCTTCACCGGCAACATAGCCTTGATGCCGGGTATGCGCGAGGCCCTGAGCGCGGCGTTGGGCATGGAAATCAGGAAATCAGGCAAGCGCCCATGCCCCGTTTCACCGGTGCCCTGGGCGCGGCGCTATTCGCCTGGGACCGCCTTTCACCATAGCCTTTATGCAAGGGACAGACGTTCAGCCTGGCCAGGAAAAATTTCACGGAAATCGACGCAAAAGAACTGTTGATCGAGGATCCGCTGACCGGCGGTCATCCTTGTGCTTCGCCCCAAAACGGTCTGGAGTTTTGCAATCGTCAGTATCTTCTTATCCCTTTTGGACGTTTGCAATAAAAAGAATGGCAGTTTTTATGTGAAGATAGGTTGATCCATGGTCAGGCTATTGCCTATACTACTAGTGGAGTCCTTGTTTTATTGGATGTTAAGCATGAGCAAGGTGTAAGAAATGTAAACGTTATAAGGAACCAGCGAATAGCATGAAGCTCAAATTGGCCGGTACAAAAAAGAGCCTGGTTTCCCGTCTTGTCGGGGCATACCTACTCATCACGGTTGCAACCGTGTCTTTGGCCAGTTTGACCAGTTTCCTGGTTGCCCGTTCCGCCCTCGAGCACTTGATCGTTGTGCGCCTGGATACAGTGCTGGATCACAAGGCGGAGATGCTGACCCATTGGATCCGTGAAATCCGGTGGCAGGTCGGTTTCCTGGCCGATAACCTGAGGGATGAATTAAAACAGGTCGGTCTGGATGATTCACCCATTACACTGGACCAAGGCGCCCAGCGTTTTGAGCGACTGTCCATTTGCATGCGTCGTTTTTGCGAAGCCGGACCCAACGTGTACGAATGCAGCCTGCTCTCGCCGGTCGGCGGCCTGGTGTTTGCTTCGTCTAATCCCGGAAAAATCGGACGCTACCGCACAACCTACAACTATTTTACCCACGGTCGCACGCAACCCTATCTCGAACCGGTCTATCCCGATGCGGAAACATCCAAGCCGGTTATGACCTATGCCATGCCGATCATGATAAAAGATGGCTATTCTGCGGCAGCCGTGTTGGTGGCGCACCTGGACCTGGAGCGGATCGACCGGATCATCAACAACAAGATCGGCTTGGGCGAGAACGGCGAAGCCTACCTGGTCGACCGCTATAACATGCTGATTTCGTCGCGCCGTGGCAATCGCCAAACCGTTTCCCGGGGGGGTCATACCAAAAATTTCGACCAGGCCCTGGCCGGACGCGAGGGCTACGGTAAATACACCAACTATGCCGGTCGGTCCGTGATCGGCGTCTATCGCTGGTTGGACCCTTACCAAGTGGCGCTGTTGGCCGAGATGCCGCGGAGGGAAGCATGGCGGCAGGCGACCAACTTGACCTGGATCGTCGTCATGACCGGTTTGCTCGCCATCAGCGTAATGACCCTGGGCGTATTGCGTTATTCACGTAAAATCGCGCAACCCATCCTGGCCATGGCCGCTGCGGCCGCGGATGTGGCCCAGGGCAACCTGTCCAGCCGGGCCCCGGTTTACGGCAACGACGAGATCGGCATGCTCGCCGATACGTTCAATAAGATGACCAGCGAACTGGCCACACTCTACCACAATCTCGAAGCGCGGGTCAAGGAGCGTACCGAGGAGCTGCAGGCCAGCAACAAGGCGCTTAAGGAGGAAATCGGCGAACGCAAGAAAATCGCCGACCAGTTGCGCCAGTATCAGCAGAACCTGGAAGCCAAGGTCAATGAACGCACCGCTGAATTGGCCAATACCAACATTCACCTGCACCAGGAAATCCTGGAGCGCAAAAAAGCCGAACGCAACCTGGCCGAGAGCAATAAGAAACTGTTCAAAGCGCTGGATGATCTGCAGCAGGCCCAGCAGCAGCTCATTCACCAGGAGCGGCTGGGCGCCCTGGG
This sequence comes from uncultured Verrucomicrobiota bacterium, assembly GCA_964580325.1. Lineage (GTDB taxonomy): Bacteria > Verrucomicrobiota > Kiritimatiellia > CAYTQP01 > CAZOLK01 > CAZOLK01. Next base: position 3,864 of record CAZOLK010000248.1, on the reverse strand, counting down.
GCAGATGGCCAGCGGCGTGGCCCACGATTTCAACAATGCCCTGCAGCCAATCACCCTGGCCGTGGACCTGCTCAACGAGGAGAAGAACCGGAACGACCCGGTAAAACGAGAAGAGTTGATTTACTATATATCCGAAGCGGCCAAGGCCGCCACCGCTACGGTCAAACGGCTGGTCCGCTTTTATCGGCCCGCCGAGCAGCAGCACATCATGGAGCAGGTGGATATCGGCCTGCTCATCCGCGACGTGGTATCCTTTACCACGCCCAAGTGGAAGGATGAAGCGCTGTCGCGAGGCAAGACCATCAGGATCGATCTGGAACTCGATGCAGCGTGTTTTATCTTGGGCAACGGCGAAGAGTTGCGCGAGGTGCTGATCAACCTCATCTTCAACGCGATCGATGCGGTTGAACGGCAGGGCATGATTGCACTGCGCTGCGTCCGCGAGGACGGTGCGATTCATGTCGAAGTCGAAGACACGGGCTGCGGCATGTCGGCCGATGTGCAGGCCAAGTGTTTCGAGCCGTTCTTTACGACCAAGCAGAAAAAAGGCACGGGCCTGGGGATGTCGATTGTCTACGGCATAATCAAACGCCACCACGGCACGATCGCCATTACCAGCGCGACTGGGTGTGGCACCAGGATCGGCATCACCCTGCCTGCGCTGCCCGAGGAAGAAGTGAAGCCGCCGGAAGACCATGATGTGGTTCCCGCTGTTGTGCACATGGAACATTCACGGATATTGTTGGCCGAAGACGATGCCAATACGCGCCTGTTGCTGACCGAAGTGATCGAGAACCTGGGCCATGCCATAACCAGTGCGGTGACCGGCGTGGAGGCGTGGGAGCTATTCCAGAAACAGACCTTCGACATGGTGATCACCGACCAGGCCATGCCGGAGATGCCGGGCGACGAGTTGGCCGCCCAAATCAAACGTATCTCACCGGCCATGCCGGTGATTATGCTGACCGGTTTTGGCGCGTTGAGCGACGAACTGGCCCATGATAAGCGGCACGTGGATATCATGTTGAGCAAGCCGTTGGAAAAAAACAAAATCACACAGGCCATCGGCGTGCTCCTTTCACGCGTCATCCCTTGATCCGTTCACACCCGAGCTGAGGAGCTTATGTTGAAGTCATTGATTCTTGTGCATACCGGCCATGGCAAAGGCAAGAGTACGGCGGCATTTGGTCTGGCACTGCGAGCCATGGGCCACGGCATGCGCGTTTGCCTTGTACAATTTCTCAAGGGCCGTTGGAAAACCGGCGAGCAACGCATAGCCGCCGAACTCGATCTGCTCGAATTCCATGCCATGGGCAAAGGATTCACCTGGAAATCGGAAAACCTGGACGAAGACATCCGCGTCGCCCACGAGGCCTGGACATTTGCCCGGGAAAAGATCGCCAGCGATCAATACGGCATGGTGATTCTGGATGAACTGACCTACCTGATCAAATACAAGATGATCACGGAGCAGGAGGTGCTAGACGCGTTGCGCAATAGACCTGAACGCCTGCATATCGTGATCACCGGTCGCGACGCCAGCCCAGGCCTGATCGAAATCGCGGATCTGGTAAGTGAAGTCAACGTTGTCAAGCATCCCCTCAAAGCTGGCGTCAAAGCGCAGAAGGGCATTGAGTTCTGAGTGTTAGCAGTTGGTAGTTGGGGGCGTCCCACCGTGGCACCGCCGCGAAAGCTGGCGGCTACGGAGAAAACCAAACTTATCCTAAAATCATGGGAGATACCTACGCGACAAAATGAAAAACACAATTTCCCAATGCGCGGCTTCGCCCGAAGCCTCCTACGGGCCGAGGAGGATATTTGGATCGCCGTACAACGTGGTTGTGGTTATATCCGTGCTTGGGATCAACCTATAAGTCCAATACGGAATGAACGCGGCGACTTGATGGGCTCCTTTTCCGGATATGAAGTGGTCATGTATGCAGGAACTGCGATTCTGACTGAAATTGGCTGTGGCACTTTGGCTCTTATCTTATTGCAGGTCAAATAGCATCCACTTACTTTCCCGGAAAAGTCTTGATTACCAGTTGAACAGCCGAACCGCCGTGACATGTGATCCGTATACTCGGTGGTGTGGGAGGACCCCTCAGTGATGAGGGGGCCTATCCCGATGGGCAGCAATTCGATATTTGTAGACTTTTGATAGACCATCCGTCGCCCTGATCTTTGTGTACTTCATTTTGAGCTGACTGTCAGAGAAGACACGGTCGAGTAGGGGGCCGAGTACGAGGAGACCGACAAAGCTCGCGACAAAGCTTGCGGCAAAGAAGAAATCACTCGGAAAACCCTGAAGCGCCTAACCGTAATCGTTCACCAAGTAAGTTGGATGTTCAATACCTGTGGCCCACTTTTTTATGTTGCACCCATCGAGATCTGACAAGGAGCGCACGACTATAGTGATGCAGGAACGGGAGCTTCATCGATTAGGATGTTCAGCCCAGAACTGCGATCGAAGAGGTGGAGTCCGGCAGGTGAAAATCGCTGCTTTCAACACCGCCGTGATGCCGAGTCGCTCGCCAGAGGCGTATGCCCTGTTGTCTCGCTGCACAGCGTGGTCTCTCGCGCCGAATCGGTCATATATCCAACCCCGCACCGTTTTTCCGGAGCCATTCTTTCCGCTCGTTGAAGTCGGGCAGCACCTTGTCGACCTCATTCCAGAAGGCATCCGTGTGGTCACGGTGATGGATGTGGCACAGCTCGTGGACCACGATGTAGTCGATGACGGTCTGAGGGGCCATCATGCATTTCCAGTGGAAGGCGAGCTTGCCAGTGGGCGAGCACGATGCCCAGCGGTTCCCCAGTTCGCGAACCTCCACCGTGCCCGGTTCGACGCCAACCTTCGGAGCGTAGTAGCCGACGCGTTGACTCAGCCGTTCCATTCCCTTGGCCACATAGAAATCGCGGAACGCTGTCTTCGCCGCTGCAATCTCTCCTTGTTCAGCGAGGTCACGACGAAGAGCAAAGCGGCCGTTCTTTAGCTGCAGTGGTTCGTCTTGGTCGGTCGTGAGCGATAGCCGGTAGTTCCTGCCAAGATACAGAAAACCCTCGCCGTTCTTGTACTCTCGGAGGACGCACGTGGCGTTGAGGTCTCGCCACTCCGCGAGGCCCTGGTAGATCCAGTAGTGCTTGGACTCGACGATGTTGGCGACCTGGTCGTCGTCCGCCCACTCCGGTGCGCGCACGAGCACGCTGCCGTCACGCTCGATGATGATGTCTGCCGTCGAGCGGCGACTCCGGATCACTTCATAGGCAATTCCGTTGTCTTGGGACGCTTTCATTTGATCAGCTCCTTATTGCGCTTTTCGGCGAGCTTCACGATCTCGACCGCGAGCCGCTCATGCTTTGCGTTGAGTGCCGGGATATTCGCAAGAAGAATTTCGGTGTCGATGTTCCCGCGTAGCTTCTTTACCTCGATGGGCTTCTTCCAAAAGTCGAGAACACCGATCGTATCCTGCAGCATCTCCACGATGCGTAGCATGAGCTTCCTCAGCGCAGTGCGATCCTCGGCGGGCTCCTCGACGCCGCCATATGCCAACTGCAACACGTAGTCGTAGAACGTGGTTGCCTCTTTGGTCAGACCCTCGGCGACGTCAGTTCTCCCGGCAATCGCCTCTTTACGGAGACCCTCGAGATCATCGGCCAGGGCCTTCCAGTTGTTCTTGTGTTGCTCGATGAGCTTCTCCAGCTTCTCGCTCAACTTGGTGTAGAAGGCCGGATCCTCATCAAAGTGTACCGTGCAGTGCTTGCGGACGGCGTGCTCCATCTCGCTGGCCTTGGCTTCCACGTTGCCCCGAGTGCTTCTGCACGTGAGACAAAAAGTCGTCGGACAGCAGCTCGACCGGCGGG
>CAZOLK010000247.1:0-8504 GCA_964580325.1 uncultured Verrucomicrobiota bacterium | reverse complement strand
TCACTGGCAATAACAACATAGAAACCAGCGATAGCTTCAGTGCGGTCAACGCGCGGTATATACGCGTCAAGGTGAACCTGGGCGGTTTCGGCGAAGGCGGTCTGCGGACCCGGGTTATTCTGAACAAATTCGAAATATACGGAAGCGGCGGCGAAATCTCCGCCGATCCGGTCATCGACGGCGGATTCGAGACCTCCGCGTTTACCTTGGGCGGCGGATGGATTCAATGTGCCAACCACGCGGATGTCGGCTGGGTGGTGAACGGCAACAACAGATCGAAATGGAACCTTAACACCTCGGGTCGTTTCGCCTGGGCGGATAACACGGATGCGCCGAACATGGCGCAGATTATTACGGACAACGGCCAGACGACCGGAACACGCGAATTCGCGTTCGACGCGATCAACGCGCAGTCCGGCAATATCCTCGATGTCTACATCTACGGCGTACGGGACGATGTCTGGGGCATTTGCCTGTACGACGACCGCGGGCCGCGCCGCACGGACGGCGTGACCGTGAATTACACTGAACTCTTTCACGGCGTATGCGGCAGCGCGAACACGTATGCGGAATGGACCACGCTGTATCGGAGTATCAACTTCGGAACGGGGTACAAATATATCGCCATCGTATTTAAAACCGTCGGGGTCGGGGACGGCGAAATCCAGCGGATCGATTATGTTACTCTGGCCGGGTCGGGCGGGGATATTCCGATGGAAGAATCGACCGCGATGGAAAGCGCAAACGCGGAAGAACCGGCGCGCCTGGAAATTCCGAAGGCGACCGACGATACGGACGGCGACGGCATGAACAACTACGAGGAATCGGTGGCGAACACCTATCCAGACGATGCGGGCGACGTCATGCAGGTGCGCGATGTGCGGCCCGCCACCGACGGCGCGGGCATGGTCATCCATTGGAACAGCGCGCCGGACCGGATGTATGGCGTATCCTGGTTGCCGGACCTGTTCTCCGGCCGGAGCGAAGTCCTGGCGACCAACCTGCCCGCGACCCCGCCGATGAACGTGTATACCGACACGGTGCATGGCGCGGAGGCGCAGGGATATTACCGGGTGAACGTTTCGATGGAGTAGGGGGGCGGGTGCTCGAAAAGGTAGGGCGGAACGGGTTAATCGCGCTCGGCCTCGATGTAGGGCGTGACTTGTGGGCAAGCCGCGGCGTGATCGTTGATCGGATCCCGTGGAACCCGTTCCAGATAAGCCCCATCGACCACCAGCGATCATTTTTCCTTGTTAAATCCATGCGCACTTAAGCCTGCCAGGATCGTGCTGGAAGCGTAATGCAATGCAAAACAACATAGTGTTGCTTGCAGGAACGAAGCATTCAGCAGGCTAAAGCCTGGACTACAAACGTAATCCGACATCTATATCTCCACGGCAGTTTCGACCTGCAAAAAAGCGTCTGCGCGAACGGATGAGGAGTTGACAGCTTCCCTTTATGAGGAGAACGGACGACTGAAAATGGACATCAAGTGGCTCGAAAAAAACTATGAGCCTGCCCCTTGCAACGCGCCGAGGCTGGAAGCCAGCCCCGATTATTCGGTACAGCTGCCGTGCAGGTTGGCAAGCGTATGTCGAAGAAATTGCTTCAACTATTAATTACATGTCCAATCCCTTGAAAAGATTGCCTTTGGTTTCTGCACGCGATTAAATAAATCAACGTTCGTAGCTATTCATCGCGCAAAAAAAACGGCGTTCTCAAGAAGAACGCCGTTTTTCAATGTCTGGTTGCAGGGTTTTACGAGCCGATCTTGGTGTAGGTGTAGCGACGGATGCAAAGCATATCGTCCAGTTCCTTGCCTTTGTCGGTGAGCAGCGCGGTGATCGACTGATCGGGGTCCTTGACAAACCCTTGCTCGATCAGGCAGACCTGGCTGTAATATTTTTCCAGTTTGCCATTGACGATGCGATCAAGAATATTGGCTGGTTTGCCTTCGACCTGCTTGGCATAGATCTCCTTTTCCGCGTTGAGCACATCCTCGGAAATCTCGTCGCGTTTGAGGTATTGCGGTGCGTTGGCCGCGATATGCAGGGTGATATCTTTGCCCAATTCCTTGAACACATCGCTCTTGACGGTAGTTTCCTTTTCGCAACCCAACTCCATGAGCACGCCGACTTTCCCGCCTAGGTGAATATAAGCGAAAATTTCACCAGCGCCCTGGAGATCGTAACGCACATTGGCCGCGATGATCAGGTTTTCGCCGATCTCGGCCACCTTGTCAGCCAGTATATCTTTGGCTGCCTCAGCCAGAGCGCCGTCTTCAAGGTCTTTGGACTGTTCCAGCAGTTCCTTGACAAACGCCTGGAACGATTCGTTGCGGGCGACAAAGTCGGTTTCGCAGTTGACTTCGATCAGCACGCCGAGCTTGCCGTCATCGCATATCGCGGCGTCAATGATGCCTTCGTTGGCCTCTTTATCGGCCCGTTTGGTCTGTATGGCCAGTCCGCGTTCGCGCAACAATTTGATGGCTGCGTCTTTGTCGCCATTGGTTTCCATCAGCGCTTTTTTACAATCCATCATGCCGACATTGGTAATGTCGCGCAGTGCTTTTACTAGTGCAGCTTTAATTTCCGCCATGCTTTCTCATGCTCCTTTATGTCTATTGGATAATCTGTCCGGGTTCCTCAGCAATTTATTCAGGTGTTTCTTCCGCGGCAGGCTGTTCTTTTTCATCTTTTTTCGGCTCTTCATGTTTTTCCGCGGGCACTGCGGGAACAGCCTGGACTTCTTCCGCGGGCGTTTTTTCAGCAGGGGCATCCAGCGGTTTGGCTGGTTTGGCAGCGTCCTGTTCCATTTGTTCCGCGGGCTGGGTCATCGGCACTTCAGCGCTTTCAGCAACAGCGGGTTTGACCGGTTCTTCCTGCTTTGGTTCAGCTTTGGATTCAGCAACCTCCGCTTTCGGTGCAACCTCCGCTTTCGGTGCAGCCTCCGCTTTGGGTGCAGCCTCCGCTTTTGGGGGTGTAGCTGTTTTGTCTGACTTGGGCGCGGTCTCTCTTTTCTGATCCGATTCCAGTTTATCTATTTTGTTTTTGCCGTTGCCGGATTTATCTCCGTCTTCGAGCACGCCCTTGGCTTTCAGCTTGGCAATGGCTTCCATGCGGGCCTTCTTCGCTTCCTTCTCGCGTTGTTTGCGCTCATCTTCGGCCGCTTTTTTGCGGGCGCGTTCGCGCGCTTCATCTTCCGTTCGTTTGCGCTGCTGCTCGACAAGGATTTTGTTGTATTCTTCCTTGGCCTGCATAATGGTGGCGCCGATTTTCTGAACAACCAGCTTGATGGCGCGAATCGCGTCGTCGTTGCCGGGAATGGGATGATCCACCAGGTCCGGATCACCGTTGGTATCGACCAAGGCGATGATGGGAATGTGCAGACGCTCTGCTTCCTTGACGGCGATCGCGTCGCGGCAGATATCGACAATGAAGATAGCGCCTGGATGGTGATCCATATCGGCAATACCGCTCAAGTTCTGCTGCAACTTGAACATTTCGCGTCGGATCTTGGAAACTTCCTTTTTATTCATGGATTTGAAGGTGCCTTCGGTCTCCATCTTTTCCAGGGTGCGCATACGCTGCACGCTAGTGCGAACCGTGGTGGCGTTGGTCAGCGTACCGCCCAGCCAGCGATGAACCACATACGGCTGCTCGGTTGCCTCGGCCACTCGGCGAATAGTCTGCTGGGCCTGCTTTTTGGTGCCGACAAACAGAATTTTTCGACCGCGAGTCACCGTGTTGTAGACGAATTGCTGGGCCTTCTTCAACTGTTCCAGGCTTTTCAGCAAATCGATGATATAGATGCCGTTGCGATCACCGTAGATGAAGCGTTTCATCTTGGGATTCCAGCGCTTGGTCTGATGGCCGAAATGCAAACCTGCATTGAGCAGGTCGCGAACCGAAGCGTCGGTGGTTAAATCCAGGGGTTCCTGGGGTGGGGTACGGAAAGGTACGGTTTCCGGAGCGTTTGTTTCTTCCTGAGTCTGCGGGATGTCCTGTACAAACATATCCTGCGTGTTCTTTGATTCCATGATCATAACACTACGATCCTCTCTATCTATCCTCATTATTCTTACTTGAGAAAATCCGCTTTGGCGAATCGAGGAAAATCCGCACTCGCTTCCGTTCCGCTTCCCATGCCCGAATACCGGAACATAACGGAACTAATTAAACATGAATGGAAGAATTTAGCATAAAAAAACAGAGACGCAAGTGAAAAGTGATGATTTTTGCGGGATCAGGCGCAGCACCCGCTAGTGCTGAGGAGGCAGCACAGCGCGTAACGCAGCCTGGCAAGATGCATCGGACATATGTCGCCGTGGATAGTATTTTTTTACGCGTCAACATGAGGCATCACCGATAACACCTATATTTAAGCAGGAGAAATCTGTTCTTTTTTTATCGGCGTCTGTATCATCAGCGTTTAAAAATTTATCTTCTTACCTGCTTGTCGCGGAACAAGCGATGGGCATAAGGCGTGTTGAGCAGCACCATTATGGCGATCAGCGGGATCAGTTTCAAAAGGTTGAAATCGGCGAACAGGGAAAAGAGCGCGCCTGCCGAGGACAGCATGGCCATGTTGTGGCCCCAGCGCTGATAGCGCAAAATGCCGATGCCCTGGAGGCTCAAAATGCAGCCGACCGCAAAACGCAAGCCCTCGCCGCCAGCCATGAACTCGGCGATCTCATTGGAAAAAGAAAGGTTCCATAGGCGCCAGACGCCCAACAAGGTCATGACCATACCCGGCGCCAGCGAAAGCCAACCAATGATCCTGACGATCATGGAATAGACGCACATCGCGCGCTCATCCGGATCCAGCTCGGTAAAAGGTTTGTTCTGCCGGATGCCGCATGCCAGACAGTTATCCCTGGATGTTCTGGCCGTATATCCGCAAGACAAACAGGTTATGACACGTCGAACACCGATGGCTGCGGATGACGATGAGGCGCCCTGCCCTTCGCTTCTGACCATTTTTATCTTCTTTTTCTTGCCTCCAGGCGGCACGGTCTTGCGCCTTGGCGCAGATTTCTCGTGGCTGCCCGTGTCCGGATCGGCAACAGAAAGCTCCATTTCTTCTTCCGGCGTTGCCAGCAGTTGAGCCATCTTCACGCCGGGTATGGTCATATGCGTGACGCATGTCGGACACATCACGGTTTTACCACCCCAAGAAAGCGGGGCTGTCAGTTGCCTGCCGCAACTGGGACACGAAAACGTCAATTGTTCTTCCAGGACTGTGTTCATAAAAAGATCTCCGGTGCAATGGAGTTTTTAAAAATAGCGAAGCAAAAAAGGAAAACAAGCGAAATCGGCGGGAAAAAACATCAACGTCGAAACTGAAAACGCGACCCGCTCCTGATGGGCCAAGGCCGTACTTCTTGCTTGGCGGAAGGAGGTATGGAGAGGAATTCATAATAAAAGAAAATGGTTGGAATTAGCGAAGAACCGAATTGGTAGCGGGGGTTGGATTTGAACCAACGACCTTCAGGTTATGAGCCTGACGAGCTACCAGACTGCTCCACCCCGCAATCAACCATTACAACTTGTTAGATTTAAGTTTAAGAAACTATCATCTTGTGAAACTATTTCAAGCTATAAATCTATTTTTTTTTATAAATTGAAATCTTGCGAATTTGCACTTTATTTTAATGGCTGCGACAGGGATACTTACATTTTTAATTTACATGATGAATGAGGAGTTTTAAGCGTGGATTTTTCGATATGCGAATGGGCGCCGGATATTACGGATGAGTTGCTGGCTTCATGGCGCGCCGATGGCGTGACCTGCCTGGAGCCCGGCGCTCCTTTCTTGATGGACCAGGATCAGTGGAGCCTGGAAACCGCAACCCGTGCCCTGCGGGATGCGGGCATCGACATATATGCCTGCCATGCGCCGTTTGGCGCAGACAACGAGCTGTGCAGCATGGACGAATCGCGCCGCAACATTGCCGTGGCCAATCATATCCTGGCTCTTGAGCAAGCCGCACGGGCTGACGCTACGGTTATGGTGATCCATGCCAGCAGCAGAATCGACCCTGCCGAGGAAAGACTGCGGCGCGGCCAGCTTTACGCCAGCATCAAACGACTGCTCAAGGAAGCCGAATCCCTGAAAGTCTGTCTGGGCCTGGAAAACCTGCTGCCTGGTATGTTGGGCGACGACGCCACCGTGCTGCGCCGCATTGTCGACGATTTCGATTCGCCCTGGCTGGGCATCTGCTTTGATACGGGCCATGCCCACCTGACCGCGACAGGACTGTTGAATACTTTCGAGATCCTCAGCGACCGGATCGTCACCTTTCACATCCAGGACAACGACGCCCATTACGACTCCCACGTCCAACCGCCCTACGGCACCATCGATTGGGCCGACTTTGTGCATGCGTTCACGAACCTGCCTTTCAACCAGCCGCTGTCCGTTGAAACGCACCCCTGGAAACGCGCGCCCTGGCGCGTGCTGCTGCGCGAAATGAAAGCCCTGTTCAGCACCGGTCCGTTGACCGTCAACCATGAAGGTAAAACCGTGCGCGTTACCTGCACAACCTGCGGCCATCTCTGTTTCGGCACGCCGGACAACTGGTTCTGCGCCTGTTCGCTCCTGTAAGACGAAAGCATCCGGACCCAAACCATGACCATGAGAAACGGCATCCATTTAAGCGAACGCGAACAGGAGATCCTCCGTTTCCTGGCCCTGGACGGCCATGTTTCCGTGGGCCGGATCAGCAAGCATTTGAAGGTGTCCCAGGTGACGGTGCGCAGCGATCTGAACGCGCTGGAGGAGAAAGGCTTCGTGGTCCGCACCCATGGCGGCGCGGTGCCGGCGTTTCACAAGGGCGTGATCGAACGTCAGAAAGAGCACGTGGCCGAAAAAGAGCGCATTGCCCGGCGCGCCGCGGAACTGATCGCCAACGGCGACAGCGTCATGATCTCAGCCGGCACCACCACTTCGCTGATCCCCAAGTATCTCATCGGCAAACGCGACATTCAGATCGTGACCAACTCGACCTTTATTCTGCCTTATATCCGGATCAATCCCATGGTCGACGTCATTTTCGTGGGCGGCGAATTCAAGGCATCGGGCGAAGCCATGGTCGGGCCGCTGGCCTTGCACACCATGGAACAGTTTCATGTCAAAAAGGCTTTTATCGGCGCGGACGGTTTTTCGCTGGAACACGGCATCACCGCGCACTTGGTCGAGTTGGCCGAGGCAGTCAAAAAGATGGCGGAGCAGGCCGATGAAGTGGTGATTCTGAGCGATTCGTCCAAGTTCGCCAAAGTCGGGTTCGCGCGCATCGCGCCTGTCACCAAGATCGACTGCATTATCACCGACGACGGCCTGGCCCCAGCGGAACAAGCCAGGTTCGAGAAAAAAGGGATTTGCGTGGAAAGGGTGTAGGCGAAGGTGAAGGTTTTGATCACAGGCGGCGCCGGATTCATTGGCAGCCATTTGGTAGAGCATTTTCAGGGACAGGCACAGGTCGTTGTGCTGGATAACCTGCGCACGGGCACGCGCGAGAACCTGCGTGGATTCAACGTGGACCTGGTCGAGGCGGATATCGCTGATCGCAAAGCCGTGCGCTGGGCAGTGAACGGCGCAACCTATGTCTTTCACCTGGCCGCCATGGTCAGCGTGCCCGAATCCATGGCCGCGCCGCTGGCGTGCGTGCGGACCAACGTGGAAGGCACGCTGGTTCTACTCGAGGAAGCGACCCGCGCCGAGGTGAACAAGCTGTGTTTCAGCAGTTCGTGCGCGATTTACGGCGACCGGCCGGAAAACCCCAAAACCGAAGCTGTGCCGCCTGCGCCCATGAGCCCCTATGCCATGAGCAAGCTCGACGGCGAGTTCTATTGCAACCTGTTTCAGCGGCAGGGATTGCTCAACACGGCCGTGATGCGCTATTTTAACGTATTCGGCCCGCGCCAGGACCCACAAAGTCCCTATGCCGCGGCCATCCCGCGCTTTATCTCCAAGGCCTGTCATGGTGAAGCGCTGTGCATATACGGCAGCGGTGAACAGACCCGCGATTTCGTCTATGTCAAGGATGTGGTCGCGGCCAACCTTTTTCTGGCGCGGAGCGAACACAGCGGGATCTACAACGTGGGCTCCGGGACCAGCCGCGACATAAAAGAACTCGCGCAAACTATCGTACGGTTGACCGGCAGCCGGTCGCCCATTGTATACGAAGCGGAACGCCCCGGCGACATCCGCCACTCGCTATCCAGCCCGGACAAGCTGAAAGCGTTGAACTTCCAGTGCAGCCACGCATTTGACGCCGCGCTGAAAAAAACCATCGCTTCATTCAAAGTCTAGTCCAGACATTTATGTGGCCTAATCGACCTTTTTAAATGTCCTGGCCTTTGTCGCAGCGGTCGCAGTCCCATGGGCATGCAAAGCAGCAGCACGGGCGCAACCCCGTTGGGGTTGATGCGTCGTGTTGTGCCGTAGCCCCAGGGTAGCCGCGCGGACGCGGCAACCCTGGGCTACGGGACGGAATCCCGTTG
>CAZOLK010000246.1:0-8668 GCA_964580325.1 uncultured Verrucomicrobiota bacterium | reverse complement strand
TGTTGCACCCCTGTGAGCGTGAAGCGGTAGCCCGCGACGACGAGGTCTTCGTAGAAAGTGCGGTGTTCCGGTCCGAACGTGCCGAACGGCTTTTGCGGATCTTCAACCGCGCCACCGTTGATGATAACGCCCGAGCGGTGCGGCCACTTGCCGGAGGCGATTGCGGTGCGCGTCGGCACGCACAGCGGTGTGGCGCAATAGGCGCGCTCGAAAACCACGCTTTCTTGTGCCAACGCGTCGAGATGGGGTGTCTGTACGCCGAGCTTGCGTCCCGATGCCGCCAGGCAGTCGAAGCGGAGATGATCCGCCATGAGCATAATCAGATGAGGTTTTTTCCCGGATGTATTCATATCTAATTTCATAGCCCAAGACGCTCGAACTGTTCGGGTGGTGTGTCGGTGTCTTTCATCTCGCGCTTCATGTGTTCAATCATGGTGGCCTCCAAAACCTCATCATTCAATGGCCGCAGTTGTGCAATATCCTCGTCGATATCGAAGAGTAGGTGGCCGAATTCATGGTGCTTGACCCAGCTTGGGCCGCTGACATCTATTTGCATGGTTTTACACCCTTTGGTGAATGAGAAGGGCTCCGCCAACCCGGTCATCCGGTGCATTTCGTCTATGGAAAACGTGTGCTGCATGTGGGTAGGCATGAGCGTGTACTCATAGAGAGGTTTGTTTTCCTCATGGATCGGCGCCCGCATATAGACATGATGTCCATCGGTCACATTGACCATGGCGCCATGTACGCCGAACAGGCCGGCCCGGCGCACCGGTGCGTCGTTCACGATGGTTGCGCGCAGGGGCTGTCCCTGCATGGATACCGGGCGTTCAATGTTGAAGTATTCCAGGATCGTGGCCGGCAGGTCTATTGTCTGCACAAGGCTGTTGCGGTGTTCGCCACGGACCTTTGCGCACGGATCCCAGATGAAGAGCGGCAACATCGCCAATTCATTGTACCAAGGCGTGCCACCCTTGGCCCACCATCCGTGCTCGCCAAAAGCGAACCCGTGGTCAGCGTTGACGATCAACAGCGTGTCGTCCCATAAATCCAGTTGATCCATCTTGTCCATGATCCGGCCCAGGTGTTCGTCGCACATGCCGATCAGCGCCGCATAGAGATAGCGGTAGTGATCATTCAACGCGGAACGTTCGCCGACAAGTTCCCACGGGGGATAATCGTAGGCATAGCCCGACACATCGCTGAACCTGAAGTCGTAGAGTTCTTTGAAGCGGTCAGGAACAAAAAACGGCTCGTGCGGGTCAAAGGTCTCCACCTGCAGAAACCAATTATCCTGATCATGGTTGCGCTCGAGGAACTCGAGTCCCATGCGCATGGTTTTGGATTGGGGCAGGTTGTTTTCATCCTGCATGAATGCGCGGTTGACTTTATCCTGAGACTTGTAATTCCGGCCGGTGACGGGAGCGGTGCCCGGTGTATACGCGGCCATCCAAGGATCGCCTGCCTGACCTCGCGAAATCTCCCATGTCTCGTAGCGCGTATGGTAGTTGCAGCCCCCTTCCTCCCAGTAGTGGAAATGGTCGCTGATCAGATGGCTGTGTACGCCATGCTCTTTGAGTATTTCAGGCATGGAGTCGTCAAACGGCTCGATAGGGCCCCAACTGCGATGGAGGAAATTGTAGCGTCCCGTATGCAACTCCCGGCGCGCCGGCATACAGGGCATGCTGCCGGCAAAGGCGCGGTCGAAAGTGACGCAACGCTCACTGAGTCGCTGGAAATTGGGGGCCTTGACCCAATCGCAACCGTACGGTGGCAGCATTCGCCGGTTGAAAGAATCGAACATGACCATAATCGCTTTCATAATAGATTTTATTTCTTTTGTACAATCGTTATATATTTAGATAGTTATCGGCCTTGTGGTCCCGGTGCACGTGCGCCCATCCGGCCGGCATCGTGCGGTGTTCCCGCAGGACGCCGTCGAATGTCGGATCGTCGGCCAGATTGTTCATTTCGCCCGGGTCGGTCCGCGGGTCAAACAGTGCTTCTTCCGCCGTGGCGTAGAGATCATCCGCCCGCTCAAAGTCTGCGAAACCGCGCAGACTTCGGCTTTGGAGATTGGCGTGAACTTCGATGCCGGCAAAGTCACAGAGTGTCGGAATCAAGTCCGGACCCGTATGGACCGGGCGCGTGGTATCGACGACGCCGGCCCGTAGGCCGGGGCCGGTCACAAGGAACGGAACTCGCGCCGATTCTTCATAAAACGAATGACCGAGCATCGGGGTGTCGATGTGCTCGCGGATGGCCGGGTGCGCCGATGGTGGGTTGCCCTCCATTCCTCCGAAAACGGTCGGCATCATGCCGCTGATCCACCTGTAACGGCAGGGAACATAGACGGGGTTGGGCGCGTAGGCCAGCTCGAAGCGCCTGCCGCCGGCGGCCAGCGCATCAAGCGCGGGGGTTCGGGCGTACTTCTCCCCGGCGCAACTCAGCATGCGGCCATGTTGTTGATCGGTGGTGATGAGAAGAATGTTCATGGGTTCAGTAGGCATTGGTGGCCTCCATTTCCCATTTGACGATATGGCTTGCCTTGACGCGCCCGTCCCGGGCAAACAGCCGGGTCCGGCGGCTGTCCGGGCGCATGGGATAGACCCGTTGGACCGTGGCGACGCGGCGGTTGACGAACACTTCAACGATGGAACGATCCACGTAGACGATCAAATCCAAGGGGTGCCCCGGTTGAATGCCGAGGGGAATGCGCTGAACTAACTGACCTCGCTGCAAATGGCCATGCCGCGGCAAATAGTCAAGGTCAGGATCGTTGCTGGATTTGTTGAAATCGATGACCAACTCCTCGGCAACGGCATCATAGAGGATGACGGTTTCCTCTTCGCCGTCGGGCGAGCAAAGGACCTTGAGACCGAAGGTGGCGTTCGATTCGGGGATAAAGGTCAGCCGCAGTTCCATGCAATCGGAGTCGCAACCCTCGAGCGCGATCTCTTGGTCGACCGCAAGCGACTGATCGGGCCATCGGCGCTCGTCGTAGCGCAAGGCGTTCAGTTCTTCGGCCGGTTGAATCGACATGCCGTGGGTCGTGTCTGGAATCAAATGCCAGGGCAGGGTCATAACACTGCACCAGCAATAACTCCTGCCATGTGATGCATCGCCGACATAGCCCCAGTAAAGACGGCGCCCGCGGTCGTCTTCAAGGGTTTCCGGCGCGCAGTGCAAACTGCCTTTCCAACTGAGTTGACCGAAGCGTTCCGGGTAAAATAAATGGTTTTCGTAACGGCCAAGGTAAAATTGGCTTTTAGGATAGGGCTTGTGGCTGTGCATCACCAGCATGTGCCGGTCGCCGAAGGGGAAGAAGTCCGAGCAGGCGCAATCGTCTTCGACCGTCGTCCAGCGCCGATCGGATTGGTAGAACGGCCCGATATACTCCCACAGTCGCAGGTCTTTGGACTTGAACAGACTGGTACTGTCTCCTTCGTAACCGGGCCGGAAATTCTTACTGCCGATGAGCGCGTAATAGGTGTCGCCTTCTTTCCATCCGCTGGGATCGAAGATCATGCACTCTGGGTAATGCGCCCCCTCGGGTGCCTGCACACAATCTTGCTGGGTGCGTTCGTTGGCGATGTGGATGACAGGATTCTCAGGCAAGCCGACCCAGTGGTCTAGATGGTCGTCGTGGCATTGGTAAATGCAGATGCCCTTGCGTGGCATGTTGACGATAATCGTTGGCACATCCGCGCCGCGAATAACTCCACCGCTGTTGAAGTAATCGCCATGCGTGCCGGGAAACGGTTCGCGCAGGAAAGCCGGGTGGAAACGCCAGTGCAGTAGATCGCGGCTCGATATGTGTTGCCAACTGGAAAACGGAATGTGGTCAGGCCCGTTGCCGATTTTCTGGAGGTAGCCGAGATGATAGCGGCCTTTGTGGAAGACCAGCCCGTTGAGGTCGTTCCAGCCGCCAAATGGAGCTATCCAGTGGTAGCGTGGACGAAGTGGATCGGCCACCAACCGCTCACGCAATTCGTAACAGGCCATCTTGAAATCGTCGGTTACGTCCCCCGATTTTTCGTCATGGACGCGGATCTCATGGTTCATTTTTTGCCTTTCCTTTCGTCAAGATTTCCGGCGCTCATCTTCATGGCGTCGCTTGTCCGGACGGGTTCGTATGCATTCGGCGATATTCGGCGGGTGTAACTCCGCCATGGCGCTTGAAGTAACGATGAAAATACTGCGAAGTGCCCATTCCCAGACGCGCAGCGATTTCGTTCACCGTGAGCGACGTATGCAACAACAGGTCATGCGCCTGCCGCATCGTTTCGTCGTGCAGATAGGATTTGAGTTCGAATCCCAGTTTTCGTCTGAAACGCCGACTCAACGCGCAGGAGGTCACGCCATGGATGTCCGCCAATTCCTTGATGGTGACGCAGCCGACCGGTTGAGCGGCGATGGCATCGAAAACCTGTTTGAATTCCCGCAGTTTGACGGTGCGATCTTGAATGAATTCCCAACGTTCGGCGATCACTTTACGCAACAGCCCCATCATCGACCAGGCCCGTCCGAAAACGTCGCCCGCCACGTGGCAACGATGCGTCTCGGAAACTATGACACGGTTATCGATCGCGACCACCCGGCTCAAGTCCCGGAATATGGACATGCCCGAAAAATCGCTCAAGTGGAAATGCGAGGTCAGCAATGCCGCGTCCTCTCTATAACAAACCGTATACGACAAGCCGTCCGGGATCAAATAGGCGTGTCCCGGTTTCAATTCGAGTTTTTTGCCGCCGACCTCCAGCGCCGCTCCGCCTTTTTCGAACATGTACAATCGGGAAAATGCGGTATGGGCATGCACAAAGATTTTTTCCGGTGCCCATCGGGTGTGAAAGCGCCATTCCAGAAACGCGCAGGAAAGCTTGGTCTGCTTGTCGACAAACTCCAGCCGCTCCGGTCCCGGCTCGGAACGAGAAAACTCATCCTGCACAGTTATTCTTCTTTTACTCATAAAGCTACACGCCTTTGGTTTTCATGGCTTGGACATTCTCTATGACATAGTGTATTTTAATATATGCCCTTAAAAAATATAGTGCAAATATCAATATATATGGTATCTTAAATAGACATCGCGCCAAATCATTAGGCAGAACAGGAGGGGCGGAAACATTAAGGGAATCGGAAAATACCCATTCACCATCACGCATCCCGTCTTGGGGGCCATCATTGGCCGCGTCTCAATCACAAAATCCTCAACGTAGTGCCACTATGCCTGTGGTTTTGCTCAATCGGACCGGTCAAATCTGACCCAAATCCGAGCGCGATCCAGATAAATTGGCGATTTTTGACTCCCTAAGACTTTAGAGTTTACTAGGACGCGAACAGATTTGCGGGACATGCGTTTACTTCAAGTGCTGGTTGAGTTTCGTTTCAATGACCTGGGCCTGTTCCCGCAGACCCTGCATGATAGTGTTCAATCGTTTACGCTGTTTGTCCGTGTGGTCGGCAATGGCGATGAATCCGAGATACGCCTCTGGCGTGGAAGTGTTTCGCGGGCGTAAGGGCACGGCGCCGCGTGCTTCGCAGGGAAACCCCGGGCTCAACGTCATGCAACCGTCTTCGTTGTCGGCTTCTTCGAAGATTTTCCGCCAGACTTTCCTGGTGTAGGGCGGTTGTTTGCGGACTGCCCAGAATGCATTCGCTTCCGAAAATGTCGCATCGATATCCGGAACACCTGTCCTGCGCAATCGATGCAAATCCCAAGGTAGGGCGGGATACAGGGGAAACCATTGGTTGACTGGACGGCCATAGATGGAATGATCCTGCACCACCTTGTCGAGGAACTTGGCGCGGCGGCCCTCGTGGACGATCAGCAAGGTGGTGATGCCCCATTGTCCGGACAGCTCGTGCAAGGCGCCGTGCGCGGCGTCGCGGAGCGTCTGCTCATGGTTCTGCCCGCCTGACAGTGCATGAAATGTCGCACCCAGCACATAACCGTCCGCTCCCTTTTCCAGGTAGCCGCATGCGGTCAGTATTTTGAGTATTTTAGTCAGCGTAGTTTGATTAATGCCGAACGTTTCCCGCAGTTCGCCAAAGCGGCGGGGTCCACCGCGTGCAACGGCTTGCAGGATATCCAGCGCTCTTGTAAGAATGTTTTCGTTCATTTAATATAAAATATATGTTGATCATGCAGTAAGCAATAATATACTTTATATATTTCATTGTTTGAACGGTTATTGCGCAGGGCGCGTGAGGAGTGCAGGTGAATTATGAATGAGATGAAGATGCCAAAAATATCGGTGGCCAATCCGGATCGGGATTGGCCCAGCGTTGTGGCGACGCCAATTCTTGATGTACCGCTGCGGGACACCGCGATTTTGCGCGGGCCGGATCGGCCAGCCGAACCGGGCGGGGCGCCGGCGGGAGAAGTCTATTATCTGACCGGCACCCTGCAGGGTCCGGCTTTCGACAAGACGCTGGATTTCGACAATGCCCGCCAGATCAAACTCTGGAAATCGGAGAACTTGAAAAAATGGGAGGAAATCGGGACGGTCTGGGATCTTGATCGCGATGTGCTCGGTCCCAGGGGGGATGAGCATTATCGGGACATTCGCTGGATGCGGCGGGCGTACAAGAATCCGTCCTGCTCCGACAGTCCGGTCTGCATGGGTTTTTGCGCGCCCGAACTCCATTATATTGTTCGTTCCGACGAGCGGGGCGGCGATTGGTTCATTTGTTTTTCTATGAATAACGAAGGAACCGGTCTGCTGAAAAGTGTCACTGGCAAACCCGAAGGTCCCTACGAGGCCTGGGCGCACATCACCCTTTCGGGCGGACATCCTTCCATGTTTCAAGACGATCCGAACGAGCAGGGCGTGCGCCCTGTTTACTGGCTGTTCGGCAACTGTATGCTGGCCCGCTTAACACCCGATTTGCGGTCCCTGGCCGAATCTCCGCAATGGTTGAGAACGTGCCATCAGGCGCCGACCGCCTATGCCGTGGAAAAACTGGGGGCGACGTTATTCCGGGACTATCCGCTGACGGTAGGCGATCACGGGGCCTTTCTTTTCAAAAACCGGGGGCGTTATTATCTGACCGCCGCACGCCGGACCAATCGCTTCAATGCCGCCTGTCACGATACGTTTGTCGCCTGGTCGGATACCTTGAGCGGCCCGTACAGCGAACCGACGCTGATGGTTCCCCATGGCGGTTGTGCAACCGTTTTTCAGGGGCCGCCGACCAGCGCTGTGTCCCGATTCTATTATCCCCAACAAACGCATTATCTCCATTACGTCGCCGAGTCGGCGAAATCGAAGAAAATCATGGATACCGCTCAGAGCGATGCCCCCTGGTATGCCACCTTTTGCGGCGACGATTCCCGAGCCATATTCCGCGACCGGCCCGCTTTCATACCGCTCGAATGGACGGGTCCCGAACGCTGGGAAAAATGGGAAGCTCAGTGTTTCGATCCCACCTGCGAGAGCGTGCCCCGCAAACCACAACATGTCTTTACTGAGCGTGGTCCCTGGCCTTGGATGAAACCGTTGGTCCCTGGGCATATGCGCGACGTCAAGGTTTGTCCTGGTCACGATGGATGTTATTATTTCTCGGGGTCTGCATTGAGCCATCCGGGAAAACTTATGATCTGGAAATCCTCTGATCTGGCCCGCTGGGAAACCCTGGATCCGGTCTGGTCCTATGAACAGATCGAATGGTTGCCCGAAAAACGGCCCTATACCGTCAAGCCTCCGGAGGTGGATCGCACGCATGTGTTCTGGCATACTTGGGTCACTTCCTGGAACGATACCTTTTATATCACCTTCAGCATTTTCGGAGACCCCGAATATAAGGCCGCCCGTCCCGATATGCGGGGCGTCGGTGCGCTCCGTAGCGTCAGCGGAAGAATAGAGGGACCCTACGAAACGCTCGGCAAGGTCGGCGGCCAGGTCGGCTACGATCCCGAACCCTGGGTGTTCCAGTTTTTTGACGTAGCCGGAAAACTCTATTGCCACGATTTCATTCATTACAAATCCAGCGTGGCAGAGGCCCGGCTGGACGAACCCGGATGGAAGTGGGAATGGAAACGCGTGAACGGCCTGGCTTATGAATACATGCAACGCGGCGATCTTTCGCTTATGGAATCCATGGCCGACCGGCCCGTGTTCGTATTCCACAGCAGTGGCCGCATCGGCGGTGGCGCCAAAATGGACGGCCTTTTTACTTATGACGTGAACATCGTGGAAGCCGAATCGCCATGGGGGCCGCCACGCGGTACGCTCTGTTGCATTCCGCATGCGGCGGCGGCCAATCGCTTCCAGGATCGTCAAGGCTACTGGTGGTCCAGCATGTTTGGCGCTGATCAAACCGGCCCCTGGTGGGCACGCTTCGGATTGATTCCCCTGCGGGTGGATGAGCGGCCCGACGGGAGCCTCTTCGTCGATGTCGAGGACCGCCCCGACGACTATCAGAAACGCATCATGGGCGGCGGCTCCGTCGCCGAAGTCATAACCGTGACGGAAACCTTGAGCGCTCCTTGAACAAACACCAACCGGAAAGAAGGAAACATCCGATGACCGAATGCATTTTACTGATCACGATGGACGAATGCCGATACGACGCGATCGGCGCGCATGGCGGCATGGGCGTGGAAACGCCGAATATGGACCGACTGGCGGCGGAGGGCGTGCGTTTCGACCGCGCCTACACGCCC
>CAZOLK010000245.1:0-8704 GCA_964580325.1 uncultured Verrucomicrobiota bacterium | reverse complement strand
TTTCCCCGTCCACGAGCCCAGGGAAGCGAACGCACAATGAACCCGCAAAAAAACGCACGAACTGGACAACCTGGTCGCGGCGCCGGGGTATGAAGAGATTCGCGTCGACATGCGCGAGCGGTTGCTGGCCTGCATGAAAGCGGCAGGCGAAAAAGAGCCCAAGATCAGCGAAGCACGTCCTGCGTTGTAAGCGATAATATTGAGAAAGAATCGATTACTTGTTTTCACCGTCTGCGCCATCCTTACGGCGTCGCTTGCGTGAACGCTGCAGGTCGATGATGCGGGTGGTGGAGAGCTGATGTGAGCTTTCGCTCATGATTTTGCGCGTTTTGCAGTAATCGGTCTGCTTTTTAAGGCTTTTCTGCTGTTGCTTTAAATCCGCGATTTCGTCCTGTAAGAGTGGATCTTCGGCAACAGACAGGGTCTCCAGCTTTTCGCAGGTATCTTCAAGAATTTCCTGTGCTTTATTGAAATCGCCGCTGTCAGCCTCCTTGATGGCGTCTTTGCGGGCTTTGGCCGACAACTGCAGGCCGATCTGGAGCATGACTTCCTCTTCCGGCTGTTGATTCTGACTTTCCTGGGCGTCGGCCACTTTGATGTTGACGGTTTGCTGGATGGACTTGGTGGTGATATGTTCTTCGTTGATTTCAGCGAACTGGATATTCACGTCGGCGATCGTGGTGGCGCCCATTTTCGACATGCCCGGAATGAACAGTCCGACGAGCAGGGATTTCTCCTCGGTGGCGTAGACATCGCCCAGTTTAAACAGGATGTTGCCGCCCTTTTGCTCGCTCGGGTAGTTAGTCCACTGGGCCAGGAACTTGACGTGCTCGCGCGTCGCGATACGCACTTCGATGTTCTGCGCCATCAGGCTGATCAGCCCCCGCAGTTCGTCGGAAAAGATGGCTGGTGCAGCGTCCGTGCTTTCGATGAAATAGAAATTGCCTTCAGCGTGAAGCGCCACGGATGAAAGCAGGTCCTCGTTAAAATCCTCGCCGAATCCGATGGTCGTGGTCGATATTTCGTGATCGGACTTGGCGTTTTTGCCAAAAGCCACCAGCTTTTTGATGTCGCAGATACCTTCGTTGGCCTGTCCGTCGGTAAGCAGAATGACGCGATTGATGGTATCCTTGTTCGCGTTTTGCGCCACCAGTTCGAGTCCTTTGATCCAGCCGCCGCTTAGGTTAGTGCGTCCGGAAGCGCGGATGCCGTCAATGCGGTGCTTGAGGATGTCCTTGTTGATTACGGGCGTGGGTTCGATGAAGGTATCGACCTGGTTGTTGAAGAGCACCATGGAGAGCACATCGTCGGCCGAAAGATAATTGATCAGCATTTTCAGGGCTTCCTTGGTCTCGCGCAGTTTTTCGCCGATCATTGAACCGCTGTGATCGATGACCAGGCCAAGGTTCAGCCGTTTGTGGTCTTCGCGGTTCAGAGCGGGAGCTTTCAACTTGACGAGCAGGTTGACTTCCTGGTCTTTTTCCATGGTTACGATGGAATAATCGAATAAAAAAGCGGTTTTCATCCCAACCTCTAAAATTATATTGTTTTATTTTCTTAAATTATAACCTGCCTCAATTTCAAAAAAAAACAACAAACAACTTTTATTTTAATGGCGATCGCTTACAATAATCGTGTTAGTTAAAAGTTGACTCTGGTCGGTTCACAAGGGCCTGAAGTGAATTTAACGAAAAACTAATTTTTACTTGTGGAATATGGGTATAAATTATAGATGAATGAACGAGTTGCGTCAGACGGCACTGGATGACCGTTGTGAACTCGGGGTAGGGAGCGGATATAAATAGGATTGAAGAAACATGCCACGGTTCGCTTTAAATTTTATATCGGGAAAGTACAAAGGTGACCATTACACGCTTCCTGAAGGCAAGGAGGTGTCCATTGGTCGAAGCTCGGACGTGGATCTGACCTTGGCTGAAGTGATGGTTTCCCGAAAACACGCCATAGTCACCCTGGAAAACAACCAGGTGCGGCTCAAAGACCTCGAAAGTCGAAACGGCACGTTTGTCAATGGCAGAAAAATAAGTGAGGCTGTGGTCACTGTCGGCGACCGTGTTTTAATCGGCACGTCGATCATGCGCCTGATCGAAACCCGGTTGCGAGACAACGATTTTGACGATGGTTATGCCTTAACCTCGGAGAATGATTTTGGTTCCACCATTGTCAGCAACTGTCTGATGACCGGTTCGCTGTCCGAGCTGCCGCTGCCTGATTTGATGCAGATGTTCAGTTCCACCAGCAAGTCGGGTACGTTGATCATCAAAAAAGATGGCGTCATGGGTCGGCTTTATTTACACGATGGGCAGATGAAGTATGCATCAGCGCTCGGCGTGTGCGAAGACGATCCGTTCAAGGCTTTCTGCCGCATTCTTTCTTGGGGCGGCGGCATGTTCGAGTTGCTTCCCCTGGAAAACAAAGATTACGCTACGGTCCTGGACAAGCCCACGGAAAATTTGCTCATGGAAAGCCTGGTCGTCATCGATGAAATCCAGGACCGTCTGAAAAGGCTGCCCGCACTCGAAGTCAAAATGAAAATCTGCATCCCGCTCAAACCCAGGTTGGCAGACCTGGATGAGAATGAACTAGACGTGGTCCAGCAGATCCTTGAAGAAGTCAGCATCAGCGATTTAATGGAAGACAGTACGTTATCCGACGTCGATATGCTGACCGTTCTGGTCAAACTTTTCGAAGAAGAGTATATCTACTGCGATGAGCCCTTCGAAGGTCAGGAGCAAGATCGGATCGAGGATGGCGTCGGCGACGACGAGTATGAAGAAGAAGAGGAAGAGGTTCCGGTTTAACAGGCTGTAACAACACGGCGCAGAGGACGTGGAAGAGCAAAAAGAACCTGATGTTGCGTCTGAATCGGCGGTTGGCTCTAGCTGGCGGCATTATGCGGCTGTTGCTGTGAGCGCCCTGATACTGCCGATTCTGGTATATCGTTTTTTGGGACACAGGACGCAAGAGGTGCGAACAGGAGCGCTGCTCGAGGAATTGGCGCGGAAAACGGAAAACCTGCTGAGTGCGCTGCCGAATGCAACAAAAACCGAGTTCATGGTTCTGCTCGAGGAGAAGGTTAAAAATCACGAGGGTTTTGTCGACGGCGCTTTCCATGATGCCTGGGGCAGTCCCATGGTGTTTGAACTCGAAGGTTCGAATTACACCTGGCAAAGCGCGGGAAAAGACGGCATCATGGGCAACGATGACGATTTTATACGTTTGCAATAGAACTCATCCCTTGAGTTGCCAATCAATTGAGCGCACGCCACTGTCAGTTGTTGCTGCGTGAACGAACCGACCTGAACGGATGAACCCAACTGGCGAGCGGTTCGCCGGCTCTGGTTTGCAGCCACAGTTTCCCGGAGCCGGTAAACTTGCACACCAGCCCTTCCCCAGAGAAAAAGGTGGATTTCAACCCGCCCACGGTGCGGATGTTATACTTGAGCGTGGATTCAAAGGCCACGATATAGCCTGTATCCACGACATATTCGCCGTCGAACGCGGAAACATCCACCTCTTCTATGGCGCCGAATGAGCAGAAGAAGAGGTCGCCTTTACCCGATGCTTTGAGCATGAACAGCCCCTCGCCGGAAAAGAAACCTTTCAGGCCCTGGAACTTGGTGTCGATGGCGATGGTCGGTGACCCGGCCACATAGGCGCCGCTCTGCAGGTAGAAGTCCTCGCCGTTGAGCGTACGGTGCATGAGGTCGCCAGGAACCGAGGGCGCCAGCTTGATGTCGGCATCGCCGCCCTGGGCCGTATAGGTATTCATGAAAAAGGACTCGCCGCCGAGAAACGACCGGGTCAGCCCCTTCAGGACGCCGCCGCGCGACGAGGTTTTGATTTGCATATTGCTGGACATGCTGACCATAGCGCCGCTTTCCGCGACAATGGATTCGGCATCGGAAAGCGTCACATTGATCATGCTGAATTCAGGTCTGCCTGTAATTTTAAATTGCATTGCGATCTCCTTTAATTTTCACGCGGCGGCAGTTTGCCGCCAAGAACCTTGCCGAATTCGGGCGGGTTGTGCGTCTGCATGTATAGCCTGCCTTTGCCGCTGAATGTGCAGACCAAGCCCTCGCCGCTCAGGAAAAAAGATTTCCAGTTGCCCGCTTTGTGCAGTTTGTACTGGAGCGATTCCGGAAAGGCGACGATGTGGCCGGTATCGACAATATATTCGCCAGCGATCTCTTTCTCGAATATCGCGCCGTAGGAGTTGATGAAGACATCGCCTTTGCCCGAAACCTTGACCATGAAGAACGTCTCGCCACCGAGCATGCTTTTGAAGCCGCCCCACTTGGTGTCGATATCGATGCCGGGGCTGGAAGCCAGGTAGGACGAGCCCTGTACCACGAGAACCTGCGAACCGTCCAGTTGTACATGCTTGATATCGCCGATTAGGGCGGGCGAAATCCGTACTTCACCCGGCATTGCGGCAGCCGTGAACGTGTTGAGAAAGAACGATTCGCCGCTGAACATGCGTTTCAGGCCTTTGAGGATGCCGCCTGCGCCGCCGCCTGTCCGCGAGCTGGTCGAAACCTGGATCGATCCGCTCATGCCGATCATCGCGCCGTTTTCAGCCACGATGCTTTCCCCTAGGTCGAGTGTAAACGTCACGCTTGTGTAGGACGGGGAATTGTTGATTGAAAACTGCATCATGAACCTCCTTTATTTGGGAAGAAACGGGATAATCCATTTCACGAGCGAACCGAGTGTTCTGCTCTGGAGATAGAGTTTCCCTTTGCCTTTGAATTTTAACACCAGCCCTTCACCGGAAAAGAGCGTGCTTTTAAATCCGCCCACGGTCGTGACCTGAAAGTTCAGCGAAGGTTCGAAGCCGACGACATGCCCTGTATCCACGATATACTCGCCGTCGATATCCACTTCTTCAATATCGCCGTAGGCATTGAAAAAGAGGGTTCCGCTGCCGGTGATGTTGAGGAAAAAAGCACCTTCACTGCTGAAAAGCGCTTTAAAGCCCATGAATTTTGTGCCAATTTTGATGTCCCCGATTTTGGCCAGGAATGCGGACGGCTGCAACAGGATGACGCCTTTTTCGCCCAGCTCGTATTGCATGATTCTGCCCGGCATTTCAGGCGCGACCGTGATCTCGCCCTGGTTCGACTCGACGTAGTAATCGTTCATAAAGAAGGATTCCCGTGCCAGCAACCGGCGTAGCAACCCACTCAAAAAGCCGCCGGGAATGTACGTATCCATTTGCATATTCGCACTCATCGACGACATTGCGCCTGCCTGAACCGTAAACCGGTCATTGGATTGAAGCTCAGCAAAAATCGTCGAGTACGAAGGAGCATATTTTATTTCATACTGCATCTTTCACCCCTTATACTAACCTGATAACCTTCCATAACGCGTGCAGTCTGTCGCAACAGACAGGGCTTGTCAATGCGAAACCAATGCTTTTGGCTGGGCAAAGTGCTCGTTGGCCGTAATCGTCGCCCGTAATCGTTCACCTCATGCCAAGTGAAACGTGAAACGTTGGGAGGTGCCTATAGGCATTGAAAGCTGTTGATGTTGCCCAGCGGGTGAGAAACCCACCAAGCCAAAGCGTAGCCAGCAGGCGAGTAGCGGAACCGAGAGCGGCGAAAGCCGACACATTGGTGAATGTGGAAGGCAGCAGCTTCAAGCGCGCCAATGGCAAGCGTGCGAGGCGCCACCGGGATCCACGATCGGGGCATGTGCATAGAGGGGCAGCTCACGAACTTGGGGATAAAGATTGGGATAAACACGTTGGATTCCGGCTTGCCGCACAACTCCGGCTCCGCCAAACTTGACAATCCCGCCTTGGGCGCGTACGTTCAGTACATGAAAACACAAAACGAGCACATATTGTTGGTCGGTTGCGATTCACCGGAGCGTGATCGTGTGGTGGATATGATCGGCGATCTGGGTTACCATGTTGCCGTTGCCGTGGAACAGGATGAAGCGATGACCCAATTCACCGATGAAGTGGATCTCGTAATCCTGGACGCGGGTCCGGACGGTCACGACCGATTGGCGACCGCGCGCCACTTACGCCAAGCGTCCGGACGCGATCATGTGCCATTTCTCATGGCAATTGCGCCTGATGACGACGATATGCGCTCTCAGCTTATGGAAGTAGGAGTAAATGACTATATCAGCAGGCCGGTTCGCAAAATGGAATTGCGCATTCGGGCCGCTGCGCTGCTCGCTTTGAAGCATGCCCTGGTCAAACAAACCTCTGATACGGACCTGGAAATGGCTGTTGCCCGCAAGACCGCGGAATTGCGCAACGATGTACGCCAGATGACCTTGTCGCGCCGCCGCGCTTACCAGGCTCATCTGGATATGATCGAACGATTTTGCATTGCCGCGGAATACAAGGAAGAAGACGCGGCCAACCATCTGCGCCGCGTCAGTCGTTACAATCATTTGATCGCACGCAAGCTGGACCTGGACCAGGACATGGCAGAATTGATCATGCACGCCTCCCCGCTCCACGATGTGGGCAAGATCGGCATTCCCGATTTTATACTGCTCAAACCGGCCAAGCTGGACAAGGAAGAGTGGGAGATCGTTAAAAAACACGCCATCTTTGGTGCGCGCATCCTGTCCGGTGCCTCTGACGAACTGGTTCAGATGGGTGAAACCATTGCCATGAATCACCACGAACATTGGAACGGGCAAGGTTACCCGCGTGGTTTGAAAGGCGAGAGCATCCCGCTTCCCGGAAGGATCATGGCTTTGAGCGATGTGCTGGACGCCCTGACCCAGAAACGGCCGTACAAAGAACCGTTGTCTCTCGATCGCTCGCTCGAAATCATCCAGGAGAGCCGCGGCGTCCAGTTTGATCCCCGGATCGTGGATGTTGTGCTTGAATGTGCCGGCGATATCGCACGGATTATGGATAAGTTCAGAGAACCGGACATGCATTTCAAATTTGCCTGACGGTGAATACAGCGCAGGTAATCGAAACGATTGGTTGCATGGGCCGGAATATGTCGCTATCCTTGGCGATCATAATAGGACAAAAATGAAAAATCTGAAAGCGCGTCGTTTTTATCTTCTTTGCCTGGTTGTCTTCATGCTTCTTGCCCTGTGCCGCGGCAGCGAGCCTGTACTCGTTCCCACGCTGGATACGCCTTTGGACGATAAGCGCAGCACGTTGTATTGTCCCACATTGCAAATGGTCTGGGATCGGTTGGGTCGGGTCGTCGGCGGACCCATTGCGATGTCGCAGCAGGATGAACTGGTGACGCGCCTCAACGCAGCGGAATGCCCCTCCAACGTCGTGCCGGTGGATGCCCATGTGACCGTGGTCGGTTT
Source organism: uncultured Verrucomicrobiota bacterium (assembly GCA_964580325.1). Taxonomy (GTDB): domain Bacteria; phylum Verrucomicrobiota; class Kiritimatiellia; order CAYTQP01; family CAZOLK01; genus CAZOLK01. The sequence goes on along the minus strand of CAZOLK010000245.1, from coordinate 1,375 downwards.
TGCCGGTCAGCGTTTTCGGCAAAAACTCGAGCAAGCCCTGCATGCGCGGTTCGGCTTTGACGCTCCGGAACTGCCCCCCATCTTTGCCGACGGACGCGACGTGATCGTGTCCTATTCCCATCTCAACCGCTGCCTTCTCTTTCCCCGGAAATTCGTGCGATCCAATAAAGCGGCTCTTCCTTTTATGTGCGCCGGCAAAAAATACGGCGTCGCGTTCTTTGGCGTGCCGAAGAGCAGCGCGGATCGTTTTGAATCGCAGGTCGCGGTTCTCCATTATGCCCATGAAGCCGAATTTGCCATTTGTTTGAAAACACGGGTCGAGCATGAATTTGTTGTCCTGGCCAGCATGCAGCGACCCGACACGCTCTTGAGTGCGGTTGAGACTGTTCAAAGCTATCTCCGTGCGGCGCGCGAGGCTTCCGGCAAGGTTGCGCCTGATGGCAAGAGGCATGTCCGCATGCTGGCCGAAGGCGATCTGCTGGCCATACCCGTGGTGGAGCTGGGTGTTGCGGCCAACTTTCCCCAACTGTGTCGACGCCGTTTCAAGAATAAAGGGTTTGAAAAAGTATGGTTGCGCCAGGTTTACCAGGATGTCGCATTCAAGATGGATGAAACCGGGATCGAGGCGCGCAGTACGGCATATGCGGAAATGTTTGGCGGTTCCGCGCAACCGCGAAGGTTGGTGTTCGACAAGCCGTTTCTTCTCACCCTGTGGAACAGGGATGCGGAGCGTCCTTATTTGGTGCTGTGGGTCGCTTCACCCGATGTGCTTGTACAGTTGAAGGCTACCGAATAAAGCGGTTGTTGTTCAGCAACGACCATGGCGCGGCAAACTGCATCCCGGTGGCAACGGCAGCGCTGAAGCGCCTGTCGTAGACCCACTCGCCGATGAAGCGTTCGCCCGAGCATCAGCGCGTGCATGGTCGGGTCTCAGCAGCGGTTGTCGGCCATCCGTTTGAGCAGCGTGTTTTCTTCGCTATAACCGAAACGATGCAGAGCGCGACCACACCGTTTTTCAGGCAACTGGTGGCAAAGTCGTGATCGAACCCAGTTCATGTTCCAGGGTCCAGAGTGTACGCACATTCAGTGCGGTTTTCTCCCGTGGTTGCCAGAGGGTGAAAAAAGAAACGTTGGTCAGGCATGCTGTTTTCCTTGTCACTTTCTGTTGCGATTAAAGCGGAAAATTTACAGTATGATTATTTATTTTTTATTTATATATATGATGAGCAAGAGTGATGTAAGGAAGGTTTAGATCATAAGGATGAGCCCATGAACCGAAGATCGTTTATCATGGCCGGCGCGGTTACGGCCGTCGCTTGCACGCAGACCTGGAGCGAGCAGGACCCTGAACCGCTGGCGGGCAGGGCAGGGGACA
>CAZOLK010000244.1:0-8713 GCA_964580325.1 uncultured Verrucomicrobiota bacterium | reverse complement strand
GGATGAGACCGAGCAGGCGGTCTTTCTCCGCTCGGTGGTGAAGATGATCCGATCGTTGCAGGAACGGGGCCATATTCCCGTCCAGCGGATGTGTGTGGAGTGCCGCTTCTTCGCGCCCCATGCACACCCCGGCTCACCCAAGCCGCACCATTGCCGGTTCATCGACGCGCCGCTGGGCGACGGCGACCTGCTGCTGGACTGCCCCGACCAGGAACCGCTGGAAGCAGCATCGCGCAACCAACTCTATCAACTGTTCATCAAAGGCCAGCCCACCGCCTGAAAGTTGGGCAAACCATCCGCTCTTGAAAGGAGCATCGTTATGAGTCAGCAGAAAGCCGTTTTCTATCACGCCGGTTGTCCCGTCTGTGTCAGTGCCGAGCAGGGATTTGTCGGGGCGCTGGACCCGGCCGTTACGACGTGGAAGTCGTCCACCTCGGCGAGAACAAGGCCCGTCTGGCCGAAGCCGAGCAGCGCGGCGTTAAGAGCGTGCCAGCGCTGGTCATCGACACCGGCGCGCCGCACCCGCGCAACATCATGCCCAGGCTGGCCCAAGAACTGTGCGCCGCATACGTCAACCTGACCCGCCTGACAGACCGGTGCGTGCTGGAGATGCTCTGAGCGATCTCCAAGGCACAGGCTGGTGGACGCTATATACCGACGCTATTCAGCCGGCAAGACAAACCGGTAAGACAAACCGGTCATGGTCGTGCAGTCGAAGCAATCGGTGTCCTCATTATTTTCAAAAAATATTGAAGACAAGTTTTGCTTGAGGCGTCTCAGGATTACGTGGAAGATGGCTTCCGTGAGGAGAGGTATTTAAAGTTTATGTTTTTAGTAAGGAGAACCGGTTATGAAGAGAATCGTCTGTCTGGTCATCGCCATGGCGACCGTCACCGCCGTTTGGGGCGACCCGCGCGACGCGCAGTGGGTCAAAGTTCAACAAGCCAGCGACAAGGGCTTGCCCAAGACCGCTATAGAGCATTTGAACCCTATCATCGAGAGCGCGATCAAGGATCGCGCCTGGGACGAGGCCATTCGCGCCATCGGCCGCAAGGTTGCCCTGGAAGGCACAATCCAGGGCAACAAGCCCGAAGAGAAGATCGTGCGTATGAAGGCGGAGATCGATAAGGCGCCGGACAAGATGAAGCCATTGATGCAGGCCATTATCGCCCATTGGTACTGGCATTACTTCCAGCATAATCGCTGGCGTTTCATGCAACGCACGCGCACCGCCGAAGCACCCGGCGCCGGCGCCGATTTCACCACCTGGGATCTGCCGCGCCTGTTCGCCGAGGTCGACAAACAGTTCGGCAAGGCGCTGGCAGCCAAAGATTGGCTCTGCGATATCCCGGTCAGCGATTTTACCATGGTGCTGGAAAAAGGTGCCATGCCAGACGCCTATCGCCCCACGCTCTACGATTTCGTGGCCCACGAGGCGCTCAAATTTTACAGTGCCGGCGAACAGGCCGGCGCCCGCGCCCAAGACGCGTTCGACCTTTCCGCGGAAACCCCGATCTTTTCCAATGCCGCTGAGTTTCTGCGCTGGAACATCGCGACCACAGACAAAGAGTCGCCCACCTACAAAGCCCTGTTGCTCTACCAGGACCTGATGCGCTTCCATGAAAAGGATCGAGATCCCGCCGCGTTTCTTGACGCCGACCTGGAGCGTTATGTGTTTGGCAAGAACAAGGCCTTTGGACCGGAAAAGGACGAGCGCTTCAAGGCAGCCATGAAACGCTGGGCCGAAGAGCACGCCGATCACCGCATTTCGTCGCGCGCCCTGTACCAGTGGGCTTCGGTATTGCACGCCGAAGGCGACTATGGCGCGGCGCATAAGATTGCGACTCAGGGGCTGAACCGCTTCCCCGACAGCCCGGGCGGAGCGCTGTGCTATAACCTTCTCGGCCAGATCGAGGCCAAGTCGGCCAGCGCCAGCGTGGAACGCGTCTGGAACAAACCCTGGCCCAAGATTGCCGTGACCTATCGCAACGTGGATAAAGTCTGGTTCCGCATTGTCCAGCTCGACTGGACCCAGCGCTTGCGGTTCTCGACCCGCCATCCTGAGCAACTGGATTACAACGAGCGCAGCAATCTGCTCAAGCTCAAACCGGTCCACGCCTGGTCCGTGGACTTGCCGCCCACCGCCGATTTCAAGGAGCGCGTGGAATCGGCGCCGGCGCCCGATCACCTGGAGCCGGGATTCTACTATATCATCGCCAGTTTCGACCGCAATTTTGCCCAGAGCCAGAACCAGGTCGCGTACAGTTCATTCTGGGTCAGCGACCTGGCCCTAGTCATGCGCACCATCTCCGGCGAAGCGCAAATCGGCGGGTTCGTGCTGAACGCCATGACCGGCGAGCCGCTGCCCGGCGCCAATATCCTGAGCTGGGAGCAGGGCATTAAGCGCTGGCAGTTCTACAAAAAGCTCAAGACCGATGAAAACGGCCTGTTCCAGTTCGATACGCCCTCGGACAAGAACCTTATCCTGCAGGCTGAACACAACGGCTTGAAGCTGGGCTCCGCGGGTTCCTATCGGCTGTACGACTCCAACAACAAACCGCGGCCTTTCGGGCGCACGGTATTCTTTACCGACCGATCGCTTTACCGGCCGGGGCAGACCATCCAGTACAAGGGCATCTGCATCCACGTCGACCAGAATAAGGACAACTACGAGGTGTTGCCCGGCGAAAAGGTCAACGTTGTGTTTTACGATGTAAACGGCAAGGAGATCGCCCGCAACCAGCATCGTGCCAACGATTACGGTTCATTCAACGGCAGTTTCACCGCACCGCGCGACCGGCTTATGGGCCGCATGCGGATCCAGGCCCAAGACCGCGCCGATGGGCATTCGTGGTTCAATGTGGAGGAATACAAGCGACCAAAGTTCCAGGTCAGTCTGGAACTGCCCGAAGAGGCGGCGCGGCTGAACAAGCCCGTGACGGTCAAGGGCCGAGCCACGGCCTATACCGGCGCGGCGATCGACGGGGCCAAGCTGCGCTGGCGCGTGGTGCGCAACGTGCAGTACCCGCCCTGGTGGGGCTGGTGTTTCTGGTGGCGCCAACCCGTGGGTCAGAGCCAGGAAATCGCCCATGGCCAGGGCATGACCAAAGCTGACGGCTCGTTCGAGGTCACGTTCAACGCGCTGCCCGACAAGAGCGTGGAGCAAAAAGACGAACCCACCTTCACCTACAGCATCCACGCTGACGTCACCGATGCCAGCGGTGAAACCCGTTCCGCGCAGCAGACCGTGCGCGCCGGCTATACCGCGCTGAAAGCTTCGCTCTCCGCCGCCAACTGGCAGACCGCCGCAGAAATGGTCGCGATCAGCGTGCGCACGACCACGCTGGACAACAAGGGCCAGGCCGCACAGGGCACGGTCACTGTGCACATGCTCAAACAACCGCACAAGGTGGCGCGTGCGCAACTGGCCCAAAACCGTTATCGCTACTATTACTGGGGCGCGATAAGCACGCCGCCCAAACCGGACCCGTCCAACATCGATTCCTGGGAGCTGGGCGAGGCCATCGAAACCCGCACGTTCAAGACCGATGAAAACGGTTCCGCCACACTCGAATTCGAGCTGGGCCAGGGCCCTTTCCGCGCTGTACTCAAAACCCAGGACCGATTCGGGAAACCTGTCACAGCTTTGCTGCCGTTGCGTGTACTCGACCCAGAAGCCGAAAAGCTGACGATCAAAGTTCCTCAACTATTCGATGCGCCGCAGTGGTCAATCGAACCGGGCAACGCGTTCATGGCGCTCTGGGGCAGCGGTTATGACCGAGCCCGAGCGTTTGTCGAAATCGAACATCGCGGCGAAATTCTCAAGAGCTACTGGACCGCCCCTGAACGCACCCAGACCAAGATCGTGCAGCAGGTGGGCGAAGCCATGCGCGGCGGATTCACAGTGCGCTTGACCCAGGTGCGCGAAAACCGGGCCTACATCGAGTCGCGCAAAGTGTATGTGCCCTGGAGCAACAAAAACCTTTCGCTGCGCTGGGAGCATTTCACCAGCAAGCTGGAGCCGGGCAAGAAAGAGATGTGGACCGCCGTGGTGACCGGGCCGGATGCGGGCCGGGCCGTGGCCGAAGTGGCGGCCGGCATGTACGACGCCTCACTGGACGCCTACCTGCCACACAACTGGGCAGGCCAATTCGGCGTTTTCCGCCAGGACTACTCCAGGCTGCATTCCACGTTTGAAAACAACTGGATGAATTTCCAGCACATCTACGGTGGCTGGTCCGTCAGGAGCCGGCGCGTGGATATGAGCTACCGCCATTATCCGCCCGAGGTGATCGGCAATTTCTTCGGCTACATGTTCGGCCAGCACTCGTCCGACAAAGGCAGGATCATGTCAAGCGCCATGGTCACTCCCCAAGAATCGTTGTTCTTCGGGATGCAGACCGATGCGGCCCCCCCGGTCTCCAGGATGGCCAAGAAGAGCGAAGCCCATGGTGGTGCGCTGCGCGAGAACGAGAACAAGTATGACGACACGGCGCCGGCCGACGAGTCCAATCCGAACCTGGACAAGGTCACGGCACGCAAGAACATGAATGAAACCGCGTTCTTTTTCCCGCACCTGATCACGGAGAACGGCGAAGTCAAGATCGAATTCACCATGCCCGAGGCCTTGACCGAGTGGAAATTTTTCGGTTTTGCCCACGACAAGGACCTGCGCGCCGGCTTAATCTCGGCTGTGGCCGTGACCAGTAAAGACCTGATGGTTCAGCCCAATCCGCCGCGGTTCCTGCGCGAAGGCGATCGCATCGAGTTCACGGTCAAAATCTCGAACCTGTCCGATCGACAACAGAACGGGAAAGTGCGCCTTTCTTTTTCCGATGCGATCAGCGGCAAAAACGTGGATCAGGCCCTGGGCATCGAGGTCACGGACCAGCCGTTCGATGTGCCGGCCAAAGAATCGCGCACGTATAGCTGGAAGATCGCGGTGCCGGACGATATGGGTTTCCTGACCTACAAGACCGTGGGCGCCACCGACAAGCTCTCCGATGGTGAAGAGGGCTGCCTGCCGGTACTGCCGCGTCGCGTGCTGGTCCAGGAATCGCTACCCCTGCCGATTCGCGATAAAACCACGAAAAAATTCAGCTTCAAGAAACTGCTCGAATCGGAAGGTTCAGACACGATCCACCACAAATCGCTGGTGGTCCAGATGGTTTCCCAGCCGGCCTGGTACGCGGTTATGGCGTTGCCCTACCTGATGGAATACCCGCATCAGTGCGCTGAGCAGAGGTTCAACCGGCTCTATGCCAACCTGCTGGCCCAGCACATCGCCAATGCCGATCCCAAGATCCGGCGCGTGTTCGACGTATGGAAAAACACGCCTGGCGACACGCTGGACAGCCCCATGGAAAAGAACCAGGACCTGAAAATGGTCATGATCGAGGAGACGCCCTGGATGCGCCAGGCTGCCAAGGAAAGCCAGGCGCGACGCAATGTGGGTATCCTGTTCGATGAAAACCGGCTTACCCAGGAAAGCAAACGCGCCATGGACCAGTTGATCACGCTCCAACGCGAAGACGGCGGTTGGCCCTGGTTCCCAGGAGGTCGGGTCAACAGCTATATCACCCTCTACATCACCACCGGGTTCGGTCGCCTGCGTCATCTCGGCGTGGATGTGGATATCAAACCGGCGGTCAAGGCGTTGAACCACCTGGACCACTGGATCGACAACGTGTACGACCACATCGTCAACAAAGAGCAGAACCACCTGACGCCCACCATTGCGCTCTACCTGTACGGTCGCAGTTTCTTTCTCAAAGACCGGCCCATCCCGGCTGCGTCAAAAGAAGCCGTGTTCTATTTTCTACGCCAGGGTCGCACCTACTGGCTGGACATGGCCAACCGCCAGTCTCAGGCTCACTTGGCCGTAGCCATGCTGCGCTTTGGCGAAAAGGATACGGCCCGCGACATCATGCGTTCGATCAAGGAGCGTTCGGTCAACGACGAGGAGCTGGGCATGTTCTGGCGCGAGCTGGAGTTGTCCTGGTGGTGGTACCGTGCGCCCATCGAGACGCAGGCCATGATGATCGAGGCGTTTGACGAAGTCATGCAGGATCAGGAGGCGGTAAAAGCCTGCAAAGTCTGGCTGCTGAAACAGAAACAAACCCAGGACTGGAAGACCACAAAGGCCACGGCTGACGCGATCTATGCCTTGCTGCTGCGCGGCGCCAATTGGCTGGCTTCCGACGCATTGGTCGAAGTGGCGCTGGCCGGCAAGACCATTGAACCGGAAAAAGTCGAAGCTGGTACAGGGTTCTACGAGGAGCGTTTCAGCGGCGCCGAAGTTGAGCCGGCCATGGGCGAGATCACGGTCAAGAAGGTCGACGAAGGCGTGTCCTGGGGCAGCGTGCACTGGCAATACATGGAAGAGATCGGCAAGGTTACGGCCCATACGGCCACGCCGCTCAAGTTGACCAAAAGCCTGTACACCAAGGTATTTACAAAAAAAGGCCCTGAACTGCAGCCTGTCAAGGACGAAGTGTCCGTGGGCGATGAACTGGTTGTACGCGTGGTGGTCAACGTAGACCGCGACATGGAATATGTGCACTTGAAAGATTACCGCGGCAGCGGTACCGAGCCGGTAAACGTGATCTCACGCTACAAGATGCAGGATGGACTCTATTACTACGAAACAACCCGCGACACGGCCAGCCACTTCTTCATCGACTACCTGCCCAAAGGCGTTTACGTGTTTGAATATGCGGTGCGTGTGCAGCTCAAGGGTGTTTACCAGACCGGCTTTGCCGCGATCCAGTGCATGTACGCGCCCGAGTTCAACAGCCACTCGCAAAGCATCGAGCTGAAAGTGAAGTGAGGCGCCAAACAGACAGGGACGGCTATGCTGTCCAGGGTCGTGCTCCGCACGACCCATCAACGGTATGGACCTCGGGGCCTCCCTCCTGGGGTTGAGTTCTGCTCAACGTTCCATTTGTAGAAAAAGACGTTGAACAAAGTTCAACCCCACGGAGGAAAGGCTGACGCCTTCAAATGTTCAAAATACAAGGTTGTGCGGAGCACAACCGCGTGCTCCCTTTCTTCAATCGTCCCATACCATGACAAACCCAAGTTCCAGGTTGGAATCATAGTTGGCATACCACTTGCCGGCGGTAATTTGGCGACTCATGCGGCGCGGATGCGGGGTGTCTTTATCGCTGAACGCGGCATAATCGGTGTAACATACCTGATCGCCGGTCAGCCAGATATCACGGCCTTCGGCATCGGTGGTCAGGCCTATCCAGATTTCCATGCGCATCGGCGGCAACAGGCTGATGACGTGGTCGTGTTGCTTGCGGGACAGCAACGCCGGCAGGTGTCCGCCCAGTTCTTCGGCAGTGCGTACGGCCTGTTCCCAAGTCATGGGTTCAGGTATAAACAAGTAGAGTTTGCCGTCGAGCGGCAGAGCCAGCTTGCGCAGGGCGGCAATGTTCCTACCGCGGTAATGGCGCAACGTCCGCAGCGCGCGCACACCGTAGGTATACGAATAATGCTGCCACTTGCGCAACAAACGGTTGAAATCCCGCGAAGAAAGGTTCGAAGTATCGATGTCCAGCAGCATGGCAGGGGGCTGGTCCAGCAGACTGGCGATATCCAAACCAGGATTGTCTGAGCAATCCAGTACGTTCAACGGGCAGCCGCGAACAGGCGTCAGGTCAACCAGCCGGTTGCCGGCCAGGCGCAAGATTTCCAGCGGCATGCCGCGCAAAGGGTTCAAATCGGCAATCGCGTTGGCCGAAGCGTTCAGGCTGGTCAACGACATGCCTAAAAGCGGCATTAAATCGTCTATTCGGTTGCGCTCGCAATTCAGCGAAAGCAATGGAGCGCCTTTCAAGGGGAACAGGTCTTTTACGGCATTGTGCGCACAAGACAACTTCTCCAGGGGCGCACCGGTCAAAGGCGACAGGTCAGCGATCCGGTTACCATCAATGTTCAGCGCGACCAGGGGCATGCGGGCAAGCGGGGACAGGTCGGCAATGCCATTGTTTTTGACATTCAACCGGGTCAGACGCATGCCGGTCAGAGGCGACAAGTCCGCGATCCGGTTGCGAGCGACATCCAGCTCGCTCAACGACATACCGCGTAACGGCGTCAAATCGTCGATCCGGTTGCCGTTGACACGCAGAGAACGCAACGGCATGCCACGCAGCGGGGATAAATCGGCAATCTCGTTATGGCTGATGTCCAGGCGCTGCAACGGCATGCCGCGCAGCGGGTCAAGACCGCGGATGGCATTTTCCGAACAGATCAGGTGCAACAGCTCGAGACCTTTCAGTGGAGCCAGGCTGTTCAGCTTCAGCCCTCGCAGCGACAAGTGTCGCACGTGCCGCGTCCGCACAACGCGCAGGAGCAGGTTGGTCATGATCGTCTGGGGCGGCAATTCGGTCAGGTTGTTCAGCAGCGTCAAGGCCAGGCGGGTATCGGGGTTGCCGGTCTGGATGTCGTCCAGCATGTGCAGCGCGTTGGTGAAATCGTGGCGGCGCCAGGCTTCGAGACAATCAGCTTCCAGCAAGGTCAGGCGATAAATGGAATCAGGGTATTTTTCGCGCATCAGCGCGCGGATTTTCTGCTTATGTTCTTCGGATCCGGCCGATGAATGGCAGATGGTCAGAAAGGCCTTGGCCAGAGCTTGCTCCTCGATTGACGAATCGGGATAGTCGCACGCCATGTTGAGGTATTCGCGCAAGGCCATGGCGAATCGCCC
>CAZOLK010000243.1:0-8726 GCA_964580325.1 uncultured Verrucomicrobiota bacterium | reverse complement strand
CCGGGCGCTCTTCACCGAACGCAGCATGCCCGAAAGCGTATGGGCCGGGTCAGCATCCTTTGGCGCCGCAGGCAATGCCTTGGGCCGCGGCTGCGCTTGATCCAATATGCCGACGATATGCTCCAGGTCGAGGACGACCTTGACCGGTTTTTTCCTGGAACGCGGCGGTTGCTGTTGTCGAGATATGCGCTGAAGTCGGCTGATCAGCGTGGCCACCGCACTCACACCCATAAAAAACATGAGCAGCAAAAACAGCGCGGCCATGTCAAGCTTTCCTTCTCCCGGAACACGCCCGATATGTCATTTCTATATTCATTTCAGCTTTATGTGAGCATTTTTCAGACCAAACCATGTCTATGCAAAAAAAGCATAAAAAACAGGGATATGCAAGCGGGGACAACTTCATGCAGCCATCTTCGCCACTGCTTTGCCTGTTCCCTTTATGCAACAAACCGATATTATGACTGGAAACACGGCTGCAAATGGATTATCTTGCTCGTGTTCGCGTGTAGCCACACGAGGTAACCTGGCTGAAAAACTGATACGAGAGCGCAAGAACAAAACATAGTAAAACGGATCCATGGCGGCGGCAAAAAAGTCAACTTTAACCATCATGTTCGCTGATATCGCGCAGAGTACGCGATTGTACGAAGTGCATGGCGATGACAAAGCGCAGCAAATCGTATCGAACATCCTGGGCTGGTTGATCGGTACGACGGAACGCAACCGGGGCAGGGTGATCAAAATGATCGGCGATGAAATTATGTGCACCTTCAACGTGTCTGACGACGCTGTCCAGGCCGCCTGCGAAATGCACCAGCTCATCAAGCGCGAAACCATGAAGGCGCCAATGAACATCGCACTGCGCGTCGGCTTACACCATGGCGAAGTGATTTGCGACGACAACGATATTTACGGCGATGCGGTGATTGTGGCCGCGCGCATGGTGGGCATTGCCAAAGCCGATGAAATCATTACCACGCGCGAAACCGTCATGAGCCTGCCCTTCGAGGTACGATCCAAGACGCGCTACCTCAACAAGACCAAGGTTCACGGCAAACAGGCGAGCATCGACATCTTTGACGTGATCTGGACCGCCAACTCCAATTCGGTCACCAGCGCGGGCATGGCCTTTTCACAGCATACCGACGACTTTACAGCGCACAAGCAGATCACTCGCTCCTCGCTGCTGCTGCTGCACGACAAGAAACGCTTCGTCGTCAATGAACAGCACCCGTTCCTGACCCTTGGACGTGGCATCGACAACGACATGATCATCTGCAAATCGTGGATCTCGCGACGCCACGCCAAAATCGAAATGCGCAACGGCAATTTCGTGCTCAGCGACTACAGCCGCTATGGTACGGCAGTCCTGTCCGACAGCGGATCCGAATATTTTGCCCATCGCGACGAAATCCATTTGCAGGGCCAGGGCATGCTAATCTTCAAAGGCTCGGATAAAAACGTGGAAATCGTTCATTTTGAAGTGGATAGCCAGGGCAGAATGGTTTGAATTTCCGCATAGAGCAACTAGCGGCGCGCCGAACGGTCTCGTGATCGTCGTTCAGCAGAACGGCCACGGCACAGCGCAACGCCGTGTGTCGCAAAGCCTCCAGCGCGGTCACGGCTTCGGCGTGCGTTTCGGGCGCAGCAGTTTTTCCAAGCGCGGGATGATGCACGCGGGTTGACCGTAGGCGCCGCAAAAACGGGCGGCACAGGCGCGCACAGCCGCATCTTCATCTTCCAGCAACCGCGCCACCCGATCCACCAGGTTTTTTGCATGTAAATCTTCCAACGCGCATACCGCGGCTTTGCGCACAGCCGGTGATGCATCGTTCAAAGCCCGCGCAACCTGTGCGGCGGCGCGACTCGGTTCGCTGTCGGAAAGCGCACACCCTGTTCATAGTCATAGATCAATCCGCATGCGGGAAAAAATCGGCGACACGTCCGACAATCATCGGATCCGGCGGCAACACGATCTCGGCATTCTTCTTCGCGTAGGGCATGCGATACAGAAAATCGCGCATACAGTTGATCCGAGCCCGTTTTTTGTCATCGGATTTGATAACGGTCCAGGGTGCCTCGGACGTATCGGTTTTGGTGAACATCATCTCCTTGGCCGCGGTGTAGGCTTCCCATTTATCCAGCGATTCCAGGTCGATGGCGCTCAATTTCCACTGCTTCAGCGGATCGGTTTTGCGCTGATCGAAGCGACGCTGTTGTTCTTCGCGGCTGACGGAGAACCAGTATTTGATCAGGGTGATGCCTGAATTCACCAGCATCAGCTCGAACTGGGGCACGGCGCGCATAAATTCATCGTATTCCGCATCGGTGCAGAATCCCATCACCCGCTCGACACCGGCGCGGTTATACCAGGAGCGGTCGAACAGCACAATCTCACCCAGGGTGGGCAAGTGTTCGACATAGCGCTGGAAATACCACTGACCGCGATCTTTTTCGGTAGGTTTTTCCAGGGCCACCAAACGGCAGCCGCGCGGGTTCATGTGCTCCAGAAATCGCTTGATCGTCCCACCTTTGCCGGCTGCGTCACGGCCTTCGAAAATGACCACGAGTTTCCGACCTTTCTCCTTGATCCACTTCTGCAGCTTGACCAGCTCAACCTGCAGTTCGGCTTTGCCTGCTTCGTACTCTTTCCGTTTCATTTTCTTGGAAAACGGAAACGTCGAATTGACAAAATGCCGATGCTCTTCTGGAATATCGTTCTCTTGCAGATAGATGGATTCGCTCATATCGTCCAATCCTCTTGCTGACTCTTCATAAACCTTACTTCATTTCTCATGAACCACGGGACATTGCTTTGCATCGTCCCAATAGGGCGACATGCGTCTGAGCTGGGCCACGACAGCCGGGAAAACCTCGACGATGCGATCCACATCCGCTTCGGTGTTGTAACGGCTGAGGCTGAAACGCACGGAACCGTGGATCGCCGTGAAAGGCACTTGCATAGCCTTGAGCACATGGGAGGGGTCCAGCGAACCCGACGTGCAGGCCGAACCGCTCGAAGCGCAGATGCCGTGGTGATCGAGCTGGTACAGAATGGCCTCGCCCTCGATACCATGGCAGGCCAGGTTGAGCGTATTGGGCAGGCGCTCGCTGTCCTTGCCGTTGACTTCGATATACGGGATCAGGCGCAACAGTTCGCCCTGCAACCGGTCGCGCATGGCCTGAACACGGTTCTCGACGCCCACGTTCGCCATGGCCAGTTCACAGGCGCGCGCAAAACCCACGATATAGGGCACATTCTCCGTACCGGCGCGGCGCCCGTTTTCCTGGTGCCCGCCGATCATGATGGGCCGGCAGCGGGCGCCGCGGCGCATGAACAGCGCGCCAACTCCTTTGGGCGCATGCAGCTTATGCCCGGAAAAGGCGAGCAAATCCACATCGGCCAGATCGTCGCGCAGGTCGACCTCGAGTTTACCGATGCTCTGCGTTGCATCGGTATGAAAAAGAATCTCCGGATGGGTCTCTTTTGCGATGCGCGCCAGTTCGCGGATAGGGAAAATGACGCCGGTTTCGTTGTTGGCGTGAATGATGGCGACCAGCAACGTATCCTGGCGCAAGGCTTTGACATAAGCGGTCATGTCCAGGCTGCCATTCTTGTGTACAGGCAGGAACGTCACCTCGCAGCCCTGGCGCTCAGCTTCGCGACAGACCTCGAGCACGGAAGAATGTTCCACGGCCGTGGTAATGATGTGACGCCGCTCGAGATTGGCCCTGATCACGCCAAAGATGGCCGTATTATTACTTTCGGTGGCGCACGAAGTGAACGTGATCTGATCCGGGTCCACGCCGCCGAGACAGGCCGCCACTTGTTCGCGCGCACGTTTGATCGCGACGGCGGTTTCACGGGCCCGCTCATACATGGAACTCGGGTTGTAGTACAGCGTATCGAGATACGGCTGCATAGCCTCCACCACTTCCGGCGCAACGACCGTGGTGGCATTGTTATCGGCGTATACCATGATCCACTCCTTCTCAGACCGCCTCAGACCGCGATCACTTTGATCCGCTCGTCGATTTGCTCTTTCATGGTTTTCTCGACCATCAGCTTGAGCGTCACCGCGGCGCCGGCGCATCCGGCGCAAGCGCCGGTCAATGTGCAATATACCATGTGCTCCTTGATATCGACGATTTCGATATCGCCGCCATCCTTTTTCAGCATGGGGCGGATATACTCACCAACGACCTGGTCGACTTTCTTTCCCAACTGATAAGGGGAGAGCTTGATCAGTTCCGCGGCGGGCGCGCCGGCTGGTTCCCGTGGTTCGGTTTTGAGCGCAGTCGCCTGCTTGCCCCACACCTCGTTGAGCAGGTCCTGCAGGCCGCCGGGCGCATGGTGGCAGGACATACAGGCGCCGCCCGCCTTGATCGCATGGGTGATTTCAGGGATCGTACGCAGGTCTAATTCCCGGATCGAGCGCCGAATATAGGGCTCACTCAACGAAAAGCAGTTGCAGACAATCCGACCTTCTTCCTTTTCGTCTTCGTGCAGATCGATGCCCAACTTTTTGAGATCCACACCGCGCTTCTGGGCCCAGTTAAAAACAGCCGCCTCGAGCGCTTCGGCGCCCATGACCGAGCAATGGATTTTCTGATTGGGCAAGCCGTCCAGGAACGCGACAATGTCGTCGGTCTTGATTTGCAACGCCTGGATCGGCGTGCACTTGCGCTCCTCGATCAGCATACACAGCGCTTCGGAAGCGGCAATGGCCGAGGTGCAGCCAAAGGTCAGGTAACGGGCCTCGCTAATAATGTCCTGTTCCGGGTTCGTTGGGTGCCGGTCGACTTTAAACGTAAAGCGCAGGGCATCGCCGCAGGCTATCGAACCGTGCTCGCCGAATCCATCGGCCTGTTCGATCTCGCCCAGATGCGTGCCCGGCTTCCCATGCACCGCGTCCATAAAAAGTTGTATGGTCTTTTCCGAATATTCCCAAGCCATAACGCCTATCCTTCACCTATATACATAACACATTGCTGTTTTCGGGACGATACTATAAACGCTCGCGCCTCAATGTAAAGCGCGAAAAAGAGATAAGTTGACCAATTTTCTTCAGGTTTGGCGCTTTCACCAGCACAAGATGTTTGGTTGCGGCCCCTGCGCCGTGCCTTCATCAGCGGTTGGAAATCGCGTTTTCACAGGCTGAATTCGGCGCAAAGCCCCTTGGTGCTGGCCCATGACCAGGTATGGCCGTCCAGGTGCAATTCCGCGCGGTCCGGTGCGATACACAACTTCAGTTCCTTGTCGGTATGCCTTGCCTTGAGGATGTCGGCCAGGCAGATCGCTTTTTCCACGCCATCGCCGCGCAGAAAATTCCACACCTCGTCCGGTTGCGCCAGGCGCGCGCCATCATAAATAGAGGCGTTTTCCATGCCATCCAGCTTCTCGACGACCGCATTGTCCGACAGCCCTTCGCTTCCGGCTGCGTCCACGGCCACGGGATTGCGTTCCAGGGCAGCCTTTAAAAAAGGAGCCCAGGAAATGCGCGACATATCGCGATAAGCATAAAAGGCCAGGTCAACCACCGGATGGACGGCGCGCATTCCTTCCAGGATTTCAATAATTTGTTCACGCGACTGATCGGGTTCCAGTTTGATGGGCGGTACGTTGTCAGTGAATGTTTTATTTTGCGGCAAACGCGGTTGGATCATGCAAAAATCAATCAGCTTTTCCATCAATTCATCAAAGTTTTGGTTAGGGCAATCCATCATTTCAATCAAAGCCGCCATTTTATCGCGGTCACGCAGGTCGACCTGGTATTGCTCGAAAAATTGCTCTAACTTGTTCATATTTATGCGGTCAGGCAAAGGACTGCAATAGAATTCATACGCGCAAATCTCGTCGAGCAACTTCGCACGCGTGTCTTCATTCATGCGATAGGCGCTACTGTGCTCGTACGCGTAGACTTTTTCAGCCGGGATGTAACGCGTCTTGCCGTGGCACATGTGTTCGATCTGAAAACAGGCCTGCAGCTCAGAATGATAGCGCAGGAAATTGGCCAGCACGTCCATGGTGATGGTTGGCATGACCAGGAAATCCCCCACTTTGCGGTTGAATCGGGCATAGGCTTCCGGATCGATGGTGGCTTCGGGATAAACCACATGGATGTAGCCCGTATTATGGGCGACCAACGTCACCTGTTCATTGCGCAACGCACGCTGGGCCCGTGCCGACAATTCAGAGCCATTGAACCACATGTTCTTGGTTACGATCCGCCGGTTGTTGGTCAGAATGCCGCCCTCCACATCGACAAAGTTCTGCGAATGTAACGGCGTAGCCATCAAGAAGATATCCTCAAGCGGTATTTCGCAGACCACGAACAGGGCCGCGGCGTAGAGTGTGGATAGCGAAACGCATTCGCCGGCGCCGGTGCGGTAGCCGTCGCGAAATTGAAAAGCCTGCATGGCCTCGACAGTCTCGGTCTTCCAATAGGGAATCACGTTGGTGGTGTAGTTATCCAGTCCGAAATGGCGGCGAATATCCAGATCAAAATAATATTTATCGCCTTCGTAGCCAAAAAGAGCATTGCTGACGCTAATTGTTTTCTCGTCCATGAACGGCTTGAACCGCTCGAGTTCACGTTCCTGAGTGGTCAACCCCCAGGTGTCCAGGTCCAGGTTGAACTCAAAACTATCCAGGATGAACTGTTTCATGCGCAAAACCTTACGATAGGTTGACTTGTTCCGGATCTTGCGGAACCAGCTATGATCACGCCAGGTCCAGACGATCGGCGACATTATATTGGCCAGGACCAGGCTGTACAACAGCTCGGGGAAGATGAAAATTTCCATATCCGACAAGGTGATGGCGGATGAGTATTTTTCCAGATTTTCTGGTTCCAGGGCATTTACCGCAGCGTTGGGGTCCGAAATATTGGCTGTATTCATAGCTCAAAAACCTTTTTTGTAAAGAAACTCATTTATTCTTTGCTTTTTGTTCCATGGAATAGGATCATTATTTACAAATCAATTCTTTTCATTTAAAAATAGATTGTTATAAAAAGAAAATCTTTGAAAAAAAGCGGACACCAGAGTCGATCCCATATGGATGATAAAAATCAAAACAATAATCAGGAACAGAACCAGAAGCAGGAAAACAAAGCGCTGGATTTGAATTTGAGTTTGGAATTGACCCCTTCTTGGGCGCGCAATCCATCATCTCAAAACAAATTCGCCCACTACGAGGAGGCTTACCAGGACGACCATTATCGGTCTAGGGGCAAGAAGAAATTTTCCGATCACAAAGAGAAACGGCGCGGTCGCGAAGTACAACGCGAACACGGCGACCGGCGGGAAAAGCCGGCCCGTTCGTTGGAACGCCGTGATCGTGACCGGCGTTCAGAGCCGGAACCGACGACCGCGCCACCACCACCCGTGCGAACCGAACAGACAGCGCCGCCTCCACAGTCGGCGCCGGCAGACATGACCAACCACCCGCACTCGTCAACACAGGATGCGCGTTCGCGTCCTCCACGCCGCGAATACCGGCAAAGGCCTCCGATGCGCCAGGGACCTCCTGTACCTCCATTCCCGGTGCATGTCGCCTTTATTCCCGAACGCAAAGGGCTTGGCGCGATCGTGCGTAAAATTTTCAAGGCCAAAAAAGCCTTTCCCCTGCCCGATATCGCCTCCCTGTTCCTGACCAAACCCGAATTTTTTCTGGTCAAACTGGAACTCAACGAGAACGACAAGGAACACCAGTTATTCCAGTGCAAGGTATGCAAAACCGTATTTACAGATAAGAACGCGCTGGTCGAACATGCCTGCAACAAGCACATCGAGGATTTCTTCGAGATCGAGGAACAGGAAACCGGCGTGCCGACCGGTAACTTTTCGTGCGTCGCGCGATGCAAGCTGAGCGGTGAACTGCTCGGGCCGCCCAATCACCACAGCTTTACCGAAAAGCTCCAGGAACTGCATGCCCTGCGCTATTCCCACATGCCTTTTGAAGAATACCGCAAACACGTGGAAACCGTGCACGACCCGGAAGTGATCGAACAATGGAAGCAGGCCTTTTCCGTGCAAAAACTGTACAAGTTGAAAGGCAAGGAAGATGCCGAACCTTTGAAATGGTTCACAGCGCGCAATTACCTGATGAACGATTGCGAACAGGACCTGGTATCGATCAATACCCGCCTGGTGGTGCCGGCCACAGGCGCGCTGCAAACCGACTGTACGGCGCTGAAAAACGCGATTCAGGAAAATCTGAACCGGGAGCAGCACTTTCCGCGCACCCTGCTACACGCACTGCGGCCCGCACTGCGCCACATGAAACTGCACCTGTTCAAAGTCAACGAAAAGGCCACGTTCGTCACGGCGATCAAACCCAGTCCGCTCAATCCTGACAGCGCCATTTTCCCGATCAAGGAAATCCTGCTTTATCTCCAGGTTCATCCCGGTTGCGACCGGCAGGGCGTGCTGGACCAGATCGGCAAAATCGCATCGCCCGATGCAGACAAGAGGGTCAATATTTTCAGTTCGCTCCAATGGTTGATCGAAAAGGGCCATGTCATTGAGTTTTCCAATGGCCAGTTGACCATTCCGCTCAGCCGCAACCGCGCGCTGATGGACCAAGAGCTTGACGCACCTTCCACCGAAATCGCGCCGGCAGAGGACAAAACCGACGAAGCTAAAACCGAGGCCGCACCAGAGGCGGAAGCCAAGGTCGAGGCCACGCCACAGGCCGAACCCGCGACAGCGCCGGAACC
>CAZOLK010000242.1:0-8792 GCA_964580325.1 uncultured Verrucomicrobiota bacterium | reverse complement strand
TGCGGATTGCGGATTGCGGATTGCGGATTGCGGATTGCGGATTGCCCCGCCACCCGCCACGCACCACCCCGCCTTCATCTGGTGTGTTTTTTTTATTGTCCTGCGTACTTAAAAAATATATTTTTATTAACTTTATTAGCGCAAAGGGTACAATGTTAGGCAAAGTTATATTATGTGTTTGTTTTATCAGGATGTTCTATTCATCTTTTATTAGGTAGCAACCTATGGTTAAAAAAGCAACTAAGAGGCTCGTTCATGGGGCTCATGATTTTCTTTTCAACAAGATCCATAATCATCGATTGATTTATAATGCTTGCTGGGAAGATCCACGTATCGATCGCGAACTGTTGAAGTTCGACATTAAAAGCAGGATCGTGATGCTGACTAGCGCTGGCTGCAATGCATTGGATTATCTGTTGGACAATCCCGAGTGCGTTCATGCCATCGATGTCAATCCGCGGCAGAATGCTTTGCTGGAATTGAAGCAGGCGATTTTCAAGTCTGGTGGATTTTCCAACCTTTTTTCAATGTTCGGTCTCGGCTCCCATCCCGAATACCGGACGATCTACAAGCAGATCCGCGACTTGTTGTCGCCTTCGGCTCAGGATTTCTGGGATGTCAAGATCTCCTATTTCGATAAAAAGCACCTGCGCAAATCGTTTTATTACCACGGCACCTCGGGCAATATCGCCTGGATGCTGCGACACTATTTTCTCAAGGTCAACGTGCGTATCAAGAAGCATCTTTGGAAGCTGCTGGACGCCCAAACGCTCGAAGAGCAGGCGGAAATTTACTCCCAGATTGAACCCAAACTATGGAACGCATTCATTCGCTGGCTGACCAAGCATCCGGTCGTGATGGCCATGGTGGGCGTGCCGCGACCGCAGATCCAGTTGATCCAGACCCAGTACGAAGGCGGATTGCATGGATATGTGCGGCTGATCTTTGACCGGGTGGCCAAGGAAATTCTCATGAAGGAGAATTACTTCTGGCGCGTCTATTTCACCGGACGCTATACGCCGACATGCTGCCCAAATTATCTGCGCCGCGAACATTTCGATTTCCTGCGCGATAACATTGACAAAATTCATACGCATACCACGACCATGACCAAGTTCCTGCGCAAAAACCCCAATTCATACACCCATTTCATCCTGCTCGATCACCAGGATTGGTTGGCCTGGCACGATCCCGTGGCGCTGAAAGAGGAGTGGGACCAGATCCTGATGAATGCCGCGCCCAAAGCTAAAATCCTGATGCGCTCGGCAAGCGCTAACATCGACTTCGTGCCTGACTGCATCAAGCAAGCCCTCACCTTTTTCCCGGAACTGACTGAACCGTTGCACAAAAAAGATCGTGTGGGCACATACGGCAGTGTACACATGGCGGAGGTACGATGAATCCCGAAGCCAAGAAACAGGAAAACGCCGCCAACCAAGATTCACTCAACACGTATTACAAGTTCCATTCCTGGATCTACGATGCTACGCGATGGAGTTTTCTGTTTGGCCGGGAGCGCATCGTCAGGTTGCTGCCAAAGGACAAGGACATCAAAACGGTCCTTGAAATCGGCTGCGGCACCGGCCGGAATCTGGCCGCGTTGCTGAAAAAATACCCACAAGCGCACCTGATCGGCATCGATCTTTCCAACGATATGCTGAAAGTGGCGCGAAAACGGTTCGCTACCCAGGGCGACCAGGTGGAACTGCTCGAGCAGTATTACCAGGCGCCCCTGGCCAGACCCGAGCCTTTTGACCTGGTCCTGTTTTCCTATGCGTTGACCATGATCAATCCGGGATGGGACGCGGTCATCAAACATGCGGTGGATGATCTAGGTCCAGGCGGCATGCTCGCCGTGGTCGACTTTCACGATGCACCATCCCAAACCTTCAAGCGCTGGATGGGCGTCAACCATGTGCGGATGGACGGGCATCTGCTGCCCGAGGTCAAAAAGCATACCACCCCGGTTCATGAAGCGGTTTGCAATGCCTATGGCGGATGGTGGCAGTACGTGCTGTACACAGGCGTCAAAGAATAGCGCTTTTGGAGAATCGCACCATGCTGAAATCTGAGAATAAGCAACAACGGCTGGAAAAGCTGAAGAAAATTCCGTTCATCCAACAGTTTGACGAAGCCTATATCGACCAAGTTTACCAGGCAGCCGAATTGCGCGAATATGAGCCTGACGACGTGCTGATCGAGGAAGGCGCCATGGACCGGGCCATCTATATTCTGCTGGTCGGTGAAGTCAAAGTGATGAAAGCCGATGAGGAAATTACCCGCATCGACCAATACGGTGAAATTTTCGGCGAATTGGCGGTGGTCAACAACGAAGTACGTTCAGCCTCTATCGCAGCCGTGTCCGCCACCTACTGCCTGGTCATCGATACCGATTTTATGGATGACATGGATCTTCACGCACGCACCGCCTGCTATTCGATCATCTACCGTCATTGCGCCGACATCCTGTCCCGGCGGCTGAAAGCGTGCAACGAAGAAATGGTCAAGCTGAAAAAAGAAATCACACGACTGCGCGCCTTGACAGGATAATGCAAACATGACGATGGAAATTCTGCATATCCCTGAATCTATTGCCGCTGCCGCACGCAAGGCTTTTCCTGATGAAGCGATTTTATCGGCTGTGTTTTCCGATTTAACTCATGACCGCAAGCACTTCGGCTATGAGTGGCTGATCATCACTGAAAAATCCATGGGTGTTTTTTCAAGCACGGAAAAAGAAACCAGCCTGCTCTATGGGACAACGATCAAGCAGCTCAGGCAGATCGACATCGTCAGCCATGTAGGCATCTGTTTCATCAAGGTCGAGGATCTTCAGGGCGATTTCCGCGAAATCATCTCGTTTACCGAAGGCAAGAAGGGCTTGTTCGGGCATGCCGTGGCATGCCTTAAAAAAATGATCAAAGACGAGCCGGTACCGGAAATCAATAAAAAGGTCGAGCACCTGCACTGTCCATCCTGCGGCAAACCCATTCCAGAGGAAATGAATAAATGTCCGCGCTGCATGGACCGCAAAACTACGCTGCGGCGCATTGCCCACTTCTCTCGTCCCTATCGCGGTAAAATAGCGGGTCTGCTGGGTTGTATGCTGCTGGCCACTTTATGCGGATTGGTGACGCCGTATATGAGCAAGCTTTTCATCGACGTGATTCTCAAGCCTGATCCCGTATCTGGCGTTTTTCCTTTCAGCCATTGGCTCATTCCGGCTTCGCTGCTCCTGCTTGCCGCCTATGCCATGCAACTGTTCTGGGGCGGTCTGCAGGAACGCTTGTCCGGCTCGCTGGGATTTGCCACCGTGGCTGACGTGCGCGCGTGCGTTTTCGAAAAACTGCAAGCCCTGTCGCTTTCCTTTTTCGACCAGCACCAGACCGGGACCCTGATCACCCGAGTCAGTCAGGACACATCGGAACTGCAGCGTCTGCTAGTCGATTTTCTGCCCATCACCCTGGAGAGCGTCATGATGTTTTTCAGCATCGGCTGCTTTCTGTTCATCCTGAGCTGGAAATTGACGTTGTTTGTGTTTATTCCGATTCTGGCCATCATCTATTTTGTCAAATACGTTCTGCCCCAGTTGTGGGATTACATGCATCGCTACTTTCATCGCCGGTCGCGCCTGACCGCGCGGATCAGCGATTCCCTGTCAGGCGTGCGGGTGATCAAGGCGTTTGGCCAGGAAGATCTGGAAGTGGATAAATTCGTGCAGACCAGCAACGAATTTCGCAATGCGGGCATTGACTTGGTTAAAAAGTGGAGCATTTTCCACCCGACCTTCCATTTTTTCATCATGAGCGGGTTGGTCATTGTCTGGCTGGTTGGCGGGCATTTAGTATTCACCGGAAGCATGTCCATTGGATCGGTCGTGGCCTATTCGGGCTACCTGATGATGTTTTACCGGCCTGTTTTTATCTTGACACGCATGATCGACCTGTTGACCAATGCGCTGAGCGCCGCGGAGCGCGTGTTCGACATCATCGATTTGGAGCCGGAAATTCAGGACGCGCCCGATGCCGTGAGCATCCCGGAAATTAAGGGGAAAATCATATTTGACCATGTCACGTTCGGTTATGACCGTTTCAAAGCGGTCATCAAAGATATGGACCTGACGATCGAACCGTGTGAAACCATCGGGTTGGTTGGTAAAAGCGGGGCCGGCAAGAGTACGTTCATCAATCTGGTGTGCCGTCTGTACGATGTCAACGAGGGCGCCATCCTGATCGACGACACGGATGTACGCAAAATCAAACAGCGCGATATGCGCAGCCAGATCGGGATTGTGCTGCAGGATACGTTCCTGTTTAATGGCACCATCTTTGAAAACATCGTTTACGCCAAACCCAACGCAACGCGCGACGAAGTGATCGAAGCATCCATGGCGGCCAATGCCCACGGCTTCATCCTCAAGAAAGCGGACGGTTATGATACGGAAGTGGGGGAACGCGGCAATCGGCTCTCCGGCGGCGAAAAGCAACGCATTGCCATTGCCCGGGCCATTTTGCGTGATCCGCGGATCCTGATTCTCGATGAAGCGACATCTTCGGTGGACACGGAAACGGAAAAGAAAATCCAGGAGGCGCTGGAGCGCCTGATGCAGGGCCGCACGACCATAGCCATCGCCCATCGGCTGTCGACACTGCGCCGGTGCAACAGGCTGTTCGTGATTGAAAACGGCGCGATTGTGGAAATGGGTACGCACCAGGAACTGCTGGACCGCAAGGGCCGTTTCCACGAATTGATTGCGATTCAGCGCGAGATGTCGGAATTGATCGCTGTGGGAACTGAATCGTGAAAAGCCTGAAACCGGACGATCTGCGTGTCGAATGGCAGGGATGCGGTGTGCTGACCTGTTCGCTGACCGATGGCAAAATTCTGCGCGATGTGCGTTGTACCATGCTTTTTCCCCTGTCGCACCCGCAGGAATACATCTCTCTGCACGTCGAAAAGGACGGCGCGACCTGGGAACTGGGCATTGTTGTCGACATGAAGTCCTGGCCCGCGGACCAGCGCCGCATCGTGCGTCAGGCTGTGCAGGAAAGCTACTTCATTCCGGAAATAACGGACATCCTGGCTGTCGTTAAACGCTACGGTTTGCAGGAATGGCGCGTTGTCTGCGATCGCGGGGAGCGTGAATTCTGCGTGGTTCATGCCAAGGACAACATCCAGACCACGGGCCGTGGCATAATCCTGATCACAGACATTGAAAAGTGCCGCTACAAAATTCTGGACAGCGCAAAACTGCCGGCGCGAGCGCAACAGGAACTGGACCGGGCCATGCCGTGATTGGCCATTGGGAGAGGAGTTGGGAGAGTGCGTTAGGAGTTTGTCGATTTATTCAAAAATAAACGTAATCCACTATTGTAATCTCGGCTCTGGATCAGCATGCCCCCTAAACCAACGGTTGGGTGGGTCGTCAACGATAGCGATTGACGATCCAATTCACCGGGGTAAGATGAATGAATCGACAGCCAACTCCCAAATCCCAATCCTAACTCCTCTCCTACCACCAACTAGCTCATCACCCGATCCAGCGCATCTTCCAGATCTTTGAGATTGAACGGCTTCTGCACGAAACCCATCACGCCCTGGTCGAGAATCTTCTGGGCTTCGCCGTTGAGGCTGTACCCTGATGAGAGCAGGGCTTTGACATTTGGATCGATTTTCTTCATGGCCTGGAAAGCGTCATGTCCGTTCATGACCGGCATGACCATGTCCAGGATGACCAGGTCAATGGCATGCCTCTTTTGCTTATACAGGTCAACAGCCTCTTTGCCGTTTGTACATAACGTGACCGTGTGGCCCAGTTTTTCCAGCATCATACAGCCGACATTGCAGATGATGTCTTTATCGTCGACCAGCAATATGGACAAGGGCTGCCGCACGGGTTTCGAGTTTTGATCGATCGCCGTCGTTGTTTCCCGGCCCTCCGGATCCAATACTGGCAGATAAAGCTTGAAAGAAGAACCATGGTCAGGTTCGCTGTAGACCGAAATCGCGCCGTGGTGATTTTTCATGGTGCCATACACAGCCGCCAGGCCCATTCCGCTGCCTTTGCCCTGTTCCTTGGTGGTGAAGAAAGGCTCGAAGATCTTTTTTTGAAGACTCTCGTCCATGCCAATGCCCGTGTCGGTGACGCACAACCTGATGAAACAGCCGGGCGATATGGCATACGGCTTGGATGCGCAATAGGCCTTGTCCAGTTCGACGACATCCGTTGCAAAAACCATCTCGCCGCCGTCCGGCATGGCATCGCGCGCATTAAGGGCGAGATTCAGAATCGCGTTATGCAGTTGAGACGGATCGCCGATGGTGGTTGAGATGCCGGCGTTGAGCATTTGTTTGATGGCGATCCGTTTGTCGATGCAGTGCTTCAAGATGGAAACCACTTCGAAGATGAGGCGATGCAGATCGACTTCGACGGACAGGTATTTGCCTTTGCGCGCGAAGGCCAGTAATTGGGCGGTCAGATCGGCAGCGCGCTTGGCGGTGAGCAGGATATTGTCGCAGAAGTGGGCCAGCATGGGCTTGTCGTCAAGTTCACGGCGCAACAGGTCGGCGAATCCCACGATACCGGTCAATTGGTTGTTGAAATCATGGGCTACCCCCCCGGCAAGTTGCCCGATGGCATCCATTTTACGTGACTGGTGCAACAGTTCTTCGGTTTCACGCAGTTTTTCCTCCGCGCGTTTGCGCGCGGTGATATCCTTGACATGTTCCACAATACCCGATACCGCACCCTCATCGTCAAAGAGCGGATAGGCCGACAACTCGACCCAACCGATATCGCCTTCATCCGTATGATAAGGAACGATCTCCATTTGAGCCGTGCCCGAATTCAGCGTGCGGATGCTCGGGCAGCGTTCACATGGCTTGTTGCGCTCATGATAGACCTGGTAGCATTTCTTGCCGCACAGCGGCATGGCATGGGCGTACATCCGTTCCATCCAGACATTGGTTTTTATCACGTTGAGATGGTTGTCCAGCAGGCTGATCCCATCCAGAAACCCATCGAAAATGCTGCGCAGCAATTCTTCGTTGCGGCGTAGGGCCTGTTCCGTTCTTTTTCGTTCCGTGATGTCGCGTAAATGTTCGACAATGTAGATCAATTGCCCGGTTTCGTCATGCACGGGGTAGGAACGGCAATCCAGCCAAAGTTCCAGGTTTTCCACATATTTCTCGATGCGCGCGGGTTGGCCGTTGGACTTGGCAATGATGGTTGCGCACAATTCACAGGGCGTGTTCCGGCCAATGATCTCGTAGCATTTCCTGCCCACGGTTTCTTCCGGGGCAATCTTCAACATGGCATAGCCGGCGGTGTTGTAGCGTACCACGGACTGGTCCGGGGTGAGGATGCCGATGACGTCCGGGAAAGCATTCAGCACGAAATCCAGAATGCGGCATGTATGCCGCAACTCATTCCGGCTCTCGATCAAAGCGGTTTCAGCATCCTTGCGTGCGCTGATATCAATGGTGACGCCCATGGCAGCGATCATTTCACCTTGATCGTCACGCAGGGGAAAAGTGGTCCACAGGGCGGGGAAACGATCCCCGGATTTACGCACCAGCGTCAATTCACCGATGAAGCCTTGTTGGCGCCGGCTCATCGCCTCTAAAACTTCGGGGAACTTGGCGACATCCTCGGCAAGATGCAACATGCCCACAGGTTGTTCCAGTGCTTCATCGCGGGTATACCCGAACATCCCTTCGGCGCCCGGGCTGAAGTCCAGGATATGGGCGTCCTGTCCGGCAAGATCCGTGATAATGAAAGAAATGTTGTCAACAACGGAAAAAATGGCCTTGCGCCATTCCTCGCGCTGCTCAGACGAAACCTTTCGTGGTGTATCCATACATACTCCTGCGCTCAGTAAGATCAAGATACCACAGAAAGTGGCGGGTGGCAAGTGGTTAGTGGCGAGTAGGTCAGGTGCAGAGTCGCCAGCACATCGACATGTTGCTGTTCGAATTGAGTCACAGTTGCACTGAAATCACTGCCCACCCGGGAATTCGCCGCCGGGAAAGCCTTTGCCGATGGCAGCGCAACGGGGCCGTAAACCATAATCGCGGAACAGAGGCGGTAACCAGGGAAGCCATGGCCCAGCGGCGCATGATAATGTTCGCTTGTACTCGCCAGGTACAGGATGCCGTCCTCGCCGATGCGGAACACGCCATGCGCACAAAAGTCCGCATCTCCGGCAGGGCTGGTCCCGCATAAGTGGTCATGGCAACAATCTCTAAAATGTTTATTTGATTTTTTAATGTTAGAAAATAATGTAAAAAAAATATATAATGTTTCATCCTTCGCGTCAAACTTATTTTTTTATAAAAAATCGCGTAACAGGCCGCGCCTGCCCAGTCCCTTCTTGGCTATTTGGATGTTGCTTCCAACCTTTTCTGTTTTTTCCACACATAATTACTTGCGCGACGGGACATAAACGGTTATCTTCTTTCGATCTTACATCATTTCGCTCGGGTGGTGAAACGGCAGACACGCTAGCTTGAGGGGCTAGTGCCCATTTTTGGGCGTGCGGGTTCAAATCCCGCCCCGAGCACCACATCATCAACAATTTATAAGTGTTTTGCGTAGGAATGGGAAGTTTCTCCAAGACTACCCAGCGTGACATCAATTTTCTGGGTGCGTCGGGCTGCCTGTGACGGCGGCGGTTTGCGCTGGGTTTTTGCGGGGTTGGGGCTGCCCGAGGCGTTGGCTCGCCATCCAGTGCAATGCCCCGAAGAAGCGCGGTGGCGGTGCCCGGATCGCTGGAGCATCTATTGGAAAATAT
>CAZOLK010000241.1:0-8808 GCA_964580325.1 uncultured Verrucomicrobiota bacterium | reverse complement strand
ATCGGGTCGTTGGCCGCACGCGCTGTAACCATGCGCATGACCCGTTGAAACACGTTGCAGGCCCGGTCGCTGAAACGTGCCTTTTCGTAATTTTCCATGCCGAACGCCTTGACGATCCGGATCCCGGTGACGGCTTCCTGCAGCACGGAAACCAATTCAGCCAGGATGCGTTGGCTTTCGCGCGCGTTCTTGCGGACCAGCCGACCGAACAAGGTCACCGGAATCAGGCAAAGCGGGAAGCAAATAAAGGTGATGGCAGCCAGGCGCAGTTCCAGCCAGAACAAGATGATCAGCGTACCGGCCAGCACAAACGGCTGACGGATCAGGTCGCCGATCACGGTCGAGACCGCGCGCTCGACAAGCATGGAGTCGTTGGTGATGCGCGAGATCAGTTCACCGCTCTTGTTGACATTAAAATAGCGCACGGGCAGAGCCATCAGGCGGTCGAACGTGCGCGTACGCAGGTCCATGACCACCCGGTTGCCGACCCATTCGATGTAGACCATGCTCAGGAAAATGCCCATGCCGCGCATCGCGGCAAGCGCCACCAGGACCAGCGCGGTCCAGACCGTGGCGCTGAACGAATACTTGATCGGGTTGAAAACGTGCAGGAAAAACCAGCGCGCCGAGATCAACAGACCGTTCATAGAAAAGGCGAACACCAGGCCAAACACGATGCCGAGGACCAGCTTGGCCCGGTAGGCCATGGCATAGCCGATCAGGCGCCGGTAGGTACCCCATTCGGGGGATGAGCCCGACATATCACTGCTCCTGTTCAGCCAGAAAGCGCTCCGCTTCCAGCGCGGCCATACAGCCCGTGCCCGCCGCGGTAATAGCCTGGCGATAGATGCTGTCCTGCACATCGCCGGCCGCGTACACGCCGGACAGGTTGGTGCGCGTGTTTTTGGTGATCAGGTAGCCGCGCTCATCCATATCGAGTACGCCTTTGAAAGGCGCGCTATTGGGCTGATGGCCGATAGCGGCGAACATACCGTTCACATCGAGCCTGGTTTCGACGCCGGTCTTGAGGTTTTTCAGCATCACGGCTTCCACGGTTTTCTTTTCCGGGTCCAGCACGTCGGTCACCACGCTGTCCCAGATCACCTCGATCTTTGCATGAGCCAGTACACGGTCGGTCATGATTTTGGAGGCGCGGAATGCATCGCGGCGGTGGATTATGTATACACGCGAGGCAAAGCGGGTCAGAAAAAGGGATTCCTCCATGGCTGAATCGCCGCCGCCCACCACGGCCACGGGCATGCCTTTGTAAAAAGCGCCGTCACAGGTGGCGCAGGCCGAAACGCCGTAGCCGATCAGCGCCTGTTCCGAAGGCAAGCCAAGATATCGTGCGCTGGCGCCGGTGGCCACGATCACGGCGCACGTTTCGATGCGCTGGCCGCTGTCCGTGACAAGTACGCGCCGATCGCCGTTGAAATCGACCTCGGCAATGCCGCCGAACTCGATGCGCGTGCCAAAGCGTTCGGCCTGCGTGCGCAACTTGCTCATCAGCTCAAAACCGTTTACGCCCTCCGGAAAGCCGGGAAAATTTTCCACGTCCGTGGTGGTGGTCAATTGACCGCCAGGCTGCTTGCCGTCAAACAGCAAAGGTTTGAGATCGGCGCGCGCACAATAGATCGCCGCGGTCAAACCAGC
This sequence comes from uncultured Verrucomicrobiota bacterium, assembly GCA_964580325.1. Lineage (GTDB taxonomy): Bacteria > Verrucomicrobiota > Kiritimatiellia > CAYTQP01 > CAZOLK01 > CAZOLK01. The sequence goes on along the minus strand of CAZOLK010000241.1, from coordinate 7,155 downwards.
CGCGCCACTGCCCAATATTACGACGTTTTCCATCAAATCCCTCTCATTTCAGTTGTTCAGGCGAATAATGCTTTTTTTTACGAACGCCTATGTTATAAGCTCTAACCCGTGGTTGGATGCAACCACGAAATCGACCGATCCGCAAGCCGGACGAAAGAAAGAACCATACAGGAGAATGGATATGCAGGAAAAGGACTTGTTGACGGAAATGTTCACCAAGCAGGCGGAACTCAACCGGCGCATCGGTTTGGACATGGAAAATATGGCAGAGGAAAAGCAGCCGGAATGGATCCTCAACTTCTGCCGCGCCCTGACCCAGGAGGCCGCGGAATTGACCGATTGCGTACCTTGGAAATGGTGGGCCAAGTACCAGACCTACGACAAACAGAACGCACGCGTCGAAGTGGTCGACCTGTTCCACTTCCTGATTTCATTGGCCCAGATCCTAGGCATGACCGCCGAGGACGTGCACAACCTGTACATGAAAAAAAACAAAGTGAATTTTGAACGCCAGGATTCGGGCTACGCTCAAAAAGACGAAAGCGACAACAAAGATTTGACGATTTGAAACAACGGCACAACAACACTACGATACACGGCTCGGCTTCGATCTGCTCGGTGCTGGTCTTTCTGTGTCTCATGCCCACGGTCCGTGCGCTGGAGATCGGCGATGCGGCGCCTTCTTTAAAAGCGTGCGCCTGGCTGAACGGCGAGGCTGTGGATCCGGCCAAACCTGACGGCAAAACCGTATATCTGATCGAATTCTGGGCCACCTGGGGGCCGGCCTGCAAATTGACGGTGCCGCATTTGAACAACATGCAGGCCCAGTTCACCAACCAGCAGGTGGTCGTGGTGGGCGTTACCGATGAAAACGAAGCCAGTGTGCGCGCTTTCATGGGCGATTACCCCATAGCGTATCGCATTGCGCTGGATCAAGACAAAGCGTCAACCCACGCCTATCTCGAAGGCATCCGCGGCATACCCCATGCCTTTGTGATCGACCGCAAGGGCCGCATAGCCTGGACCGGCAATGCGCTGGCCGTTTATCCGGTGCTCAAAAAGGTACTGTCCGATTCGTTCGATCCGCGGCAGCACAGTTGCATTCAGCTCAAGAAGCAGGAGTTGACCCGGGCACTGCAGCAACAGCAGACCGGCAAAGCCCATGGTTTTCTGGACGAACTGATTACCCTGGACCGCGGCAACCTGGAATTTTACCAGTTCAAGGTTCATTTGCACATCCAGCATAAGGACCGTGCGGGGCTGGCAAGCACGCAACGGCGTATGGTCGACGACATGCAGGACGCGACCGGGCTGCAACAGGCCGCGCAACACATCATGAAGCTGCCCCTTGAATGGCGCGATCCGGAACTGGCCTGGCAGGCTGTCAACCGCGCCATGGCCCTATGCGAGGAGAAAGACGCCGAGGTCCTGAACACCTATGCCCTGGTGGCCCACAGCCTGGGTCTGCTGGACAAGGCCATCGACGCCCAGCGCAAAGCCGCGACCGCGACCACCCAGCCCGAACGCCGTCAGCTTTTTGAAGCAACGCTGACCTATTACAAAAAGGTCAAACGCATGCGTAATGACGAATTGAAATAAATGACGCATGGGTGCTTCGCCCTTGATCTTTCCTTCCGTCCTACATTTGCTCCAGAACCTTCCCATCTCCGATATCGAAACCGTAACCTTTCGTTTTGACCCATAAACGAAAAAAACTCAAAAGCACTTTACAAGTGAAACGAAATATGATCAACTGACCACGATTTCGTTGTTACAGAACCCGATCGTATTATCCCAGTGTTGTATAAACGCTTGATAACCAGGAGAGAAATGTATGAAGTTAGGTGAGCAATACGCAAATGAAGTGCAAACGTTCGTCAAGGTATGCCATCGGCTGGCTGGCAATATGTATACCACGGCCCATGGCGGCAACCTGGCTTGGAAACTGGGCGACGGTGTGATCCTGATCACGCCGACCAAGATGAACAAGGGCGATATCCAGTTGGACGACGTCGTCTTTATCAATCAAGCCGGCGATATTGTCGAAGGCAAGAACAAGCCCACGGGCGAGAAGCCCATGTACCTCAAGTTCTTTGAGGAGCGGCCCGATATCGTGTCCGTGATTCACTGTCATCCGCCCGGTGTCTGCGCGTTCGCCATTATGGAAGGCGAAAACCCGCTGATGCGTCCGTTCTTTCCCGAAACCGTGACCGAGGTGGGTCCGGTTCCGGTCGTGCCTTACGGCGAGCCGCTGACCCAGCAACTGGCGGATAATTTCTCGCCGCTGCTGCATAAATACAACAGTTTCATCATGGAAAACCACGGCCTGGTCACCCTGAGCCGCGGCGACATCGGCTGGACCCTCTACAATGTCGAACTGCTCGAAACCAGCGCCGATTCCATACTCAAAATCATGGCTGCCGGTAAACTCAAGGAACTGACCCGCGAAGCCGTGGTCGGCCTGGGCAATGTGATGCGCACGCGCGGTCTGCCCCTGTTCGGGGCGCCCGGTGTGCATGAGCGGCTCGAAGACCTCTTTTTCCCGAAACAATAACGGTTTATCAACACCAATCATGGAGCGATTACAATGAAAGCCATGTTCCTGACCGGCATACGTCAGATGGAGATGCGGGAAGTCCCGGATCCCAAAATCGAAAAAAATACCGACGTCTTGATCCGCATGGGCGCCATTGGCGTGTGCGGTTCGGACGTGCATTACTATGTGGACGGCAAGATCGGTTCACAGGTGATTCAATATCCCTTCCCGGTCGGCCATGAGAGCGCGGGCACCGTGCTTGAAGTCGGACCGGCCGTGACCAGGGTCAAGCCGGGCGACCGGATCGCGGTGGAACCGGCCATGCCTTGCTGGGAATGCGACCAGTGCAAAGCCGGTCGGCATCATACCTGCCGTAAACTGCGTTTCCTCGGTTGCCCCAAGCAGGCCGAAGGCTGCCTCAAGGAATATCTCGTGATGCCCGAAACCAGTTGCTTTCCGATCAGCGACAAGATGAGCCTGGCCCAGGCCGCGTTGTCCGAGCCACTGGCCATCGGCGTCTACGCGGTCAAGCAGTCGATCCCCATGCAAGGCGCCACGGTCGGCATTCTGGGCATAGGTCCCATCGGCCTGAGCGTGCTGCTGCCTGCCAGAGTTCAGGGCGCGAGCAAAGTGTTCGTGACCGATAAACTGGACGATCGCCTGAAACTGGCGGCCAAGGCCGGCGCGGATTGGACCGGCAACCCGGACAAGATCGATGTGGTCGCCGGCGTGGTGGAGCAAGAACCCTTGCTGCTTGACGTGGTTTTTGAATGCTGCGGCGACCAGACCGCGCTGGACCAGGCCATCGACATGCTCAAACCGGGCGGCAAGCTGATGATCGTCGGCATCCCCGCCACTGTAGATCGCGTCTCTTTCAGCATCGACAAGTTGCGCCACAAAGAAGTTTGCATCCAGAACGTGCGCCGTCAGTGCGAGTGCGTGCAGCCCTCGCTCGATATGATCGACAACGGCGAGATGGACGTGGACATCATGGTCACCCATCGCTTCCCTTTCGAAAAAACAAAAGAGGCGTTTGACCTGGTTGCCGATTATAAAGACGGCGTAGTCAAAGCGTTGATCGAATTCCCGGAGGCTTGACATGGATGATCGCGATCAATTACTTGCACAGCTCAGTTCGTTCGATGCGAACGAGCGCAGCCAAGCGCTGGACCGTTTGTTGGACCAGGATCCGCCCGACGCGGCTGAAACCGCCAACATCAATATGCATTTTCACTCGTTCCATTCTTTCAACGCCAACGACTGGTCGCCCACGCGCATTGCCTGGGAAGCGTGCATCCAGGGCCTGTTCGCGGCCGGTTTGTGCGATTTCGACGTGGTCGACGGCCTGGACGAGTTCCTGACCGCTTCGTGTCGGCTGGGTTTGCGCGCTACGGTCAACCTGGAGACGCGCGCTTTCTTAAAAGAATACGCCCAGTGCGATATCAATTCGCCGGGCGAACCGGGCGTGACCTATATCATGGGCGCTGGCTTTTTTGAAACGCCGCGAAACAACACGCCCCAGGCCCAGGGCCTGAACGCCTATCGCCAGGGCGCGCGCGAACGCAACCTCGGCTTGCTGGACCGGATCAATCCCCACGTGGGTGAGATCGCGCTGGATTACGAAAAGGATGTATTGCCGCTGACCCCCGCGGACGTGGCCACGGAGCGTCATATTGTACGTGCGTTCGTGGGTAAATCCGTGGACGTATACAAGACCGCCGAGGCTGTGGCCGAGTTTTGGGCAAAGCTGCTGGGTCAGCAACCGGACGAGATCGCGGCCATGCTCAATACGCCGGCCATGGAAAACCTGGTGCGCAACAAACTGGCCAAGCGCGGCGGCGTCGGCTATGTGCAACCCTCGGAAAAAACGTTTCCATTGGTAGACGAGTTCATCGCCTGGGTCCGCTCCTGCGGCGCGCTGCCCATGACCACCTGGCTTGATGGCACGAGCGAAGGCGAACGTGACGGCCGCACCATGCTCGAATGCATGGGCGCGAAAGGCGCGGTGGCGCTGAACATCATTCCAGACCGCAACTGGAACCTCAAAGATCCGGACGAGCGCGCGACCAAGGTGGCCAACCTGCGCGCCATGGTCGAGGCCGCCGATGCGATGCAGGTCCCGATCAACATCGGCACCGAGATGAACAAGAGCGGTCAGCCGTTTGTCGATGACCTGGCTGGCGAGGTGCTGGGCGAGTTCCGCGCTTCGTTCCTGCGCGGCGCAGCCATCATGGTCGGTCATACGCTGCTCGCACGCTATGCGGGAACCACGTATGTCGGCGAAAAAGCGGCGGCTGAATTCGGCGACGTGCGCGCAAAAAACGACCTGTTCGAAGCCGTCGGCAAGCTGCCCCCGCTGACCTGTAAAACCGCGGATGTGCTCCGCGAGATGGGTACAGAAAAAGCCGGCGACTGCCTGCGTGACTCGGCCGCAAAAGGAACCTGGGTGCTCTGATTCAGAGACACCATCGAAAGCGAACCCTTTAAACCATATATTTATAGAGGAAATCAAAATGAAAGCAGCGGTTATCAAGGAACCGGGTGTGATCCGGGTGAAAGATGTTCCCACACCCGGTGCCGGTGAAGGCGAAGTTTTATTGAAAGTGGAAGCCTGTGCCCTTTGCGGCACGGACCAGCGCGTACTCAAAGGCGAGAAGCACGTGGATGTGAAAATCGTGGGCCATGAAATCGCCGGCACGATCGCCGGCGTGGGCGCGGGCGTCAGCGGTGTAAACGAGGGCGACCGCTGCGCTATTCAGACCGTGATCGGTTGCGGCGAATGCCCCATGTGCAAGATCCATCGCGAGAACCTGTGCGAGAATAAGTTCACGGCCATCGGTTACCAGTACGACGGCGGTTTTGCCGAGTACATGGTCATGCCCAAAAAAGGTGTTGACCAGGGGTGCCTGATCCCGATGCCGGACGACATGACGCCCGCGGTGGGCACGCTGATCGAACCGCTCAGTTGTTGCGTCAACGGCATGCGCTGCATCCCCATGGAAGAAGCGGAATCAGTCGTGGTTTTCGGCGGCGGTATCATCGGCGTGCTCAACGGCATGGTGGCCAAAGCGCGCGGCGCCAAAGAAGTGAGCATCATGGACATCTCCCAGGAGCGCCTGAATCTGCACCGGAAGCTGGGTTTGCCGTTCGACCATTTCGTCAACAGCGGCACGCAGGATCCGGTGGCCTGGGTTCAGGAGCACACAAACGGACGCGGCGTCAATGTGGTCGTGGTCGCGGCTTCGGTCAAGGCGCTGGTTCCTCTGGGATTGCGGATGCTGCGGCGCGACGGGCATCTCTCCATCTTTGCCGGCATGCCCAAATCGGATCCGACCGAGATGATCGACCTGAACATCATCCACTATCCTGAACTGCATGTGCACGGCGCCAACAGTTCGGTGCGCCGCGACTACATCGAGGCGGTCGAGTTCCTGGCCTCAGGCAAGATCGACGGCGCTTCGCTGGTCACCCACACCTTCAAGCTGGACGACTTCAACGAGGCTGTCGCAACCCAGGCCAATCCGGCCGCAGGCTCTCTGAAAGTGATTATCGAACCTTGACAATGGCTGAACAAAAAGACAACTGGCGCCCCTGGGCCAGGGGCTTGACCGGATGGGAAGTTATGCACTGCGTCAAAGCGGGCCTTGACATCGCGCTGCTGCCGGACGGCTGCACGGCCCGCAGCTTCCCATTGGTGCGGACACTGATCGCCGAAGCCGTGGCCCGACTGGCGGCGATTCCAGCGCAGTCCCGCCGGACACGAAGACTCTGCCTGTTCCGGCCAAGGATGCAACGATGATGATCCGGGCCAGTAACGCGACCCTGGCCAGCCTTTTTACCTCCGACTGACGTGCAAGCCTCTATGCAAACTCACCCGTTAAAAACGGGCGCTACAATCGCCTGGACCATTGCCGGCTCGGATTGCAGCGGCGGCGCCGGGATACCGACAGATTTGAAGGTCATGCATGGTCTGGACGTGCATGGCTGCTGCGTGGTTACCGCAATAACGGCCCAGAACACAACCGGCGTCAAAGCGGTCGAGCCTGTGGCGGCTGATATGCTGCGGCGTCAACTGGATGCGCTGGCCAATGACCTGCCGCCACGTGCGGTGAAAATCGGCATGCTGCCGGATCCCGCGGGCGTGCGGGCCGTGGCTTCCTGCCTGGAGCAACTGGACACGTTCGTGGTCTGCGACCCGGTGCTGCGCGCCACCAGCGGACACGACCTGGCCGGCTCGGTTTCGCGCGACGAGATGGTTCGCTGCCTGTTCCCGCATGTCGACCTGCTGACTCCCAACCTGCCAGAAGCGGAAGTTCTGCTGCAGCGTCCTGTCCGCGACCTGGCAGCCATGGAACAGGCTGCGACCGACCTGCTGGCGCTGGGCGTCAAAGCCGTCTTGCTCAAGGGCGGGCATGCGCCGCAGCAGCACGACCTGGTACAGGACGTATGGACCGACGGCGTGTCACGCTGGTGGTTCACGGCGCCGCGCATCGACACGCCGCACACCCACGGCACCGGCTGCCTGCTCTCCTCGGCCATTGCAGCGGGCGTTGCCAGGGGGCTGTCCCTGTTGGACGCCATAACCCTGGCGCGCGCCTTTTTGCAGCACGGTCTGCGCC
>CAZOLK010000240.1:0-8886 GCA_964580325.1 uncultured Verrucomicrobiota bacterium | reverse complement strand
TTTAATTTGGGACTTTTAGCTTGATCGATGTCGTTTTAATTCGAGACCTAGGATCGAATCTCTAAAAACAGCACTATTACATACAATGGGTGAGCTTCCAGCACCAACTTTAGTCCATGAGTTTTGCTAAAGAGGCATTTTTCTAAGGAAGATGGACTTCCATACGATAGAAACCCCGCACGTTCTCTACGATGACGGTGTGGGACATCGATCCGCCAACGCCGGGCAGGCGACCGGGGAGGATCGAGAACCAGTTGTTGGTCATGGCCGTGGCGGCGCGGATATCGTACGAGCGCCCGACCGCGCCCCGCCAATGCAGTGTCAGCGCGGTTCCTGCGCTGGAGTCCAGGTCGGCGTCGGCGCGAAAATAATCGAGCGGATCGCGAGGGTCCGTATCGGTTGTATATTCTTGTCCGTGGGTATGGCCGTCGCCATCGGAATCTTCATCGCGGTCATTGCGGATCAAATCCAATCCATGGGTGTCCTCCCAACTGTCCGGCATCCCGTCGCCATCCGAATCGGCGACCGGATTCAGGAATTCGAAAGCGCCCAGGTCCAATCGGGCCAGGCCGTCGGCCTTTCCGTCCATAGGTCTTCCACGACCGAGCATATCCACCGTGTCGTACCACCACGCGTGACGGTCGATCTTCAGGTCGATGCAGGGCGAATTTGCGCGCAGTGTCAGATCGCCGGTCGCATAATCGGCAAACCGCGGATCGGATGTAATATTTCCTCCGTAATCTTTGGTTCCACTTCTCACCCGGACACAGGAATCCCACAAATCCGTGTTACGTGCATCGTGGCTTCCCTGATCCGCCTTATTGGACGCCACGATGCAATAATGCACAGCCCCTTCATATAGCCCGCCGCCATGCCAGGAAGCGTAATTACTTACGATGGTGCAATAATAAGCCTTGCCGGCATTCAGGCCCCCGCCATATCCTCTACCCGTCAGCCGATTGCCGCGGATCACGCTGTTCCAACATTTGATGTACCAGCCGCCGCCGCCGCCAGCCACGGCGGTATTGTTTTCGATCCGGCATCGAATCGCACGACCGCCATGCATGCCGCCTGAACTGTTGTCCGCGCGATTGTCGGCCACGACACTGTCGACACATGTGCCTCCGTATACGCCCCCGCCTCTGAAGGTCGCGTGGTTGCCGACAATTATGCAGTTGCTGACTACCGCATCGGCATCGGCCAGGACCCCCGCGCCTATGGTGGCATAGCCGTTGGTTACCGTGAACCCGGCCAGCGTGGCATCGGTCGCCAGGAAAACGCAGCGATTCGAATGGGTCTCGCCCGGCCCGCAGCCGACAATAAAAGTTTCCCCGGGACCGTGGATGGCGCGCACGGTGACGGGTTTGTCGACGACCAACCGATTGGAAACGCCGTCATATAAACGACTGCCTTGGGCATAGACGCCGCGATCGACCCAGACGACGGCGCCCACTACATCGCAGGCGTCCACCGCGGATTGGATGTCGCGCGCCGCGGCGATCCAATTGGTGAAAGGGAACTGGTGACTGCCGGTCGGGGAGACATACCAGGACATGTCGACCGCCTCGACGGCGGCAGTGACGCTAATAGCCGCATCCAGATTGGAAATGCTCAGGGTGACATCGTAAGAACCTGGCGTTCGATAGCGGTGTGCCGGATTGAACACGCCCGAGGTCGACACGCCATCTCCGAAGGACCAGGTATAGTTCAAGGGGACACCTTGAATCCGCGCCCGGGGCGTGCAGGGGAATCCCACCGCCCATCGTGACGCATCGAGGAGGATCTCGCCGGACAGGTTTCCGGTGGCCATGTGGGATCCTGCTTCCACACAGCCTATGTCCACATGGGCGCCGGTCTGTCGGGCGCCGTCCAAAAAATCGACCGTCTGTCCCGTGGCGAACGCGTCGTTGCCGGCATCGATGCAGGGAGAATCGGGCAACAGATGGGGGTTTTCCAGGCTGACCAGCCTTGGTATCGCGATGACCCCATTGGTTCCAGCCACCGGTTCCGTGGCGCAGTACTGCGGCCGATCGCGCCAATATCTTTCCCAATGATCCGCAAAATTATGACCCGTGACGCGGGCTTTATTGTAATACACGATGGAATTCTCGGCGCGCGTCGTGCATCCCCCGCCCACATCGGCCCGGTTGCCGACAATGGTGCAATTTTTTGGAAAAACTCCTAAAGCCGTCCCGCCGCCTTCTCCACCCCCATCGTTGAACGCAATCAGACAATTCTCGGCCGCCGCGCTGTGTTTTCCGCTTATGCCGCCACCCGCGGACCCGGCGCGATTGGAAATGACCGAGGAACCGTATACGCGCGTATCGTAGGCCCCTCCGCCGTAAAAGCGCGCTTCGTTGCGAAACAATACGCAACGGCCGACGACGCCACCGGAGATACCGCCACCGTAAAAATAGGATGTGTTCTGCCTGATGACACAGTTGCTTACCGTTCCACCGCTTTCGGCATAGATCCCACCGCCATGATAAAGAGGGTAGTTCGTGGCTGTGGCGCCATCGCGCACGGTGAAACCGATCAATTGTGCGCCATCACCCACGTAAACGCCGCGTACCGCATCCGGGCCGCAGGGGCCTTGTCCGCGAATGACTGCGGCGTCGGGACCATTCGCGCTGCGCACAATGATCGGACGGCGCACAGCGACCCGGTTCCATCCGTAGACGTTCGTTTGCCCGTGTGCATAGATGCCGTCGCCCACCCATACTGTGTCGCCGTCCGAAGCGACATCGACCGCCGTCTGAATGTTGGTCGCCGCATCTTCCCAAGACTGAAAAGGATGTCGGTGCAGGCCGGCGGGTGAAACATAATAAGCGTTGTTGGCCATCGCGGCGATGGTTGCCATCCATGGCAATGATCGGCATAATCCTCGTGTCATCCATGACAGAACGCCTCTTTTCCAAGCGTCGACATATCTTGTGGCTTCCATACTTCTCTTTCCTCTCGTTCAATCGATTTCTTATGATTATGAAACGCATCGGTTTGCGCAATACTTTCCGTACAACGCACTTCACCGTAATGCAAATATCGCGCCAATTTTCCGTGCAGCATATTTTATTTTTTTTATCACCTTGTATTCGCGGCGCTTTCGATGCTGAACAAGTCGAATTTATAAGTTGGGCAACAGACATCACGGTGCATCAATTTTTTTTACGCGCAATTTAAACTCAAACTGCGTATACTTATTAGAAATGAGTTTACTTGAAGCCATCTTGACCCATGACAGGGCTGAAATAGAGCGAAGAGCACGATTGGCGACCGGTACGGTTGCGCAGGATTGCTATGCGTGGTTGCTTGACGGCTGTGCGGCGAGATCGCTTCTGTGTGGTGTGCCGGTCACGGCGAATATGGACGCCTCGATCAAAGCGGTACTGGAGCATCCGCCGACCGATAAGGAACTGTATTGCTGCCTTTTGCCGCGCCTCATCAATCGGGAACTGACGATGAACCGGATGGACAATGCCCGCCGGCTTCTTGGTCTTTGGCAATCCATGGCCTCTTTGTTTCAACCTGCCATGACCGCCTATACTCTGATTGTGGAAGGCTATATGGCGGCGCTCGACGGCAGTCGCGAAGAGCGATTTCGTTTGTTCGAACGGGCCTTGGATGTGTTAGCGGACGATGGTGGATCGCCGGTTTGGTGCGTATTTGCATCGCGTCTGGCGTGGTGCGCAACGACCGTATATCGGTTCGATGCAACCAGGAAACTGTTGCCTCGATTGGAACGACAAGAGGCCGGGTTCGATGCGAATGGTTGTCCGTTGGTCGTTCCCTGCCGCCTCATCCGGTGCGATCTGAACCATTATAATGGCGCCTATGAAGCGGTGGATCGCGAAACGAAAGAAATGGCGGCGTGCGATGCTCTTTGGGATAACGCATATTTTTGCAGGATCGTATTCAATGCCTTGATCAAAAGCGGTTGTATGGCGGAAGGCGAACGGTGGGTCGAACGGATCGAACGTCGCGTTCCGTCCACTTCTGGTAAAGGGGATGCGCCGGTCATGCGGGGCTTTCTTTTGCTTTGCCGGCGGCAGTACGATGAGGCGTGTCATGTATTGCATGCCCGTTGGAACGACGGACTGACCACGCCGCGCACGGAAACGGGTCTGTATTTGTTGGAGTTGGCCGCGCATCTCGAGCTTTGCCGCAGGAATCCGGACGCGGCGGATGTCGTGTTGAGAGCCTTGGACCCTCGAAAAGAGCAGACTGCCTATGCCGGACTGTGGACCCGACGTCATCTATTGCGCGGTGACACGGCGTCGGCCCAAGCCACGTTTTCGCGGTTGCGTCATCGCGCTGGTGACGATGCGGTCTTGGGTTCGCTGGCGTTGGCCCACGAGCTGGATGTGGCGCAACTGGCTGCGCTGTGGTCGCGCGCGCGCCCCGATAGCCATCCGCCGCCGAGTCTGCCGACGGCGACCGAAGAAGATGCGTCATCCGCGTGCGAATTGATCGGTTCTTCGCCTGTGATGCGGGAGGTGCGGCGGCACATCGAATTATTCGCGCCGCACCACCATATTCCCGTGCTGTTGACGGGAGAAACCGGCACGGGAAAAGAAATCGCGGTGCGCCGGTTGCACGCATTGGGCTGCCATCCCGACGCTCCGTTTGTTCCCATCAACTGCGCGTGCTTGAACGATGCGCTGCTCGAATCCGAGCTGTTCGGACATCGCAAGGGCGCGTTCACCGGCGCGACTGGAGATCGCATCGGTCTGTTGCAATCGGCGGGTTGTGGAACCGTCATGCTCGATGAAATCCAGTCCATGTCGCCGCACATGCAGGCGGCCTTGTTGCGCACATTGGAATCTGGTGAAATACGTCCGGTGGGCGGGCACCAGACGGCCTGTCTGAAGGCGCGTGTGGTGGCTGCGGCCAATCAGGATATCGAGGCGTTGGCGGCGCAGGGTTCATTCCGCCCCGATCTGTATTACCGATTGAACCGGTTCCACATCCATCTGCCGCCGTTGCGGGAACATATCGAAGATATCGAAGAATTGATCCGCTTTTTCCTGCGCACCGTATTCCGTGCGCATGCGCGGTCCATTCCGGACGATTTGATTCGACGCTATGCCACGCAATCGTGGAAAGGCAATGTGCGTGAATTGCGCAATGCCGTGGAACGTTTCGTCATTTTGGGCGACGACCGATGTGGTCCGCCCCAGAGCGATCCTTCGTTGCAGAGAACCGGGGTGCTGCGATCATCGGATATCCGCCCTTGGGATGTGGCCAGTTATGGAAACCCCGCCAATCGGCATAACCGACGGCTTTGTTTATGCCGATTGTTCGAGGAACATGGCCGCTTAACTCGCGCTCAGGTGATCGCGTTGCTCTCCTGTGCTCCTAACACGGCCACCCGCGATTTGAATATGTTGGTAGAGGAGGGCATGATTCGACGGATCAATCCCACGCCGCATCCTCGAACGGCTTATTTCGTATGGGTTCCGCGGTGAAGTGTGGCGCCCGCCATGACCGTGACCGAGAAAAAAAACGACACATTATACAGCCGGCATGATAGACATGCGCTTCTATTCTCGATAGAGCGTGTCTACGGCATTACGAAGGTACTGTTCATCACTCAGGTTTTCGGTAATGGTTGGCGGGAAGTTGGCTTTTTGTCGCAGGTGATTGGCCAGATCTTTGAACAGGCGCAGGCGCGCTTCCGGCGCCAAGGCCGAACGACGCATGAGCGCCTGGAGCAGCAGTCCGGCTTCTGCTGGTGAAGTGTGCCTGCGCAGGCGCGCTTCCAGGTGGGGCGCACGCCGAAAGCTGTTGTAGTGTTCGCCGGTCAACTGGGCAACGTCCAGTTCGCTCAGGGCCGGCGTGCGCACCACTACGGTATTGGCAGCAAAGTCACCCAGACGCTGACCGTGTCTGCTGAACAACGCCGCCACCCCGCCGACAAAATAAAACAGCGGCAACGCATCGATGAAACGCAGCAGATTGCGGATAAAAACCTGGTTGAATCGTAGGCGGTAACATTGCTCATCCATCACGCGCAGACGCAAGAGCCATTTACCCACGGTCCGGCCATGCCAGAACCATTCCAGCACCATGCCGTAACCGATGGACAAGCCGAAAAAAACAAGCGTGAAAAAGCCGCCGCGAAAATCGGGATGTGCTGCCAGGGGCAGGTGTTTTTCCACGCTCAGGAGCAACGCTTGCAAACCCAGGGTCATGGCCATGATCACGGCAAGATCGATCAGCCAGCCGAAAAAACGGATCGCCGGTCCTGCCGACAACAGCGCAAACACGATGCCTTCCGGCGTGCGGATACGGATGGTCCGACGGTCGCGCAGCGTGGCCAGGCTCATGGCCGCATCCTTTTGCGCTGTTTGCCGCGACCGGCCAGGCACAAAAAGAACAGCACAATGGCCAGTTCAAGGCAACCGATCAGAATTTTGAGTCCATAAGGCAGCACAGGCGCATGGTATTGCGAAAAAAAACCCTCCATCAACCCAGCCCAGACCAGCAGTACGACTACGCCGGCGATCAGCGTGCTCAGGTCGGGCGCGGCATCGCGCAAACGCTGCTTGACCGAGCGGCGGTCCTGACAACCGATCAGCGTGCCGGCCAGCACAAAGCCGGCCTGACCCGCGATCAGAATGGACGGAATCTCTATGGAACCGTGCGGCAGCAGCCAGCCCAGCAGAAAAACCCCTTCGCCGGCCAACAGGTAATCGGCGATGACCGCGCCAATGACCACGCCGTTGAAGAGCAACATCGCTGCCGTACCCAGGCCCCAGAGCATACCCAGCGCCATGGTCAAGATAGCGACCCGTGCGTTATGGGTCATGAGCATGGCGGAAAAACGGACCTGTTCGCCTTCCATGTTCCGGCCCATCAGGGTTTCCTCGTGCGCAATGCGTTGGCTGGGATGATCGAGCAAATACGACATGGGCATGAGTACGGCTTTGGCGTCCGGATCCAGGGTCAGCGCCAGCCCTCCGAACAGCATGCCCGCACAGGTCACGGCCAGCGAAAACCAAAACGCGCGCGCATGCCGGCGAAATGCAGCCGGAAACGTGGACATAAACCAGCGCAACGGCTGGAAACGCAATCGGCGCGAGCGGGATTCGTGAATCTCGCTGTAGGCGCGCGCCACCAACGTTTCAAGAAAGCCGCGCAACTCGGTTTCGGCCACGCATTCGCGCAATTTAACCAGGTCGGCGGCTGTTACCTCATATAGGTAATGCACGCGTTTGAGCGTGTCGAGCGTCATGCGGCGACCCCGTTCCAACTCGTCGAGCGCTTGGGCCAGTTCATCCCAGCAGGGTTTCTGGCGGGCAATAAAAGCGTTCGGGTTCAGCATCATAGGGCCTGTCTCTGTTTGATGTCCATGTAACGGTCGACTAGGGTCGCGGTCATGGCATCCTGGGCCACTTGTTCAAGACGCACGCCGTGATGATGAAGACGCCGGCGCACCTCTTCCAGTTTGCACCATTGAATATGTCCGCCCAAACGCCGGTGAATGTCGTCGACCTCATCCACAACCGAGGCGCTAAACAGGGGTGCAGCCAGCGGCGGTCGCGGCATCATGACCATCACCAGGTGCTGTTTACGGATCGACTCGATGCCGCGGATAAAGGCATCGGCCAGCACCGGGTCGTCCAGGCTGGTCAGAAAGACGACCAGCGCGCGCTTGCGCAGATGGGTACGGATGGCGGCGCACACCTCCTCGAAATCGGGTGAAACCATGCGCGGCTGAAGCGTATACAGAGCTTCGCGGCAGGCATTGAAATGGGTCCGCCCAAGGCCGGCGCGCAGAAAATGGTTCACGCGATGGTCGAACGAGAGCAAGCCGAACAAGTCGCCCTGGCGTTCGGCCACCTTTTCCAGCAGCAGGGCGGCGATCATGTAGCGGTCCAACAGGGACATGCTGACGCGCGGTTCGTCCGGGAGGCTTTCGGGATCCGGAACAGGCCGTGCACTGAGACGCGACAGGTCGATGCAGACATAGATTTCCTGAGTGCGCTCGATTTGGAAGATCTTGGTAATCGGGTACCTGTGTTTGGCCGTGGCTTTCCAGTGGATGTCTTCGTAGCTGTCGCCAGCCATGTATTCGCGCAGCCGTTCGAATTCGCGACCTTTGCCCACCTGGCGCCATTTACGCAACCCGAGACCGCGACGCGGGAGAAACACGCTCATGGCCTGGCGCCGATCATCGCGCAGGTTCGGGTAGACCCGGATCTCCGTATCCATGGCCAGCCGCGCACGTACATCCCACAGGCCCAGGGGCGAACCGCATTCCAGCACGCAAACGGAAAGCGCATAACGGCCGCGTTTCAACGGCAAGCAGCGCCAGTGCGTCCGCACCCAGACGCCGGCATCGGGCACGGCAAGCATTTGCTCACCGGCCGGGGCGTAGATTTCTTCGGGTAGGGCCAGGCCTACCCGAAGTCGCACATAAGTTCGCGATTCGCTGAGCAGCGCCACGTCCAGATCGACCCATTGCCGCTTGGCCCAACGCTGAAGCCCTGGTTCACGCAAGCGCATGCCAGTCAGGCAACGGCGGCCAGCCAGACCGTCGCCCACGGCCACAGCCGCGAAAACCGTGGCCACCCATACCGCCGGCCATGCCCATCCATGCATTGTGGAAACCAGGCCGCAGGGAATCGCGACCAGGGCAACGCAGAGCAGCAGGCGGTTTCCCGGCACAATGACGGCAGGGGCGTTCATCGCGGTACAGGGATCTCGTCCAGGATATGGCCCAGAATTTCGTCCACGGTAACGCCCTCCATTTCCACTTCAGGCCGCGACGTGATGCGATGGCCGATCACGGGACGGGCCATGGCCTTGAGATCGTCCGGGGTGACAAAATCGCGTTCCGCCAGCACGGCCGCGGCCCGTGCGGCAAGCACCAGGGCCTGGGTG
>CAZOLK010000239.1:0-8895 GCA_964580325.1 uncultured Verrucomicrobiota bacterium | reverse complement strand
GACTCGACTGCGTAGAGGCGGTCCTCGATGTGGACGCCATCTATCGCGCCGCCGTGGCCGTGGGTGCGGCCAGCGTCGAAGCCTCTCACAACCTGGGCGCGCTGCCGGACTGGGACTGGCTCATGCAACGCGTCAACCAGGGCTGGCCCCTGCACGAAATGCGCATTGCGGCATCAGATTGGCGCTTTGATGCCGAGTATGGGCAGTGGTGTAGAGGGGAATGAGCAGGGCAGGATGCGGAAAATATGACGATGATTTTTAACTAATGGCCAATGACCATAATAATAGGAGAACATATAATGGCAGACATTACCATGAAAGAAGCGTGGAAAGCCGTGGAAGCGGCCGTGAAGAAATCCGAGGAGATCGGATGCAAGATGGATATCGCCGTGGTGGATGCGGGCGCGAACCTTAAAGCCTTTATCCGCATGGATGACGCCTGGCTGGGCAGCATCGACATTGCCATGAAAAAAGCGCGGACCGCGCGCTACTTCGATATGCCCACCGGCGAGATCGGCAAGCTCTCGCAACCGGGCGGACCTCTGTTCAACATCGAGCATTCCAATGAAGGGCTGATCAGTTTCCCCGGCGGCCTGCCCATCGTCAACTCGTTCGACCGCGTGATCGGTGCGATCGGCGTATCGGGCAGCACTGTGGAGAACGACCATTTGGTCGCTCAGGCCGGTGTCGACGCGCTGTCCCTGTGATCGCAACCAAGACCTGACGATATCGAGGACCTTTACATTATGACCGCTTCCCCTGAATACACCACACGTCGGCTGCCGCTGGACGGCGACTGGACGCTGAGCTTTTCTCATCCTGTCACCGGTAGAACCCATTGTATTGAAGCTACGGTGCCTGGCAACGTAGAGATCGATTTGCTGCGCGAGGGGTTTATTGACGACCCTTACCCGCCCGATTCTACCGAAGCCATGCACGATTTCGAACGCGTCGACGACTGGACTTACGAGATGCGGTTTGACGCGCCGACCCTTGTCAATGGCGAAACCGCGCACCTCGTGTTCGCTGGCGTCGACACCATTGCCGATGTCATGCTCAACGGCGAGCAGATCTTGCACTGCGAGAACATGTTCATCCCGCACGAGGTCGACGTGACCGCGCGGCTGCAATTCGGGAGCAACACGCTGCGTGTGCGCATCTACAGTCCGGAGCTGTACGCTCGTCGTTTCGACTACCCGGCCGGCCGCGTCTCGCGTTCGTGCCGCATGGCCGAGGCGTATTTGCGTAAAGCGCGGCACATGTGGGGCTGGGACAACGCGCCGCGCTTGCTCAGCGCCGGCCTGTGGCGGCCGGTCAGTCTGGAGTGCCGGCCGGCCATTCGCGTCACCGAGTTGTATGCCTATACCGCGAAATTGACGGACACGGAGGTGTTCATCGGTTGTAACTGGGCCATGACCACGCCGGACACAGACCTGCGCGAATACCGCGGCGTGCTGCGTTTGGCAGGCGATGGCCAGGTGGTGCACGAATGGCCGGTCGAGGTCAGGTTCATCGCCGGCCGGGTTGTTCAGTGCCTGCCGCGTGACGCCGTGCGCTTGTGGTGGCCCTTTGGCTATGGCGAACAACCGCTCTACGACCTGACCCTGCAGCTCTACAAAGGCGACAGCCTGCTGGCTCAGGAAACCGTGCGCATGGGCATCCGCGACGTGCAGTTGGACTATACCGAAGTGACCGATCAACAGGGCAGCGGTGCTTATTACTTTGTCTGTAACGGCGAGAAAATCTACATCAACGGGACCAACTGGAAACCGCTCGATGCGCTGCATTCGCGTGCGCCGGCCAGAATGGAAAAGGCCCTGGACCTGTGTCGTGACCTGCATTGCAACATGGTCCGGATCTGGGGCGGCGGCGTGTACGAGGACCATGACTTTTTCGACTATTGCGACCGGCACGGCATCCTGGTCTGGCAGGACTTCATGTTTGCCTGCGAATTGCCGCCCAAAGACGAGTTTTACCAGCGCGCCGTGGCCCGGGAAGCTGAAACCATTATTAAGCGGCTGCGCAACCATCCGTCCCTGGCGATCTGGTGCGGTGACAACGAAGTGGATACCATGCACACCTGGGGGACCGAGATCCCGTGCAACATCTATCCTTCGCACAACGAGATCAACCGCATCGTGCTTAAAAACGCGGTGCTCTATCACGATCCGTACCGAACCTATGTGCCGAGTTCACCGGTTGTCAGCGACGACATCGTGCGCGACCGGCGTCGGCCTGCTGATCGGCAGGAACTGAAACACCTGTCCACCACGGAGTCACACCTGTATCCGGGCAACGAGCATTTCCGCGACACCTTTCGCGATTCGGGCTGTTTTTTCATCGGCGAGACAGGACCGTTCTTCATCAACGCCATGTCCGAGAGCGCGGAAATCGTGGAGCGTGAGCTGCCGCGCGCGCGCCGGCTATGGGACTTGCCGATCGATGGCAAAGACTATACGCTGGACCGGCACCAGACCGACCTGCATTTTGTCACCTGGAAAGACGCATCGCTGAAACGGGTGAAACACCTGTTCGGTCGCGACTTCGAACTGGAGCCCTGGCAGGACCTGGCGCTGGGCGTGAACATTGTCTGCGCCGAGATCTTCAAGTTTGCCATCGAGTGGTCGCGTTCGCGCAAGTGGCGCAAAACCGGTGTGCTCTGGTGGTCGCTGTTGGACATGTGGCCGATGATCTCCAACTATTCGGTGGTGGACAGCCTGTTCCGGCCCAAAAAGCCGTACTACTGGATCCGCCAGTCGCAGCAGCCCTGCTGCCTGCTGGTCGTTGAACCGACCGATGGCGATCCGGAGCTGTTTGTGGCCAACGACACGCTGATGCCGTATAAAGGCGCCTACCGCATCTTGAGCATCGACGCCGAAGGCCGCGAAACCGAGTTGCGCCAGGGCGAATTCCAAGCGGAACGCAACGCCACCAGCAAGCTGGGCAGCGTGCAGCCGGAACAGATGCCGGCGCTCTGGCTGATCCAATGGGAAACGCAGGACGGCAAAGGCTGGAACCATTACATCTGCGGCCAACCGCCCTATGCGTTTGATGTGTACAAGGCATGGTGCGAAAAGCTGGACCGTTTGTCCGGGGCAAGCTGATAGCGGGGCGTCCCGCCCCTGAGCTTTGGCTCCGCACAATCTGCCAACTGCTTGGCCCTCCCACGTGGGGTTGCGTTTCGATCAACGTTCCTTGGCTGATCGCGCAGCCCCGACGGTTTGTGAACCGTCACGTCGAGAGATTCACCGTGTCAATCCTTTGCTTCAAGCGCATACACCGAGCCGTCGTCGCTGCCGATGTAGACCACGCCGTTGGCGATACAGGGCGATGTGTCGATGCAGCCCTGGGCCGCGAACGTCCATAGCAGCCGACCGTCCCGGGTATCTACGCTGTAGAGATGTTTGTCGCGGCTGGGTATGTAGATTGTGTTGTCCGGCGTAAGACCCGGCGACGCCGCGATCGGTCCCTGGGTGTCGAATTGCCAGAGCCGTTTGCCGTTTGTGGCGCTGAATGCATAAAGCGATCCGTCCATGCTGGCCAAGTAGACTTGGCCGGCGTGGCAGGCCGTGGCAGCCTGGACGCGATGCTTGATGCGGGCCGGCAGTTCGCCGCCGGCGCTTTTCCAGTCCTCGACCAGGGCGTGCCATTTTTTGCCGCCCTGTTGAAGGTCCACGGCCACCAGCAGGTTGTGTTGGCCGACATAGACGATGTCGCCGTCCACGGCGAAACCGCCCGTGATGGCGCAGGCCTGGCCGACCTGAATGTCGAAAAGGAGAGGATCGCCGCTGCGCACATCGACCGGCCCGACATGGAGCAGGATCCCGTTGCTGAGTGCAAGGTTGTGCGGTTGCCCATCGCTTTTCCAGCCGCGGCCCTTGTGGTAGCGGCACCGTATTTTGCCGGTTCGCGGATCCAGCGCCATGAGCCCCGCGCCCCAGCCCGGTACATAGGCAAACACCGCGTCATAACCGATGACTGGCGTGTCGAGTACGGGCTGGTTGCCGCGCATGGATTTCCAGATAGACTCACCGGTCCTGGCATCAATGGCGTGCAGCAGTTTGTCGCCACTGCCGATGTAGACTACACCCGCGGCAAGGGCTGGTGCGCAATCCACCGGCCCACCGGTATCGACCTTCCATTTCATCACGCCGGTGGCGGCGTCGACAGCATAGACATGGCGGTCGTGTGAACCGAAGAACACCAGCCCGTCGACCGCGACGGGCGAGGATTTGACCGCGCCATCGGTATTGAACGTCCACTTGACCCGCGGCGATGAGCGCAATCCGTGCGTATTCCACAAGCCGGTGCGCGCCTGGTTGCCGCGGTGTGTGCTGTTCTGCAATGGATCCGGTTCTGGCAGGCCGCGGATTTCGAGGTACACCTTTTCCGGTTCCACGTCAACGCCATTGGCCGGGTGCGGATTGGCCATGCGCATCGTGCCGATGAATACGTCTTCTTTTTCTGCGGCACCGGCCATCAGCGAGGCTGCGGATGCCAGCATTAAAAACGTTTGGTGTATGTTGCTGTTCATGGTTGCACCTCCTCGATCACGGTAACCTGGATGGTACCCAGTTGCTCGTTGCGCACGCCTCTAACCTTGACCTGCTTGTCCTTAAAGGCAGCGACACGCTCAAGCAAATCGCCTACGACCGTGTACTTGACGCCATCGATCACGATGACCGGCGCCTTGTCGCAGCGCACCACGCGAAAACCGATTTCCGGGTAAGCCAGGATTGGCCGGGTTATTTCCCCCATGTTCCACGAAATGCCGAACATACCGCTGCGCGACGGGTGCAGGAAGCCGCCGCCCAACACGCTGGTCCAGGCGCCGGCGCAGCCGTTTTTCGGGTTGCGCGAGACATCGCTGTCGTCGTTGGCATAGCTCCAGCTCCACTCCATGACATTGCCGAACACATCATGTAATCCCCATGGGTTCGGCTTGCGTTTTCCCACCGGCATGGTGCGGCAGCCCGAGTTTTCACGCGCCCAGAAGTGGTCCATGTCCGGTTTGGCGCCCCAGTAAAAGCGTCCCGTGGCGTCGGCCTGGGCTGCGTACTGCCACTCGGCCTTGGTCGGCAGACGATAACCGTCGGCGCTCCAGTCCACGTGCAGGCTGTCTTTGCCCGGCCCCATCTTGGCTTCCCATTTTTCAGTGAAAGTCTTGTCATAGTGCGAGGCATAGCCTGAGTCATGGAAGCGCCAAGCCAGGGGTACGCAACGGAGCGCCTTTTGCAAGGCTTTGTCTTCGTAGTAACAAGGGCGGCGGTTCTGCATTTCGGAAAGGGCGTTGCACCAGGCCAGCGTGTCCCACCAACTGATCCGGGTGACCGGTTCATCGGTGCTGTGCGTGTCGCGCTGGCTGCGGTACCACATGCTGCCCATATCTCCGTCGTGGCTGAAACGGTACCCGTGCATCACGGCCCAGCGCCGCACCCGTTCCCAGGCATCAAACGGGATTTCGCAGCGGGACATGCTCAGGGCGGAGATGTGGGTGTCGACCGACACATCGCGGATCTGACGCACATAGGAACCGGCCGGCAGGTCGATCACGTCCAGCATGAACATCAATTCTGTATCTGTATCTGCTTTGCCGCGACTCGCTGACCTTTCACCCGCGGCAAACGTCCAGCTCGGTGTGCCGTAGCGTTCGCCGGCTAGGTCAACGCCGCTGTTGAGCGCCAGGTTCTTGTCGGCTTGACCGGCCTGGCCGTCCAGGTTGCGCACCGGCCGGAAGCCGATATTATAACCGCCGCGCAGGGGATCATGGCCCCAGGGGCTGGCCGAATTTTGCATGGGATCGTTGGCATCGCCGCCCAGCACGATATGGCGTTCCGCGAAGCCGTCTGTTTCCGGATCATACATGTCGCCGGCATCCCAAATCCAGTGCCAGACCAGGCTGCTCATATCATATAGACCAAGCTTGTCGGGTTTCAAGCTGCCTACTGGAGCCGCGAACCGGGGCCGTGTGGTTTGGGATGATGCATCGCCCTGTTGCCAGGCCGCAAGCCATTCGCCTACAGTGGGCAGGCGGAAACCGGGCGCATCCCACTTAACATGGACTTTGGGCTTCCACTGGGTCAGAAATTCGCGGCGCAACCGGCGCTCGAGCGGAATACGGAACACGGTCTTGAACTCGGGGTCGCAGTAATAGACCGGTGTGCGGCTTTCGAACTCGCTCAGCGCGTTGCACCAGGCCACGGCGTCCAGCCAGGTCATGCCGGTGACGGGTTCGTCGGGTTGGTGCGTCAGGGGTTGGCGGTCTGGATCGAGCTTACGCATGGAACCCATGTCGCCGGTGCGGTCATAGATGTAGCCCAGGCCGTGTACGGAGCAGTCGCTGCAGCTCCAACGGGTGATTTTCTGGTGAAACGTGTAGGGTATGGGACAGGTGGCCATGTAAAACGGGGCGACTGCCTTGGTCTGTTCGCCCAGCTTGATCTCGGTGGCTGGCACTTTGACCATGGCCAACTGGTCGCTGGCGCGTGCGGGTTTGTGCACCACCGCATCCACTTCAAAGGCGCCCAGCTTGATCCCGTTGTTGGTGGCGTAAACCTCGAATGTATCGGTGGCCAGGTAATAGCCGACGATGCGGATATCGCTGAACGTGCGCTTTTCAAACACCGCATCCTTTGCCTCAAAGCGGATGTCCCATGGCGCCTTGGGTTGGTAACGGGCCCAGCGGGTTTCGGCCGGTCGCACCTGGTGGGTCTGGCATTTGCCTTTAAAGGTGAATTCAGAGATATACCACTGGTCCCCGTTTTGAACCACGAAGCGTCCGTAGCCGGCAGTCCAGTGCCGCGGCGCGTGCAGGGCGATCAGGCTGGTGTTGTCGAAAGATACGCGATGGCGGTTGCCCTGGCCGTAGAAGTCCTGTTTTTTCCAGAGCCATAAACCGCAACCTCGCAAGGGTTGGGTATGACCGGGTGAATCGAGCATGAAGTTCAAGTCGTCGGCGCCGGAGGAGTGGTCCATGTTGGGGCCGCCGCCTTCCATAAAATAGGTGCGGTTGTAGCCCTGGATTTCGTAGGTGCGACCGCCGTAGATGCAGATGTGGTTGGCCTCCCAGTCGACCCGTTCCTGAAAACCGTCACGCTGGTTCCAGCCCAGGAAGGGGATGTCCAGGCTGAATTCGATGCCGGTGACGATATCGTTTTTCTGGCCGTCACCGTCCAGGTCGACGGCCTTTGCGGTGATACGGCCTTTGCTCAGGTACTGGTCCAGGCGGAAGTGGGACCAGTCATCGCCGTAATCGACAATGCGCGCGTGATGTGGCTCGGGTTGGGCGTCGGGCGGAGCAGGTTGGGCTGCCCAAATCCGATCGCTGAAATCCAGCTTGACTGGGCCGAATATAGGCTGGTTTGCCGGTTTGGCAACGAGCATGGCTGCCGTCAGCAGCGGGACCAGCGTCCCGCAGCGGATCAATACAGTTCGTGTCACGATATCCCTCCTGGTTGGGTGTCATGATTGATGATTGACATAGGCAAAATACGATGCCGGAAGGGAGATTCCAAGGTTAAACATGCATTTTTTTGTCTCATTGTCGCTTGATTCCTCCCCCCCTTCTGGCCTATGCTTGGCGCCGTTTTGCAAAATAACCATCCAAAGCGCAGACAGGCCCTGCGACGATCTCGTTCTGGTAATGATCGGTGGGTGTCTGGCCATGGTGTATATGACCAGCGTCACCTCTCCAGTGGCCACCGAGTTCTACCGAAAAATCGGGGCTAAGGAATGGCAGTTCGGCCTGATTCACGGCATCACGATGTGGATGCTCGTGTTGCAGTTCCTGGGCGCAGCCATCACCAACCAGCTTGCGCGGCGCAAACAGCTTTTCTTCCGCTTTGCCTGCCCAATCTAGCCGCAGGCTGGATGATCGGCGTGATCATTGTCCTGCTGGCCGTGATCCATGGCATGCAGCACATGACTGGTCCGCTCTGGCTCTCCTGGATGACCTGATCCCGCATCGTGTACTGAATGGCTACTGGGGCGAGCGCCAACGTTGGTTGCGGCTAATCTGGACTGTTTCTTTTCTGGGCATCACCCTGTTCACCGTGTACCTGGAAGACATGTCGGTACTGCAACTGTTTCCGATTCTGGTCACAGCCGCAGCGCCAGAATGAGCTTGCACCGCGGGTACGGATTTGGTACATCCTTGCGGCATCGAACACAACCCCGAGGTTTTTGATGTGGATTGAACCAGGTCCCAGGCGCCGCTGTATGCCGGCGCTTGTTTTGCTAGTGTTGAGCGGCTGGATTTCAGCGTGCGCCGTGGACGTCCCGCTGGACGAGTCGTTGAACCATTTTGTCGCCGGTGCGGTTGACGATTGGGCTGAACCGCGACCCGAACGTCTGCCCGTGCCGTCGGATGCCGTGGGCCAACCATCGCCGTTTGGTCTGGCCGATGCCGCGCCGCCGCCTATCGGCGCATTGTCCAACATCATCGTCTATTGCAGCGCCGGTCACGGGTTCACGGCCGTCTCTTCCAGTTGGTCTACGCAGCGCCCGTTGCTGCACGGCATGGTCGAGGATATGGGCAACCTGGATCAGCTCAATATGTTCGCCCAGCTTTGCCTCAACGCTGGCGCCACCGTGGTCCCTTTTCGGCCGGTCGGCTTTCAGACCAATGAAGTCGTGCTGGACAACGACGATCCCGGCGTCACCTTTGTCGGGGCCTGGCACGACAGCGTATCCACGGTTTTCTACGGCAGCGCGGGTGACACGCCCTATCGTTTCGCTTACATCGACGTCAACAGCGCGACCGCCGTGGCCCGCTACACGCCCGACATCCCGAGCGCGGGCTTTTACCCGGTCTATTGCTGG
Organism: uncultured Verrucomicrobiota bacterium; assembly: GCA_964580325.1. Classification (GTDB taxonomy): domain Bacteria; phylum Verrucomicrobiota; class Kiritimatiellia; order CAYTQP01; family CAZOLK01; genus CAZOLK01. The sequence goes on along the minus strand of CAZOLK010000239.1, from coordinate 75 downwards.
GCCCGGCCCGGTTCCGATCGCGTGCGCCAGATCTACCGCATCGTTCATAGCGGCGGCATTCAGGAGATGCGTGTC
>CAZOLK010000238.1:0-8919 GCA_964580325.1 uncultured Verrucomicrobiota bacterium | reverse complement strand
GCCTGCCAATGCCGACCGACCGAGAATCAGCCGTGACACCAGGCCCCGGCTCATGCCGACGGCTCGCAGAATGCCGATTTCCGTACGGCGATGCCGTACGTTAATGTAGAACAGACCTGCCAGCCACACCATGCAGATAGCCAGCGAAAGTCCGTTGACGATCCAGCCGGATCGCACAATCATGCGCCGCATATGCGCCCGCATGACGGCTTCGTTGTTAAGCGCGGCCAATCCTTTTTCCTCTACTTTGCCCATAGCTTCGGCTTGCGCCAGCGTTTCGGAGGAGCGTTCCACCACGCGGATGTCTGGCAGGATGCTGGCGATTTCGGCACGTATGCGCGGCAGGTCGCGCAACGACGCCTCGCATTCGAGTGCCAGCATCTCGACGATCCGGCCTGGCATTTCCAGGACTTCCTGCGCATCGGCAAGATTCATCCAGAGCGTGACATCGTCGACCGTGCCGCAGGCTTCCGCGCAACGCGCGACGCGAAACGAGCGGCCCCGAAACGTCAGCGTATCGCCTGGACAGATTTTCATGGCCTTATGAATTTCATGGCCCACGACGATTTCGCCACAGGGGATGCGTTCGGCTTCCAAAGCTATGAATCGTTCGATACGCTCCTCTGCGCCTGCTGTGCCCACAACCACCACTTTCCAGTTCTTCTCAGGCCATTCGGTTTTCTGGCGAAGAATCGGCACGATGTAACGAATGGTGGCCAGATCGAACGAGCGCAGGGTTTCCATATATGATTGCGGCATGGTTTTGACGGCGTAGTCCTTGCTGTACCAGTCCGACAACTGTTGATCGCGCGGCACGATGGATATATGAAAGCCAAGGCGGTTCATGGCCAGTCCGGTGGACTCGCGGATTTCGTTCAGCCGCGCGTCCAGCTCCACGCGCTTGGCATCCAAGATTTCGCCGGTTCGCCGGTCATGACCGTCCAGGATTTCCAGCGTTGCCATCACGGCGGCCACGGCGATCATCGTGGAAATCGCCGCTATGATGAATGTGGGCAATCTATGAATGAGTTCTTTGAAGATTAACTTCAAACTGGTCATGGCATCATTCTCTCTGGCGGCCCAACAGGAGGGTTCCCACCAGTATAATGCCAACGGCCGCGACGGCAATAATAATGATGTTGCGCTTGAACGGCGACAGGCCGGTTTTGTCGGTTTCCGCTTCGGACTTCACTTCCGTCAGCGACCGATTCGGCTCCACGGCGAGTTCTTCGGTCGCAGGCGTGCCTGCTTCCTTTTCTTCCGCGGTTGCCTCCAGCGCGCTGGAGACGCCAGTCAGCGGAGGCAGGGCCTGGTCGATCACCAATTCCCCCATGATCAAGTCGTCCCATGGAACGGGAATAAAAAGATCGAATCCGGGGTTGCCCGCCTTGACTTCGCACGAGCAGGCGCCTGTAATGAAGTAGCAGGCGTCTTCGATATAATCTTTCTGAATATATTCCTTGAGCATGATCGCCATGGCGCGGGCCCGGCCATAGATGGGAATGAGGATTGGCGTTTGGACCTGGGCGACATCCTCATACAGTTCCGAAAGCAGAGTCCACAGCAAACGCTCGTCAGGATCGTGTTTGTCCATCTCGATCAGATCGAAATGGATGGTCAGGTTGGTGGCATCCTGGCCGTACATCTCCATTTCCTGCAGAAAGGAGTCGTTCAGCTTGATGGTTTTCTCCAATTCGTCCAGCGTGGTTCGGATCATGGCTTTCGTTTCCTCGTTTTCCTTTTCGTCCTCGCCGGGGATGAACAGCCAAACCGCCGTGGAATTCTTGAGCAGGGCACGCGCGATTTCGCGGCGCACGGGGGAATCCTTCATGAGTTCCACCGAGGCGGTATCCAGCGGTAACGCGATGAACGGCGTCTGAACGCGCAACGTCGAAGGATAAAACATAAGCATGATTGGAAGAGGAGTGTCCGCATGGGCTTCGCGCCATTGCGCGACGGCTTCATTCTTTATTTCGCCGCGCGTGTCCTCCTTATCCACATACAGCGCCGGCACGTAGCGCACATTCGCCGATTCCAGTTCGTCGATCAGTGCCTTTTGATCATCGCCGAGGTCCGCATCATGCAACACGACCAATGCATAAGGGTCGGACGGCCAGCGCTCGAGGGCGTAGCGATATACCGGCACGTTGCAGGCGATGGCGGTGTATAAGGCGGTCAACAGAATAAACGGAACCAGCACATAACGCTTCTTCATATTCATACTCCATTTTCATTTGTCATAATACTATTAGGGTTTGTAAATGGCAAACGCAAGGATATTTTCTTCATTATTATTATATACTTGCCGGCCCATTGTAAAATCAGATATAACTCGAGCCGAAATCGCGACGAAACGATGTGGTATCTTCATATTCCGTCCGCCGCACACCGAGCAATCCGGACGCCGTGATACGAGCATTGCGGCGGAACTCCATCTGTGCACACGACCGCGAATCAGGTGGAGGAGGTGGTGGAGCACGTCCAGCACCTGATCTCCACCCTGGGCGCCGGCTATATCCTGGGTCCGGCCCATTGCATCCAGGCCGGAACGCCGGCGGAAAACATCCACGCCATGTTCGAGACCGCCCGGACATGGTATCTCTGGTAAGGTTTTATGGTTTTGAATGCCGCACCCGGTAGACCCGTGCCGTCGCGGTTCCCGGGGTCACGGTGAAGGACATCTCGCCAAAATCGCCCGGAATGTTGGTGATGTTGCGCCATGTTCCGCTTTTAAGCTCTTCGGTGGTGGCTTGGTCAATGGAATAGGTCATGGCGCGATCGCCCTGCCAGCACAGGCCAACGTTCTGGTTGGTAGGGTAGACATCCATCCGCGGCACGACCGGCATGACATAGCAGTTGAGGTTGTACCAGGAAATGATCGAGGCCTCGGATCCAGGGTCCTCTACAGATGCGTTAGCCTTGATATAATATACGCCTGGTGCAAGGTTGTTGGTGTAAAGCGCCGCGCCCGACGTATTGTAGTTATAACGCACTTCGCGCAAGAGGTTGGTGCTGGCATTGTACAGCGCCAGGAACAAGCTCGGATAGCGGTTGGTGAACGTGGTGTCGTCCGTCAGCCGGTAGTTTTCCCAATCCGCGAACGCCAGCAGCGCGTTGTTGGTGGTCAAGGTGATCTTTGCCCAGTCCGCATTGGTGGCCGGATAGATTGTGCGCACCTGGGTCTGGCCGGACGGGAACTCCGCGGCCTGTGCCGGACTGTTGTCCGGTTCGAATGGATCCGAAGTGGTGGTGCGCACCTGTAACGAATAGGCCCGCACCACACTGTTGCTGACGCCTTCGACTGCTGCATAATAAGTTCCGGCCGCCAGGTTGGTCATGATCAGGCTGAAATAAGTGAACGGCGAATCGTCGTTTTGACCGATCTGGGTTTGGCCGGCGTTGTACAGCGTCATCTTGGTGTCCCCGCCGAATCCATAGGTTTCAAGGGCGACCATGGTGTTGTTGGATGCGACCTGGAATGAGATCATATCCACATCACCGGCAGGCCAGATGGTGTGGACCGTGTGGCTCCACGTCGAGACCGTGGTGGCGCTGTTGAAGCTGTTGTTCGGTTCATGCGTATCCACATAATTATAGGTCGAGACATCGATGCCATAAGCAGGTACGGTCCCGCCGGCCAGCGCGGAAACCTGAATATAGTAATTGCCCGGATCGCAGGTATAACGCACGCCGGCCATGCCATTGGAAGAACCGAGCAGGCTCTGTCCGCTGTTGTATAGACATACCAGCGTATTGGTCGATCCCACGGTGGTGCTGATCACGTCGGATGTCGTAGCAATGGCAATGCGATACCAGTCGGTGTCGCCTGACGGTTCGATGCTGCCGTAATCCATACGGGCGTTGAAAATCTCCGTGGCTGCGCCGGCGTTGTTGTTTGGCTCGTTGGAATCCATGTCAGGCAACGGCAGGGTCACGGCTTTGTAGGCATTGAGTGCGCCATAACCCACCAGCGGCGACCACTCGGAATCCTGGTTATACCCGGCGCCGGAGATCAAGGTCGGGATCTGATCCACGCTCTCTTCGAGCAGCTTGCGGATTCGCAGGGCATGGGCGTTGGGATACTTGCTGTAGGCCAGGGCCGCGATACCGGCTGCCAGTGGACTGGCCGATGAGGTGCCGCCAAACCCTGACATGTCCCGGGCTTCACAATAATCCCCGCCCGCGGCGGTGCTGTTGGTGTTGTAACCGGACGTATCGGTCCGGTCCGTTGTGCCGATCTTGAACAGTCCGCCGTCCGAATTGGCCGTGAGATCCAGCGGCAGCCCATAATCGGCATAGGTGCGCCGCATGAGATCGTTGTTGATGCCCACAGCGAGTACAGACGGCACGGAAGCGGGATCGTCGGACACGGCACGGGTCATGGTGTAGTTGCCCAGGGCGAAAACGATCAGGCAGCCCTTGCCTGCCGGACCTTTGGTCGTGGCCAGGTCAAGGGCGTCATGCACGACTTGAGGCAGCGGGTAACCCCAACTGTTGTTGAGCACATGTGCATTGGTCGAGGCATACAGCAAAGCTTGTGCGTGTTGCGCTTCGCTGCCGTCCAGCATGCGGATCGGCAACAGGCCGCAGCCGAATCCGGCGCCTGCCACGCCAATGCCGTTGTTGCCGGCGGCCACAGCCACGCCCGCAACTGCGGTTCCATGGTTTTCCGGCTCATCCGGATTCGGATCTTTGGGCGAAGGATCAGAGACACTATCCACAAAATCGTATCCGCCGGGAACCACGGACGGCTGCAAATCGGGATGATTCGCCTGCACGGCATCGTCCAATACGCCGACCACGATGGACGGGATCCCGGTCTGCACGTTCCAGGCCATTGCAGCGCCGCAATCATAATGGGGCGGCGTGCCGAATTGCCCCTGGTTGTCGAGATGCCATTGATCCGTGAAGCGCGGGTCGTTGGGTGTAAAGCGTTTTGCCACCTGGCTGATGAAATCGGGTTCCGCCCAGACCACGCCAGGTTCACGCTGCACAGCATCGATTACATCCAGCGCATGCTCCCAGCCACGGGCATCGGCCACAATCGCGCCCGGCAATCCATCGATGACACGGTCGAACACGAGATCGTGGCGCGCCAGTGCCTGGTCGCGCATGGCTTGCGTTGCACCGGCCTGGAACCGGACAATCACCTGGCCCACCGGAACACGCCAGAAAGCCGCGTCATTGCACAGCACCGGCAGCATCTCGCTTTTTTGCTCCAACTGTTTGCGCGCTTTATCGCCAAGGCGTCGGAAAACGACGATGCCACGTCCTGTATTGACGCGCTCAACCTGACCCAACGCAAGCACATCCGCTGCCTTGGTCGTAAATTCAGGTCCGGCCAAACGGCCCATTTGCACGGCTGCGCGTTCGCCATCGATACGCAGACGGACCAAGCGGTCCTTGACCTGATAACGATATTCCACCTCGGCTTGCACCAGGCTGACAAACAAAACGCTCAACCCAATAAGGGCCATAATATATTTCTTACACATCGCAAACCTCCATTATCATGTTACATCTAGTTTTTTATATGATAATAAGATAAAGCGAAATGGCAACATTTATTTCAGCTTATAGGTGCGAATTTCAAACGGCTGCAACGTCAGCTTGACCGGCTCGGCGCCGCTAATTTCTTCGCCCTGCTCCTGCCATTCGAGCATGTCGGTTTCGATCAGCCGCGCCTTGGGATTGGCGAGTTTGAGCACGCCATGGGAAACAGCGCCGCGGATTTCGACAATGCGCAGAATACGACAATCTTCTTTTTCCGCTTTCTTCAACACTTCAAGGGACAGGCCCTCGCCTTCCAGCTTGCACGGCGGCATTGCGCTTTCAACTGCACGGTAACCGGCAAAAGCCAGCGGCAGATGGTTCAGCAACGCCGCCTCTTTCAGCACATCCGAATGCACCAGGTCGCCGCGGTGCGGATGCAGGCTATAAATGAATGTATGTTCCCCAAGGTCAGCTTCCGGATCAGGCTCGGTGGGCGCGCGCAACAGGTTCAGGTCCAGGACCTGGTCATGCACCTTGTAGCCATATTTACAATCGTTCAGCAGCGTCACGCCGTAATCGCTGTTGGACAGATCGGCATAAAGGTGGGCTGCGACCTCAAAGCGGGCCATGTCCCAACTGGTGTTGCGATGCACCGGCCGTTTGACAAACCCGTATTGGATGTCGAACGTGGCCTGGTCATGACGGATCGCGGTCGGAAACGCCACGCGCAGCATGCGATGACGCTCATGCCAGTCGACGCGGGTGACAAAGTCGAGGCGTTTGCGGCCGGCGGCCAGAAAGACCTGCTGCTCGATGCGCGAGTCGCCGATGCGCAGGGAGAAGCGCAACCCCTGCCGCACGGGTCCACCGGCCAACGCCTCGCTCTGCTCGCCGCGCGCCGTTTCCAGCGCCTGCTGCTCATAGGTGATATCAATGTCCCAGGCGTCGAAGTTGTGCGGGTTGTCCTCATACAGCGTCAGCACATTGCCGTCAGCGACAAGAATCTCGCGCCCCGCTTCCTTGTCGAACGCGCGGTGCAACACGCCGTTGTCATCAAACTCATAGCGGACCAACTCATTCTCCAGCATCAACTCGCCGGCTTGCACGAAGACCGCGGGCGCCGGTTGGGCGCCTGCTTTGCGCAAGGTCAGGCATGCCTGGGCCGGCACGCAGACCCGCGCCACAGGCGTTCCATCTTCGATCTGGCAGACGACGCGCTCGCCCTGGGCCGTTTCAATGGTGCCTGCATGCCAACCTTGCGGCAAAGCGACGGGCGCATCGAAATCGTGGGACAGCACGTTGAACAAGACCAGCGCCTGGTCGTCCTTTTCGAACAAACGGTCAGCCGCCTTTTGTGTAGCCTGATCGCAGACGCGCAAGCCCTTTTCGTATTCCTCAGCAGCATCATCATAGACCCACTTGATGCTGGAGCCGGGGATGATGTCGTGGAACTGGTTTTTGAGCAGATCTTTCCAGACTGCGTCGAATTCTTGCTGAGGATAGTGCTCCAGCGGCAGGCAGGCGCAGAGATATTCCGCTGCGCGCAGCCGGTTTTCGAGCAGCCGGTTGTAGCGCTTGGTGCGTGCCTGGGTGGTGTAGGTGCCGCGGTGCAGTTCCAGGTACAACTCGCCGTCCCAGGTCTCGAGCAGGTCGCGCTTTTCCACCAGACGCTGGAAAAGATCGCAGGCGCGGCCGAAACGGACCTTGGGACAACCTTCCAGGTCGCGCATGCGCAAGCCGCGCTCGACATATTCCTCCTTGGGACCGCCGCCGCCATCGCCAATGCCGAACAGCGAGACAAACTCGTCCAGCACATCCTTTTCCACGAAACGGTCCTGGGCGTCGGCCATATTGCGGGGCAGCATGGGACTGTTGTAGTTGTTTTCTGGCGGGAAATGAGTCACCACTTCGCTGCCGTCAATGCCGCGCCAGTTAAAGGTGAAATGGGGGAAGGTGTTGAACTGACTCCAGGAAATTTTCTGAGTCAGGAACAGATCGATACCGCACTTGCGCAGGATTTGGGGCATCGCCGCCGAATAGCCGAACACATCGGGCAACCACAGGTTGCGCACGTCCTGGCCAAACTCGTCCATGAAGAAATTCTTGCCGTGCACGAACTGGCGGATCATGGATTCGCCGCTGATCAGGTTGCAATCGGCTTCGACCCACATGCCGCCCTGGGGTTCCCAGCGTCCCTGGGCCACGTAGTCTTTGATCTTGGCGTACAGCGCGGGATAGCGGTCTTTGACAAACGCATAGAGCTGGGGCTGGGACGCACCAAACACGTATTCAGGATAGCGTTCAAGCAGCGCGATCTGGCTGGAAAACGTGCGACCGCATTTGCGCACGGTTTCACGCACGGGCCAGAGCCAACCCGTATCGATGTGAGCATGACCAACAGCCGTGACCGTTAGGTCAGAGGCATTGGCCGGCGTGGCGCTGAGCTGTTCCAGGTGACGACGGCAGGCCGCGGCCTTGGCCGGGTTGTCGGCAAACAGGTCAATGCCCTCGTTGAGTACGCGCAGGATGCGCGCACGACGCACGTGGTTTTCCGGCAGGTAGTTCATCAGGTTGCTGAACACTTCGTAGTCCAGGCGCAAATGCCAGAGCGTCTCGTCAAACGTGCAAAGCTCGATGTGGTTGACCTTGCCGTCATACGTGCCGTGCAACCTGGGATCGCCGAGTTGCAGATGGCCCTGTCGGTTGACGCCAAACAAGTGATTGCAGGCGGCTTCAACCCAGATTTCGACCTGCTCGCCACCCTGGCAGCATGGGATAAGGCGGTAGATATCCTTGGCATAATGGATGTCAAACACCGAACCTTGGGTCAGGCCGTAAAGCGGGCAGCCATCCGCATCGAAGACCAGGGCTTCACCGTTGAAATCGAGACGGGCCACGACCATGGCTCCTTTCCAGTCCGTCGGCACAACGCCGGTCATATGGAACCAGGCGCTTTGCCATGTTTTACCCCATGATTGACCCTCGCTAATGAAAGAAAAATCGCCTGCCAACCGTTGGGCATAAGGCACGGGATCCGATGAGACCGCGAAGCGTGCCTCAAGCGGCTGGATCCGATCCAGAATACGACTGGTCATACGATTGTAGAAGGACTGAATCCGGCGTTCATACAACTTTATCTTTTCACGATGCATAGCACTTCTCCGTTGCTGTTTCAAGAATACAAACGTTTGCATACAAGCGTTTGTATTTTTAGTCAAGCAAGAAAAACGACAAATGAAAAAGTGTTTTCATGCCTTGCCGGCATTGCGGGCTTTTTCCAGTTCCCGTTTTACCCATCGAACCGTACCCTTACCCCATTCATTAGCTTCCACCTTGTGATAAACATATTAGACCACCTGCCAATATAGATCGAATAAACACGACTTCGGAGACACGGACGGACACGGGCCATCACTGACGAAGAAG
>CAZOLK010000237.1:0-8932 GCA_964580325.1 uncultured Verrucomicrobiota bacterium | reverse complement strand
CTCCAGGCGTTTTTTAATGGCGGTCAAACCTTTCCCGGGCGCTCCAGGCGTTTTTGAGGTTGGGTCGCACATTTGCCCCCGAATCGTGTACTGACATTTACTTTTTTTAATGGTATCCCGGTGAAATGGATCGTCCATCGCTATTGTCGCTATCTGCGCAGTGGGTTCCTAAAGCCGGAACAACAAACAAAAAAAGCATGGTATACGGGCAAGGAATGCCTGTCCTCGATTTTGGGTGTGCGCAAAAATAATTTTCTTCGACCTGATCAACGCACGGGATTGACAAACTGGAGGGCGTGACTGTATCGAGCCACCTGTGTCGAGAGTTGGCATGGAATATGCGTTTGAGCTTGTCGTTTTGTATTGCGGCGAGTGTCCGCGATTGGTGAATGGTATGATCAGAAACTGAAAGGAGAAGCAATGAGCACGATCCGTTTTAATTTGAGCAGGAAATTTGCCCTGGCGTGTGCAGTCATGGCCCTGACGAGTGCGCTGCCTGGTATGATCCGGGCCGCAGGACTGTTGAAGTCGAAGACCGGCGCTGCCGGCAAGGTGCAAATGGTGTCGCACAAGGTGCGCGTGGTCATCAACAACGGCTTCAGTATGACCGAGGTAGACCAGGTTTTCGAGAACCGCGGCGATCACGATCTGGAAACCATCTATTCATTTCCGCTGCCACAAGCAGCCAGTATGTCCGAGCTGTCGCTCTGGATTGACGGTCGCGAAAGTATTGGCGAGGTGCTGCCTAAAGAGAAAGCGCGTGAAGTTTACAACGAGCAGACCGCACGCGGCGCGGACGCAGCCCTGACCGAGAAGAATGACTTCAAAACCTTCGAGACCTTTATCGGTCGCGTGCCTGCCGGTGCACAGACCAGGGTGCGTATGGTCTATTACCAGCCGGTTGAAATCGACTCGCACGTGGGCCGTTATGTCTACCCCTTGAGCGAAGGCCGGGTGGACGAGGAACGGATGAAGTTCTGGCAGGTCGACGACCAGGTGGACGGTGCTTTTCGATTTGACCTGTCCGTTAAGTCCGCGTTTCCGCTCAAAGACGTGCGCATCCCCGGCCACATGGACGAGGCGGTCATTGCACGGCGCGCGCCAGACGCTGAATCCGCGGGCGACAGCTTCGATGTCATGTTGGACAAACCCGGCGGCATGCGGCTTAACCAGGATCTGGTCGTCTATTACCGGCTGGACGAAAACGTGCCGGCCCGGGTGGAGCTGATACCGTACCGCCCGTCCAGCAAGGAAAAAGGCACGCTCATGGTGGTGATCACGCCGGCAGCCGATCTTAAAACCATTGAGGAGGGCACGGACTGGATATTTGTTCTCGATATTTCCGGCAGCATGAAGGATGGCAAAATCGCCACCCTGTGCGATGGTGTGTCACGCGCTTTGGGCAAGTTGCAACCGCGGGACCGGTTCCGCATCATCACCTTCAACCATAACGTTAAGGAGTTGACGAGCGGTTTCATCCAGGCTACGCCGGAAAATGCCAGTCATGGGATCGTGGCCGTACGCAAACTGCAGGCCCATGGGCGTACAGCCCTGTACGATGCGCTTAAAAAAGCGTGCCAGGTGTTGGACCGGGAACGCACCGCTGCCGTGATTCTGGCCACGGACGGCGTCTGTAACGTGGGACCCACCGCGCATGATGCTTTTATCGAATTACTGCGCAAGGTTGACGTGCGGCTGTTCACTTTTGTTCTCGGCAACGGCGCCAACCGGCCCCTGATGGAGCGGCTGGCCAACGATTCGGGCGGGTTTGCCATGCAGCTTTCCGATCAAGACGACATGTATGGCCGCCTGCTCCAGGCCAGGGTTAAAATGGGGCACATGTGCATGCACGACCTGTCCCTGAGTTTCAAGGGCGCCCGCATAACCGACTTGACGCCGGCCGATCCGGGCAGTTTATACGCAGGTGAACAACTGGTCATGTTCGGGCGCTATGACCAGGCCGGTGTGGTCGACATGACCCTGCGGGCCCGTGTTTCCGGCGAGCAGAAAAGCTGGCACTGTAAGATGACCTTGCCTGAAAAAGATACGGACAACCCGGAACTGGAACGGCTCTGGGCCCTGTCCCGGATTGAAGAGGAGATGCAGGACATCCGCGCAAAGGGCGAAACCGCGGCAAAGCGCGATGCCATCGTTGACCTGGGCTCCACCTATTCGCTGGTGACCGATTACACCTCCATGTTGGTAGTGAACGATCAAGCCCATGAAGAACACGGCATAGACAACCGCAATGCCACGCGGGTGATGCGTGAGCGCGAGGCGCGCCAGCAGCGCGGCCAGGCGCCTGTTAAATCCTATCGTCGTGATGCAGGCCAGCAGACCTTTCAGAACCGTCCGACGCCTCATATCGGGTCCGGACCGGTCAGCCCGTTCTTCCTGCTGTTGCTGCCGCTGTTGGCTGCCATCAAACGTTGGAGCGCGAAAAAAGATGTTTAACCCGGAAACCACCGTGTACACCGCAACCTTCACCAATCCGTGGCTCAAGTGGATGCGTAAGCTTGATGTGCTGGCGGTGTTGCTGTTGGTGCTCGTGGTGAACCGAGGAATGCTGCTGGGCCTGGGGCCGGCGCAGGGATTGATCTTTTATCCCGGCCCTGTGCTATCCGGCCAGGTCTGGCGGTTGTTCAGCTACATGCTGGTGCATGTCAGTCCATACCACCTGCTGTTGGACAGCGTAGCGTTTATATTCCTGCTGGCTGAACTGGACGCCTCGTTGCGCCGGCGCCTCGTCTACGTGGCAGTCAGTGCTCTGGGCGGTGTGTTGGCGGCCATGTGCTGGAGCGATGAAGTCTGGGCCATTGGCCTGTGCGGGTTATCCGGTCCAGCCCATGGTCTGCTGGCCATCTGGGCGCTTGAATTCATGCATCGCCGCCGGATGCGCCTGGTAGGCATCGGCCTGTTTGTGGGGCTTGTGCTGAAAATTGCAGGTGAAGCGGTTGCCGATGCCGGACTTTTTGAAGCCCTGCACTGGGGATATGTCGGCACACCCCTGCCCCATGGTCATGCAGGCGGCGTGCTGGCCGTACTGCTGGCCTGGTTATGGTTGACCTGGAGCAAACAGAGAACGCATGATAAATAACAGTCAAGGAACACAATAAATATGATGAACAAAAACCAGAACTATCACTACGTGAAGAGCGTATTGTTGACAGGCAGTTTGCTGGCTTGTATGGGCTGCAGCACACGCGAAGCAGCCATGACCGGTCACCTGGTGGGCAGTCAACTGGGCAAACCGATCGGCGTCGTGGCTGTCATGGTTGACGAAACCTTCAAGACAGCAGATGACGTGTACAAGGCCAACCCGCGCTATGACCAGCAACCAGCAACAGCATCGACAGATAGCGGAAATACCTGCTGCCCTGAGCAGTTGGACAGGATGGAAATCGCACACGACGGTGCTGACAACATGCATTATTATCGTACGGAAGTGATCATGAAAACACGAGGCCCGGCCGACGTGGTTTCAATGAAAGTGCAGAACAGCCAGGATGTGACCGCGTTCTGGAAGGAGTGAAAAGTTGACTGGCGAAGCATCGCGATGCTCGATCCTATGTATAAAGCGGAAGACCAGTGGAATTTTCAATGGACAAAGGCGTCCAGGTGGTCGAAGGCCGGCCGGACCAGACGTATACGTGGCGCAATTGCGAGCGTGAACTTGCGGCGCATGGATGCGTTGGGTAATTTTCGATTCCTCGAGTTTTGTTCAGAAATTAAAGCTTTCGGCTTCATCCTGGCGGCGCTGCTCCTCGATTGCAGGGGCGCACTGTTCCGGCGCCGGCGCTTGTGCCAGCGCGGCGTCCAGGTCCAGACCGATCTCGGCGGCCAGGCGTCCGACAATGCCTTCGGGCGGCTGGTAGTCCAGGTCGCGCAGCGCCTGTTCGCGGGAGATCTCGCCGGCCCGGACCAATTCCGCGTATTCGTCGTGGTAGATGGTGTAGCCCATCTTGCACAGGTCCATGTGGGTGTTGAGCCAGATCATGTCGCAATTGGTGGTGCGCGCCGGGTAACTGGTCTGCATGGGTTGCCAGTCGAAACGTTCGCGGCAGATCTTTTTCAGCACTTCCTTGTCGGTGCGGTGAAATTTGAACAGGAAAAAGGGGATGACCAGGATCTTGTCCGGGTGCGCGCCCGGCGTCAGGTCTTCGTGCTTCTCAAAGATGACTTGCTTTTCGAGCCAGGCGTATTTCTTCATGAACACTTCACTGAACGCCTGGTCGTCGATGAACACGTTGAACAGTTCGCCCAGCAACCGGCGCCCTTTTTCCCTGTCGCGGATAATGGCGGCCTGGCCTTTGGAATAGCCGTTGATCACCATCTTGACATTGAACCGGTGGGCCAGCTCGACGGCATTGAGATAGAGAATGTTGCCGCACAGGTAGCAGGCGCTCAACCCTTGGATGCGCGAGCCGTTGAGGTAGCGCCAGAGCTTTTTCATGAAGGCATAGTCGTGTTGCCAAAGCAGCAAGTCAACGTCCAGTGCGCGGCAGAGCTTGCGCACGTTCTGCGTTGCGGTCTCGTCTTCATAGCCATGGTCGTTGTGAAAGGCCAACGGTCGCAATCCATAGTCCTCGACGATGCGGATCAAGGTGTAGGAGCTATCCACCCCGCCGCTGAGCGGGACCAGCACGTCGTAATCGGCCTCGGGCAAGCGCGTGCGGCGCAGCGCCTCGATCAAATCGACTTCATGGGCGAAATAATCGGCGGCCTGCTCTTCTTTGCGCGCCACGTAAGCATGGCAGAAATTGCATATACCGTTCTCGTCAAAACGAATGCCGGGATAATCGGCAGGCAACACACAGCGGCTGCATTTATTTTTCATGCTGGTTTCCTTCATGAAGTTTAAAAATTAAAGGTTTCGTCGGCATCCCGATCCTGGTGATCCGCAACCGGTTCGGCGGCGGTCGCGGTGTGCAAAGGGATGTCGAGCAGATGCTGATCGGGATCGCGCGCCAGCGCCGCGACCAGCTCCTGGTAATGCTCGATCAACGCGGCGATGGTGGCGTGGTCGAACAGGTCCGGGTTGTATTCGATCTCGCCGTGCACGCCGTTTTCGTCTTTTTCCAGAATTAGGGACATGTCGTTTTTCGAGGTATAGCGTTCCAGCTCCAGCGTGGCGTAGCGTACGCCAGTGGTCCGGACCGCGGCCACCGGCATGTTTTGCAGCGAGAATTGGGCTTGGAACAGGGGCATGAAACGCGGGTCGCGCTCGAGTTTGAGCGCATCGATCAGCTTTTCGATGGGCATATCCTGGTGTGCATAACCGTCCAGCGCGGTTTGTTGCGTGCGCCGCAGCAGTTCCGGGAAGGCAGGGTTGCCTGACAGGTCCATACGCAACGCCAGCGTATTGACGAACAAACCGAGCAGGTCTTCGAGATCGCGCTCGTTGCGGTTGGCTACGGGACAGCCGATGACGAAATCGTCCTGGCCGCTCCAGCGCGCCAGCAGCATGGCATAGGTGGTCAGCAGCGTCATGAACAAACCCGCCTCCTGGCGTGCGCCGGCGTCAGCCAGTTTTTGCACAATCTTGGCGGGAATGCGCAGCCGGGCCAGGCGGCCGTTGAAGGTTATGGCCGCCGGTCGTGGGCGGTCCGTGGGCAACTGCAATACGGGCGCGCCTTCGAGTTGGCGGGTCCAGTAGTCCAGCAGCGTCTGCATGCGTGCGCCTTCGAGTTGACGGCGCTGGCGCACGGCAGCGTCCGCAACTTGCAGCGGTACAGGCGGCAGATCCGGTTCGCGACCCGCGGCCAAAGCCTGGTAGCACTGGGTCCATTCGCGCAGAAAGACGAGTAAAGCCCAGCCGTCGGCAACGATGTGGTGCATGACCGCGACCAGCGCATGTTCGTCCGTGCCGGCGCGATCAAGCAACAGCACACGCACCACCGGACCTTGCTCGAGATCGAACGGCTGGTCAATCAGGTGTTGCGCACGAGCGCCGACCTGATCCAACCAGGCAGGCTCGTTCAACGCTTCAACGGCCTGGCGCTGGATCGGCAAGTGTACGCTGGGCGCCACAACCTGGACCGCTTCGTAGTCGCGGGTGGCGAAGGTGGTGCGCAGAATCTCGTGTCGCGCTGCGACCCGGTTCAGCGCATCCTGCAAACAGGCTGGGTCGACAGCGCCGAACAGGCGCAAGCCCTGGGTCACGTTATAGGTGGCGCTGGACCCTTCCATCTGGTACAGGAACCAGAGCCGCTGTTGTGCATAGGATAAGGGGAACGTGTCGCCGCGCACGCCATCCCCGGCCTGTTCAAGCGGTGTCGGATCATCGCCTGCCAATGGTTGGGATGCGGCACGGAGCTGTTCCACGCGCCGCGCCAGGCTGCTGACCGTCGGGTTTTGGAAAAACTGTTTTACGCCCACTTCGACATGGAACGCTTCGCGCAAACGCGACACCACCTGGATCGCCACCAGCGAATCGCCGCCGAAATCAAAGAAGCTGTCGTTCGGCCCTACCTCGGTCACGCCAAGCAGGTCGCGCCAGATCGCGGCAATGGCGGCTGCAACAGCGTCGTCTTTGCACCATGACGCCGCGGCCCGAGCAGGAACAATGGATGATGCACTACCCGTCTTGTCCTGGTCGACCATTTGACGTTTCAAAGCAGCCGCATCGTATGGCGAGACCAGGTAACGCGGTTCGTGACCTTTGTTGACGATGCGGCGGAACAGGTGCAGCCCTTCGGCCGGCGTCATGCCGTCGGTCAACTCCTGACCCAGGTGCTCGCGGTGCCAATCCTCGTAATCCGTGGCCAGGCCCACGCTCTGCCAGCGATTCCAGTTGACCGAGATCACGGCATACGGCGCGCTGGCCATGGACTCGGCAAATGCGTCGAGGAACGCGTTGGCCGCGCAATAACCGACCTGGCCAAAGCCGCCGGTCACGGCCGAAATGGACGAACAGAGCAGCATGAATGCGGGCGGATCCGCTTCCAGTGCGTGCGCCAGGTTAAGTGTGCCGTATATCTTGGGCGCGAACTCGTTGCGGTCCAGGTCAGACGCTTTGCGCAGGATCGAAGCTTTATCCTCCACGGCCGCGGCATGGATTACGCCGTCGATCCGGCCGAACCGTTCGCGCGCCGCGGTCACGGCGCACTCCAACGCAGTGGCGTCAGCCACGTCCACCGCCGCCGTCATAACCTCAGCACCCTGCGCCTCCATAGCGCGGATGGCGCGGATACGTTTAGCTTCGCGCGCATACTCGGCATCGCGATGGGTCACGATGTCGGGTGGCGCGTGGCGGGTGTCCTCACCGGCGCCTGCTTCGTCCACCACGCCGACCTGGGCAGCCACCAGGCAACAGTCCGTGGTCGCACGCTGGTCCGGGTCCAGTGGATACACATCGATGTGGTCGAATCCGCTATCGGCCATGACCGCGTCCCACTTGTCAGGGCTGAGCAGTGGCGAACAACGGTTGCGGTTGGCGCTATCCTCGAAATACCACCAGCCCTCGGCCAGGCCATAGCTCATATCGTTCCAGGCATACGAGCGCACCATCTCGACCAGGAACATCGCGCCATGCGAACGCAGCAGGCCGCGCAGGTTTTCGACCGTGGGCCGGATGCGCGGGGTGGCATGAACGACATCCAGGCCGAAGATCACGTCAAAACTATGCGGAGACAGGCCCTGTTCAGCCGGATCGCGGGTGATGTCGAAGACGGTAAAGCGCATGAAGTCCATGCTATGTCGGGCAGCCCGTTTCTCGGCCTGGCGCACGAAACTGACGCCGATATCGCTCCAGACATAGTCCACATTGCGGCCTTTGAGCATGGGCGCCATGACATTGGTCAACCGGCCGGTGCCGCCGCCGATTTCGAGGATGCGCAACGACCGGCCGTGGGCGGACGCAATCAGGCGGTCGAGTGTTTCGCGCAGGAGCAGGCCGTAGTTGGTGTTGTTGACATGCTCGACCGTATGCTGCAAGGTCTCGCCCATCAGGTTGCGCTCGCCGCCGGGATAGAGCACGCCGATCGCCTCGATATCGCCGGACAGCGCCTGGGGATAGTGGCTGGTGCAGTGTTCGAGCAGATCGAACATAGCGGCGAATCCCGGGTAATTGGCCCTGGCCTCCTCGATCGCGATCCGGGCAGCGGGTAAACAGGCGATTTTGTTGCTGAACATCGCGCGGTCTCCGTCAAGGGTGAGGCAACCGCCCTGTTCGGCCAGCATGAGGAAATGATCGAGCATTTTGTGAAACTTGGGCTGCACGCGCAAGGTGGCGATAAGCTGGTCGCGCGACAAGGCACGACCGGGCGTGATATCTACGCCGCTATTGGCGAAATAATCGCGCAGCAAGGCCAGGCAGACCGTGTTGACTGTCTTGAGCAGGCCCTTGACCTGGAAAAGCTGCGTAATGCCGAGTTCCTGGGCAATGCGTTTTTCCGCGGCACGGATGGTCTGCTGTTCGCGGCGTAAATCGAATGCGCTCGCAATTGGCGCACCGGAATCCGGCACGGACGGCCATGTTTCGCGCGGCGGCAGCGCGGTCCGGTTCAGCAGGATCAACCGCGCGCGATATTGCACAGCCAGGTCGCGCGCCATGAGCAGACCAATGCCGCCCAGGCCGCCGGTGATCAGGTAGACGCCTTTTTCCTTGAACCGCAGACTCGGCGGATCAAGGCTCGCGAGGGTAGCCGGCGCCATATCCCTGGTCCAGCGGCGCCGACCGCGCCAGGCAGCCAACGGCGTATCGCCGGCAGCACACGATTCCGCGGCCAGCCGGTCAGCGATGTGCTCAGGTTGTTCATGGGCCGGCAGGTCCACAAGACGGCAGGCGATGTGCGGGCATTCGCGCGGGATCGTTTTGCAGGCACCCAGCATGGCCGCTTTTTGGGGACAGGTCACTCCTTCGCCGGCAATGTCGGCCAGGCCGTTGACCAGCGCCAGCAAAGTCATGGGCGAGGAATGGCCCCGGTTGCCC
>CAZOLK010000236.1:0-8973 GCA_964580325.1 uncultured Verrucomicrobiota bacterium | reverse complement strand
GAAGCGGCCCTGGCCGACGCCCTGAACAGCGGCCGGCTGGCCGGCGCCGGACTCGACGTATTGAGCAGCGAACCGCCAAAACCGGACAATCCCCTGCTCAACGCCAAAAACTGCTTTATCACCCCGCACATCGGCTGGGCCACCATGGAAGCGCGCTCGAGACTGATGCAAACCGCTGTGGCCAATATCAAGGCGTTCCTGGACGATAAGCCGGTGAATGTGGTGAATTGAAGACCTGCATCGTAAAAGGAGAACATCATGACCAATACGACACGACTTGCGGAAACCGGCCATGCAGGAGAAACTTTGTCGCAAGCTAATTTTTGTCCCAATCTTTGTCGCGAGCTTTGTCCATCGCTTTGGCCAATCTGTCAGCGCGGTCGCTGACGCCAAATGGAAAAAGCTGACCGCGTAGGTGTATATTCCGCCAACGAACTAAGAGTCCATAATTCTGCAGCCATTTCCGTGTTCACATGGTGCAAGCCATATTCACGACCCGTAGCTTTGCTTCCATATCGATCAATGGCTCAAACGGTCTAACTATTAGAAATCCGTGGCAACCTCTTTAGCGATGCGAACCCAATCCCACATGCGCTGAGGTTGATTGCGTACGGTATGGGTGTCTTTCATGACGATTTCCACAATGCAACCGCGTGTCTTTTCGCAAAAATCGCGGATGGTCTGACGGATGTAGCCCGGATTCCATTCCTCGCCGGCCAGGTCAGCGGGATTGGGCTTCCAGGAGAAAATAAATTTGTCCTGCAACTTCTCGGCTGAGACGGCCACATCGGCCCAGGGCGAGATGGAAATGCGACGCAAACGCGGAATGTGTTTGAACATGACGTCCAGTTTGAGGTGCAGCGGTTCACAGCAGCCATAGCAGTTCAAGCCGAACATATCCAAGTAGGGCTCTTCATGGCGCAAACAGAATTCCTCGTGCATCGCCGGTGACACTTCGGAGAAAATCTGGTCCGTGGCAAATCCCCACAGGTCGCGCAGGCGTACGTGCTCGCCGTCGAAATCGGGTCGCGGCAACTGATTGGTATAGCTGACACCGCCCGAACCGGCATAATGGTTGCGCAGACCAAGGGTCAGCACGCCCAGGCGCTCGGCCTCGCGCAATCGGTTGATTTCGCGCTGCACCAATCGATCAACGGTCTTGTGGACCATGTCAGGTTCGTCGACCAGGTCTATGAACATGTTATCGATCCCGCGCAGCCTGGAATAGGTGTCCAGCGGCGAGATGCCGCCGCGGAAAATACCCTGCACTTCAACGTCCAGAATGTCGCCCAGGATGTCGCGGATCATGTTCAGCCTGGCTTGCGTATCGTCCCAATCCACCTCCAAAGTCACATCAGTGCAGATTTTATCAATATCCGCTTCATCCTGGATCACGCCATCGATGTGATAGGCGCCGGTGGCCATGCCAGACGCAGTCTGCTTGAAATCGAGCCCCAGTTCGGACGTGCGGATGGCAATGGGTACGCGCACCACAGGCTCGATCACGTTGTCGTCGGGCATATGGTCGTGGTAGTAAATCGCGGTACGCAGGTTCCATTCGATCTGCTGCAGCTTTTTTTGCGAAACACAACATGCAGCGGGCAACAACTCACGCCAGGAACCCTCGGGAAAAGCCAGCACCATGGGCCTAACGCGCTCCAGGTCGTTGTGACGCCGCCAGTGGTCTGCTTTTTCCTTTTGTATGGGGTCCGCGCCGATCTCGGCCACACGTTTGGCCAACTCGCGCAGGATTTGGCGATCTTTCGCGGTTAGACGCTCTTTTAGCTCTGCTACTGCCTGCATAATCATCCCTTTCAACCTTAGTATTTAGACAATGTTGCTTTACAAAAAAAAATACACTTGCATAATACCCCTTTCAATGGGAAATTATTGCTCATATTGGGACAGAGATGATATACCATCGCGTTGGCTGGACCGGATCGCACCAGTGCCATGGCATATCGGACAACGTTCGTTTCCGCAGGGCGTAATCAATCCCTGGCGCGTTATTTCCGACCATGAACTGTTCCTGTTCGAGACCGGCCAGGGCAAGATGGTATTTGGCGAGAATCCGTTGCCCTGTCCTGCGCCGTATTTCGTGATCATTCCCCCAGGCATCCACCATATATCCCACTGCATGTCAGCAGAAACGCGTCTGTACTGGGCGCATTTTGACTGGGAACCGCTTGACCGGACTGAAAAAGAGCGGCGCATAACCTTTATGCCGGCCCAGCCCATCCAACGCAGCTTCGGACCGGCGCCGGTCTATGTGCCGTCAGGTCTGCTGCACGGACCGGTCCGCAAGCAGGCGGTTTTCAGTCTGCACAAACAAGCAGCCGGAGAATTACACAGCAGCGACCCGCGGCGCACGCGAATCAGTCGCGCGCACTTTTTACACGAACTGCTGGAATTACTCGAGCCTGCAGCGGACAATCCCACGCCCATGCCGCTGCGCATTGCCGAACGCACACGCGAACGGCTGAGCGAGTTGGCGCGCCAACCCTTCCGCCGCATGCCGCCCATTAAAACCGCACTTGCCGAACTGGGCTGCAGCTACTTTCACCAGGCCCGCCTGTTCAAGAACGCTTTCGGCATCTCGCCGCACGCTTTTATCGATGTCTTGCGCCTGGAACAGATCAAGGAACTGCTTCAGGACCCGACGTTGAACATCAGCCAGGTCGCGGACCGGCTTGGATACCCGGACCAGGGCTACATGACTCGCTTTTTCCGCAAACACACTGGAATGAATCCGCGCGCCTGGAGGATTGGACATTTGTAAGAACGGCATTATGCGGAGACCCTCATCGCCGATTCAGCGGCTTGCAGCACTGCGCTGAAGCGCAGGTGGGCCAGGCAGCCAAAGCGTTTGTCCTTGCTGTTCAAACCGGCGCGTGAAGCCGCGGGCGAGGGCAGGCCGCATAGAAACCGGGCAGTTTGGCGCGGCGCTTTCAGGGCGCGATGTCTTTCAGCGATCAGCTTCTTGATCAAGCGTTGCTCAGCGGCATCCAGTGATGCGGTCGGCTGTTCCGGCATGGGCTTGCGCGGTTCGCCTAGGCATCGGTCGCAGTGGCCGCAATCGGCTGTCAGGTTTTCGCCGAAATAGCGCAAGACCTCGCGCACCGTGCATTGTTCCATGGCGCCCAGGTTCAGCACCTGACCCAACCGCGCAATATCCCGATCCTCGGCCTGTTTGAAGCGCTCGTGGAGCTGGCGTGCCAGACCGTTCACGTCGCTCGGCCGCTTCACAAAACGATAACCGTGACGCAGGCCGGCGACTTTCAAGGTCAGGTCGCCACGCTGCTCGAAATAGTTGAGCGCGGCCACCAACCTTTCGCGCGGTTCTTTCATGGCCGCGGCCGCAGCAGCGATGTCGATCGTGAACCAGGTCTTACTTTTCTTGGCCCGACCGAACATGTTGCGCAAAAACCTGGTCCGGTCCTGATCGAAACCGTGCAGCATATCCTGGGATGGGCGATGAGGCTTGAACTGATACTCGTTATAGCACGGTCCCGTTGAGATCATCACGCCTTGCAGCTCCAGATAGGTCATCAGGGTCGCCACCACGATTCGACGGATGTCATGCTCATAGGAAAGCTCATGCTGCGACACATCGAATGCATCCGGTTGACGAACCAGGTGATCGAGCAAGCCGTGCAAAGCTTCCAGCGTAGGCGTGTCGCCATAGGAAAAGTTCTCCAGGGTGGCAATATCTTCGGAACACAGCAGCAAATCGCACTGGGACGGCTGGCCGTCACGACCGGCGCGACCGGTTTCCTGCATGTAGTTTTCCAGCGATTTGGGCATGTTGTAGTGGTAGACATAGCGAATGTCCGGCTTGTCAATGCCCATCCCGAACGCGATGGTAGCCACGACCACCGCATTGGTTTCCTTCATGAACCAGTCTTGAACCGCGTGGCGCTCATCGCTTTCCAGACCAGCGTGATAGGCCTTGGCCACTATACCCTGCCGGGTTAAAAAATCGGACACGTATTCCGCGGTTTTCTGCAGTGTGACATAGACAATAGCCGCGCCGCTCGGGCGTTCGCGCAGCCGATCAAGCAGCCAGGCGTCGCGCTCGGCGTACTTGCAGGACACGGTGCGCATGACCAAGTTGGGACGGTGGAACCCGGTATTGACATAGGCCGCTTCCGAAATGTCGAAATTGCGACGGATATCCTCGGCTACCGCATTCGTGGCCGTGGCGGTCAGCGCCAGCACGCGCTGCACCTGCAATTCGCGCGCCATGGCAGCCAGCTTGAGATAACCCGGCCGGAAATTGTGGCCCCATTCAGAAATACAATGGGCCTCGTCAATGGCCATCAGGCTGATGGTCGAACGACGCAGGCGCTGGATAAAAAGTTCGCTAGCGAACCGCTCCGGAGCCACGTAAAGCAGCTTGAGCCGTCCATTCCACAGGTCGTCCCAGACCTTGCACAATTCGTCGTGGGACAGGCTGGAATCCAGCCGGGCCGCACGTACGCCGCGCGACACGAGAAAATCGATCTGGTCCTTCATCAGCGCAATCAGCGGTGAAACCACCAGGGTCATGCCCTGGAGCATCACGCCCGGCAGTTGATAACACAGGCTTTTCCCGCCGCCTGTGGGAAACACGGCCAGAGCCGACCGCCCGGCCAGCAAATGCTCGACAATCCGGCGCTGGCCATTGCGAAAAGATGTAAATCCAAAAACATCTTTCAGTATCTGTCCGACGGCTCCCTGCTCCGTCTTCTTTCCTTCGATCACTTGGGTTGACATGGTCCCTCATTCTTTTTTTATCGTTTGAACCTCAGTTCTTGGCGACAAACATAAAACATCGTGCGGAAACGTCAAGGATGGAAACGCATTTTTTTTTTTTTTTTTTTTTTAACTTTTTTCAACTTCGCCCCGGAACAGCGTATTGCCGAATGCAGCATCCGTTTGTATTCAATGCGTTGGAACTCGGCAACATGGCGGCGCAAAAATTGGTGAAAATCCCAATCGTGCGGTTCGAGCAGCCCAGCGTACTCGGGGCGGACGATGTAGGTCGCAGCGTCGCGGGCAACGCCGTCGCAGGTCTGTACCCGGACCGGGCCGCGCTGGTACATACCGCCTTCAAAAAGGTCCAGTCGCGGCCAGACATAGTCCGGCAGGTCGCAATAGAGCACGCCGTCCACGGTTCCCGCGGGATCCCTTCATGGACGCTTGAAAATCTCGGGTTGCTGTTTAAGCAGGGCAGAGTCGAGACCTTCCAGTGCCCGTTCGTTTTCCGGCCATAACTTCAGCGCGTGTCGGAAACCGGCAATGGCTTCGGTCAACAGCATCTGGTCCTTGTGCAACGGGGCTTCTTCGAGCTGATGCGCAGCTTCGCACGCCAGGGCGATGCTGGCGTTATGGTTGCGGTATTCCTGAATCGCCTTCTGAAAAGCCTTGCCCGTCGGATAGCGATCACGCGGTTCCATAGCCATGGCCTTGAGCGCAATGTCCAACAACTCACCCTTCTTGTCCGTCGGCTCGATGATGTTGCGTGTTGCGCCCACAATGCACTCCCAGAAATCGGCGTGCCGGCGGCGCGGTGGATGACCGCTGACAATCTGGTAAAGCATCGCGCCCAGCAAATAGATGTCGCTGTGGGCGCCAATGGCGCGTATGTCGCCTCGCGCCATTTCCTGCGCCATGTACAGCGGCGTACCGCACAACTGCGGTTCGATCGTCAGGCGATCGGCCTTGCTTTTGCCGTTCAGATCAGCGGCCAAACCCCAGTCGGTCACAAACACTTCGCCATATTCGCCCGGCATGACGTTGGCCGGTTTCAAATCGCGGTGCATCACACCGCGGCTGTGCGCGAAAGACACGGCATCGGCCACCTTGAGCAGGATGTCGAGATCCTCCTGCAGGCCGATGGTTTCGCGCCAGCAGCGGCCCTCGATTCGCTTCATGGTATAGAACAACCGGTCCTGTTCGTTGACCACCAGCTCGTGTACCGGGATGATATTTAGATGCTCCAGGTCGCCGGTGACCACGGCTTCTGAAAGGAACGTATCGTGCGCACCGTCCTGGATTGCTTTGGCCGGGTTCATGATTTTGAGAGCGATGACACGGTCGAGTGAGGTTTGCCGGGCCGTGTAAACCAGGCCCATGCCGCCTTTGCCCAACTGGTCCAACAGCTCGTAATCGGGCGGGATGTCCGCTTGCGCATCGCACGGCGCCACGCTTTGCTCGCGTAAAGCAATGACCGCGGCCAAACGCTGGGCATGCGCGGGATCGATCAGTTAATCTTTATTGAGCGCTCCTTCAAGATCGCATTGATCCGGCAGTACGCTGCCACGAAGCGTCGCGATGGACGTTTCGATCAGCGCCATGTCCGGCTTGTAGAAAGTTTTGTCGCGAATGTCATCGTGTGTCATCGGCACTCTTGGAATGATGGTCTTTTTTGAGCAGGCAGATATCGTCGATCACCATTTGCCCCGGCCCATGCACTTGGCCGAGTACAAAACAAATGCCGGTAATACGCTGCAGCAAATCGAGATGGTCCACGAGACGTTCCCGGCCTTCATGCCCACGACCAAAGTCCTCTCAAAGAGATAATGCACAAGCGCCATTCGGCGCAGTCGTCAAGACCGGTATCAGCTTTGAAATCGTAGCCTTTATTGTCATGTATCTGGAAACATATCGCGTTGCTCGTCGATGAACCGCGCAGCAGAAAAACGACACCGGCGTACTCCGACCAATCCCATTCTTTGTTGCGGTAGGCCCCAAACCAAACCCAATCCCAGGGTTTGCCCGATCTGCCGATGTTATAGTTGACCGCCAGAACCTTGTTGCCGTTCTTTTCCGGCCAAATCCGCGCCCTGATCGTGCTGTTGGTGGTCTTGTCGGCGTAAACAAACACTTTCCTGTCCTGGAAATCGATGATCCTGACGGCCTGACCGGCATCGATCAGGGTCTGCAACGTTTCGCGCGCGTTAGCGATGTCTTCCACGAACAGAGGCAAATCCCGAGCTACGCTGGCGGCCTGTCCCTTTTCCAACTCGATCGATTTCCATCCGCGATACGGGTCACCTTCACCTGGCCCTGGAGAACTTCAATCCGGCTTTTACTCGCACGCTCGAGAAGCACCAACTCGGTGCCCAGCACGGTGGTGACGGCATGGGCGGTTTCGATCCGCATCGGCTTGTTCCGCGGCTGCGGGGCAACCTGCAACTCCACAGCGCCCTGGTGCAGCGCAGTGGCTTTGCCAGGCAGGTTGAACGCGAGTTGTCGCGCCAGGGGCGCCGGCCCGGCCAGCGTCATTTCCAAATCCTCGCCGAGTTTCAGTCGGGTGCCGTCGCCATAGGCCAACACAGCATTGCCGATGTTGAGGCGCAGATACGATCCCGGCGCAGGCATGTCACCCACGCCCAGCGGCGCCCACGCATCCTGACGTTTGATTTGCAGCGTGCCAGCTCTGTCGATGCGTGCGACGTGGACCCCCAGTTCCTGTTGTAATACATGCCGCAGATAGACCTGCAGACAGAGCACCAACAGAGCGGCGACGACCAGGGGCACAGCCACGTATTTCATGGCCCAACCGGAAACGCTGCGTTGCACAACCAGTTTTCGCCGGCTCGGTTTTTTTCTGATCACAATCCTGTTCGGGTTTGTCAACGCCCCATGCCTTGAAGCCACGGCTGCTTCCCACGAACTTTCCCAAGGAATGCGGGCCATGACCCGCAGCGGCAGCGAACCGGCTGATGCAGAGGAAAAGGAAGAAGCGCAGGCATCCAGATCTTGCTTCAACTCGGCCATGACCTGTTGGGTGAACTGGCGCGAGGTAGC
Source organism: uncultured Verrucomicrobiota bacterium (assembly GCA_964580325.1). GTDB lineage: Bacteria > Verrucomicrobiota > Kiritimatiellia > CAYTQP01 > CAZOLK01 > CAZOLK01. The sequence continues at coordinate 1,179 of CAZOLK010000236.1, read as the reverse complement.
TTCGCGCCGGACTTCATCCGTCACCCGTTCCACGCAGTGCCGATCAGCATCACGGTCCAGGACCTGGCCCGGCAGGCAATCGATCAGGCTCAGCTTGGCGCTCTCCAACGCAAAAGCCTTGTCCCGTAACAGCTCGCTTGCCAGCGTGTCACATCCAGCCTCGTCGATTTCTCCGGCCAGGTAACCGGCCAATAGTTCCTCGCGTTCCTGTTCAGGCATGGCGCACCCCTTCAAGCGGCCCCATCTTCTTCTCGATACAGTCTTTCAAACTCAAACGCAAACGGTGAAAGATCATGGTCAGCGTGGAGTAATTCTGGCGGGTCAACTCACTCAGTTCGCGCACGCTGTACCCCTGGACATAACGCTTCTCCAGCAACTCGCGCACATCGGGTTTGATCCGGTCGAGACAATTGCGCAAAGCAATAATGGGACCGCCACCCCCGCAATGCTCTTCCATGAACTTGACGTGCGATTCAAAGATGTGCTGCAAAGCCTCGTCGGATTCCACCAACAGTTCGCGTCGCTTTTTTATATAATTCCTGGCCAGGTTGCCTGCAATCCCGTGCAACCAACTGCCGAACGATTGCTCGCGGTCGAAGCGTTCCAGTTTGCGAAAAGCCACCAGAAACGCTTCCTGGGCCAGGTCCTCGGCCGCGTGGTAATCGCCAACGCGTGCGGCAATGAACGCGCGCAACCTGACATTGTAATGCTCCACCAACAACCCGTAGGCATCGACTTCGCCATGCAATACTTTTTCAATGACCGCTTTAAACTGCGGATGATCGTCCATGATTCCGTCTTTCCGTTCATTTGTTGTTACCATAGGAGAAATATAACACAAACAATCGCTTGAGAAAAGCGTTGAGAGAAAGAAAACTGAAAAGCGACTTCCTATGCGATGGCTCAACGAATCCGGCGCCAGATTTACGCCCTGGTATATCGTGGTTTCACGCCCGATACAGACATTCGTTATATCCGTAACTATCCTTGGAATACCATCTTTCTTCTGGAAAAAATGGCGTACGCTTCTTGTTGCCAAAGGTGAATCGATACCCATTTTTCAGACAAGCATGGAAGCAGGCCAGCCCATAAACTCACCGTCACCAAGAATGCTGACTTCTCCTTGGTATCCGTTCAGATAGCGTGGAAATTTATTGATCAATCTGGCGACTTCGCTAT
>CAZOLK010000235.1:0-8987 GCA_964580325.1 uncultured Verrucomicrobiota bacterium | reverse complement strand
CGAGCCTCACGGTTGACCCCGGCACCGCCAGCAACGTGCCGGTGGTGTTCACCGCGTCGGCGATCGGCACCTTCACGGCGACCTGCTACCTGGCCAACAACAGCCCGACCCCGAGCTACAGCTTTGGCCTGACCGGATCGGTCTTCTCGGCCTCCACCAACATCGGCCCCTACGCCGGCGGTAACACGATCACCGTCACCAATGGCCATTTCGGCGCCATCACCAACGTGTTGGTTGACGGTGTTGACGTTGTTGACCTTGTTGACAGTGGGGTCGATTGGGTCAATGTGGTCATGCCCCCCATCGGTCACGCGGGCACAGTGGACATCACCGTCCAGACCTCCGACAACGGCGAAACGACGCTCGCCAATGCCTACACCTACAATCCGGCGGGTGCCATTCTCCCCGGTTTTGACTGGTCAGCCTGGCAGGAAGTGCTCGGCTTGCCCGCGCCGCGGCGACTGGCGGTCGGTGCCGTGATGAACGGGGCATTCTATTACGCGGGTGGAAGGGACGGGTCCAACAGTGCGGCCACCAACGTATACCGATTTGATGGAACCAACTGGACCGAAGTGGCCGGTTTGCCCCGTGCCCTGTTCCAGGCTGCCGGTGGTGTGCTATCTGGCGGTTTCATTGTAGCCGGCGGATACGACGGGAGTTCAGCCCGTACAAATGCCTATCAGTATGACGGAACCAACTGGACAGAGATTCTCGGATACCCCGGATGGCGCGACCGCCAGCAGCAGGGCTATGCCGTGCTGAGCAACAAGCTGTACTGCTGGTCCGGCTCAACGGGAGGCTATTCGCTTCGGGACGATGCACTCATGTTTGATGGATCAACCTGGACAACCAATCCGGCTCCAGGCCTTATGTCCTATCCGGCTGGTGTGACCTGGAATGGGAAAGTCTACTCGATAGGCGGCAGCGACTTCGGCGGCGACCGCACCAACGTCAGCAGTTTCTCCGGCACAGAGTGGTCGAATGAACCCGGCTTGCCGATTGGGCGTAAACAGCAGACGGCGGTTGTATTTGACGACAAAATATACGCCATCGGGTATACAACCAATGTGTACACCTTCGATGGAACCAATTGGGCGGTAGGTCCTTCGTTGCCCGCAGGACGTTTAATGATGTCGGCCGGCGTTCTGAATGGAGCCATTTACGCATGTGGCGGTGGTGATAACTCCCAGAGTTCCCAAACCAATGTCTACCGCTATCCTGCGATGAATACGGGCGTATCCCCGTTATCCGGCTCCTGGACGGGCGGGTATCAAGTTGTGATCAGCGGCGCCAATCTCGGCAACGGATTGGACATCACCAACGTGACGCTGTGCGGGGTCAGCGCGGCCTCGATAGACAGCCAGTCCGCCACGCAAATCGTGGTAGTGGCCGGAGCCAGCTTCGGTTCCCTCGGCGATGTGGTGGTCCAGTCCACCAGTTTCGGCGCCACCACCAAATCCAACGCCTTCACCTATCTGGCGGCTGCCATCGCCATGGTCGGAACCAATGGCGTCAGCTTCACGAACCTCGCGCCTGCATCGCTTGCGTTTGGCACCGATTTCGGAGAAGTCCTTGTCGGTACGGCACGCACCAATTGGTTCGGCATCACCAATAGCGGTAACACGGCCTTGCTGGTTTCGTCGGTCACGACGCAGGGCCCGCATGCCGCCGATTTCCAGGTCATCGGGCTGCCGTCCAGTGTGGAAGCCGGCAGCGTCTCCAATTACTGTGTCATCTTCCAACCCGGCTCATGGACCGAGCGCTACGCACAGATCATGCTGACCCACAACGCGATCAGTACCAATGGATCGTTCACCATGAACTTGCAGGGAACCGGATGGACACCCAACATCCAGTGGCGCACGTCCGACGATCCGCCCTATTTCACCAACGGGCTCTACGCAACCCGGATCCTGCGCAACACGCTGAACCACCGCTTCTATATCGGCATGCTGACCACAGCCGGTATTGGGCGGGTCACCTTTGAGCTGTTGACCCAGCCAGATCACGGCGTCTGGCGGTTGAGCGATATCACCAACGGGCTCTCCTTCTATACACCCGACTACGATTATGTCGGCCAGGACACCTGCACGTTCCGGGTCGTCCAGGATGCGCCGGCTCTGGCCCTGACCGGGTCACTGCATTTCACCGTACAGTCCGAGGCCGCCCATCACCTATCTGTCACCTCAACGCCAGAATACGGGTTGACCCTGGTTTACACCAACCAGAGCGCGGCGGGACAGAGCGACTTCTACGGATCGTTGTCCAACAGAACGCCGGTGCGCGTGGTCATGACCAATCTGCTCGCTGGTTACACGTTCCTGGGTTGGCGCAACGAAGGGAACGGCGCCCTGCTGAGCACGCAACCAGACTATTCCTTTACCTTGCTCACCAGCCTGGCACTGCGGGCGGTGCTGGATTACACCAACCTGACCGGTGCGTGCGCCGCCAGCTTCCGCGATGCGCTGCTGACCTGTCCCGCGACCGAAGGCTGGCGCTCCAGCGTCAACCAGCCATGGACTCTGCAATCCGACGTCTATTATACCGGGGCCGTGGATCAGTGCGCCGCACGCAGCGGCGTGATCGGCCATCTGCAGGAGAGCCTGCTTGAGGCCGATGTCGTCGGGCCGGCGCTGCTTTCGTTTTGGTGGCGCACAAAAACGGAGGAAGGCCATGATTGGGCGCAATTTCGTATCGGTACGCAAATCGTCGCCCGGACCAGCGGTAAATACGGGATTTGGTCCAATGTCGTCGTGCATCTGCCGGCAGGACCGCAGACGTTGTGCTGGGCTTTTGTCAAGGATCAGAGCGATGCTGTTCCGGATGAGGGCGTCTGGCTGGACGAAGTGAGTCTGACCTACGGCGGGCATGTGCGCGTGACCGTGACGCCGGCGCTCGCGACCGCTTCGGCTCGTTGGCGTCTGATCGAGAGCGCGAACACCAACTGGTGGCTCTCCGGACAATCCAGCGGCTATCTGCCAGACGGAACTTACCATATTGTGCACCAGGACTTGCAGGGATGGAACGAGCCCTCGCCAGTGCCGGTCAGTGTGAGTTATGCCCACCCGACGCTGGTCAGCGCCTTCTACGCCCTCGACGAACTCAGCAATGCCGTGGATAACGCGCTGCTCACCTGGCAGACCGCGGGCGCCGCGCCCTGGTTCCGTCAGACCAACGTATATCATGTGTCGGGTACCAATACCGACGCCTGCCAGAGCGGCCCGATCGGACACAACCAGCGGACCCTGCTGCAGACCACCATGCCGGAACCTGGCCTGATCGATTTCTGGTGCCGCGTGGATTGCGAAGAGAATTACGACCTGCTGCACTTTGTAGTGGATGGCGTTACCAATGCGAGCTGGTCGGGCAAGCACGGGCAATGGAGCAATGCCGTGTATGAAGTGCAGGGGCAAGGGCCGCATCAACTAACCTGGCTCTATGTCAAAGATGCCAGTGAAAGCATCGGCAGCGACGCTGTCTGGGTGGATCTGGTGCGCGTACGAGTTCCGCTGTCGCTGCATTATAATGGGCGTTACGGTCAGGTGACGGGCGCCACCAACAACCAGATGTGTGTGCTGGGCACGAATCTGACGCTCATGGCGGACGCGGCAACCAACAGCAGCTTCCTCCAGTGGCTGCGCAACGGGCAGGTGTATAGCGACACTGCCCAGATCCTGGCGCCGGTCACCTGGACCAATGTGTATGAGGCGCTGTTTGTGCCGCAGGTCTACACAAGCGCTCAATACACCGTGCCAGTGCCGCACGATTGGATCAGTATGTGGTTCACCAACGCCGATCCTGACTATCTGGAGCGGCGGTTGACCAATCCGGCGCCCAACGGCTACACCTATCAGGAGAACTACATTGTCGGGTTGGCGCCCACCAATGACCTGACGCCGATCATGCCGACCAATTGTCTGCCCACAGCCTTGGAAACAAACAACGTCATTTGTTGGCGTGCGCAGACTGGCCGGACCTATCGTATCGAATGGAGCACCAACCTACTGGGCGTGCCGGCGTTCGAGCAACTGCCGGGCGCCAGCAACTTGCCGCCCTGGATTTTGATCCAGCCGGAGGATGTGCAGTACACGCACCGTTGGAACAACGCCTCGCGGCGCATATTCTATCGGTTGCGCGTCCGCATGCGCGAATAGGAGAAGCAGCTAACTAGCTTGAATTCGCCCTGTACGAATACACTTACAGGGCGTATTCAATTAAACGGCCTGGACACAGGTCATCGGTGTGATCTATGTGGACAAAACCCGTTGGCTCTACAAGTTGGTAAAGCCGGCCAAGGAAGTCTATTTCCTGTCGCGTCCGCGCCGCTTCGGCAAATCGCTGACGTTGTCGACGCTGGAAAGCATTTTTATCGAGGAATCATGGCCCCACATCATGTTTTCCAAGCTTGTCGACATACTGAAAGACCGCAGGAAAGTCGTCATCCTGATCGACGAATACGACAAGCCGATTCTGGGTAATATCGGCAACCCCGAACTGCCAAAAAACCGTAACGTGCCGAAAGCTTTCTATTCCGTGATAAAAACCGTTGGCGGAGTCTTTTGCCGAAATGCCCGGTTTTACACAGCAGGAACTGGAAACGAACTATGCTGTAGAATACACGGGCACCGCCAGGATACACGAACGGTTCCGGCGCGCCCACTCCAGCCCGCCTTGGGGCAATACTTTGGCGTGAGGCTTCTGACGGGAATACGGCTGGTCCGCGAGACATGCTCCAAGGGTTAGAAAAAAGATTGCGCTGATCATGATTGCATCGCACTGCTTCTGGTGATTAAGGAATGGAATGACGATCAGCGTTCATTGACTTTGACCCAAGGTTCGGACCTGCTTTCCGACGCAGGAAATGTGCTCATGAAACATACAGCCTCCCCAGTGAGCGTTTTCTCGAAAAAAGATAGGTTTGATTTCTCTATAAATGATGGATCATGCAACGGAATGGATTTTTTTAGGCATACAACGAAACGACCATTTTACGTCACCCAAAAAATGGGGAGGATGAAGATCCTCCCCCGACGTTCAACGTCGTTTCGGTTATCCCTGGGCCGGTTGCTTCCCCGCAGAGCCAGCTTGCGTTTCACCGAAAATTAGTAGTTGGGTTGGCTTTTTGCTTTTTCGAAGCAGATGAACTCTGAAGAGCAAAAGCCTCAAAAAAGAGACGGTCATCGATCGGCATGATTTCTCTTTTCGCACCCAATGCGAGCAGGTCATTCGCCATAAAACACACACGATAATTAGAGACTGAATGAACGACCAGTGCATCCTTGACAGAGTCGGTCATCAACTCCAAATTTCCCGCTTCGTTAATAGGTATAGGAAATCGCCGTGGCACTGTTCCCGTTGTAGATCACATTGGTCAGTTCGCCCAAGCTGTTGTACTGGTATTCGGTCAATTTGCCCCCTGGCTCACAGACGGTAGGCAAGATGGCCGTAGGTCGAGTAGGTGATGTCGTCGCCGGAAGGATAGTCCTTGTGCCAGGTGCGCATGCGCGTCAGTTGACCGTACGGGTTGTATGCAACGGCGACCGGGTAAACGGCTTCGCCCGTCCGGTTGGTGACCTGACCCTGGGCGTTGAATTGCTCGACCACCGCATGGTCGATGGCGTTGGTGGTGTGGGTGCTAGGTGGCCGGTCAACGGGTCGTAGGCATAGATGGTGCAGTTGGTCAGGGCGTCCTGCAGGCTGACCACCTGGCCCAAGGCATTGTTGGACATCCGGATCACGCCCGTGCGCGGATCCGTGGTTGTGGTCTGGCGCTGCAGGGCGTTGTAGCCGTAATGCTGGACCAGTCCGTCTTTTGTTTTGTACGGGTCATGGTCCGCAGGCCGTTGACCTTCACGGTCAGCGAGGCGATCTCGGAATCGGGATGGAGCACGGCGTTGGTGACCATGCCCGAGGTGCGATCCACGTAGACACGCGCGTGGTTGTCTGGTTGCCACGGATATCGAGGACCACGTGTTCGTCGATCATGCCAGTTTCGAAGTCGGTCAGGCGCCTGCGTGCATCGTAGGCATAGGTGTGGGTGATGCCTTGCCCCAGGAGGCGGTGGTGGTTTCGCTGACGATAGCGGGCGACGACTGGAGTTTGTACATTTTCCAGGTGAACCAGCGTTATTATTACCGGCTTTAAGGCGTGAAAACCTTTCCATTGACAACTACCCGTGGATAGTGCTATCTTGCCGTTTGTTTTTCATGCAATTTTCACGCAAAAATCATTGAAAGCAAAGCAAACTATGGCCGGTGCATCATCGCCTTATTATTTGTTGAAAGAAGAATTCATCCAGCGCGCGGATGAGGGATGCGCTATCCCCGCTGCTTTGCGTGCCCGTTACGATGCACTGGACGCTGAAGCTGACGAGTGGAACCTCGACCTGATCGATCCGATCTACGACGCTTTGACGGCCCTGCCCGAAGATCCCGAATTGCGCGCAGCCGAACCGGACGATCTGGATGCTATCCGGGCACTGCGCCCGGACGGCCTGCGCAACCTGTATTGGCAACCTTCGGACGATGAGTTGCTCGATAAGCTGCACGGCGCCTGGACTGGGCGTTGCGTCGGTTGCGCGCTGGGCAAGCCCGTGGAGGGGCGTGGCATGCGACGCGATGAACAGGAACGGCTCTGCGGCCGCAAACTGATCCGCGAATACTTGGAAAAACGTGGCGATTGGCCGTTGCGCGATTACTTTTCCAACCGCGACGTGGGCGATGGCGATGTCATCCCTGCGTTCGATTGCTATCGCGAAAACATCGCTTTTATGCCTCCAGACGACGATATCCATTACTCTCTGGTTGGCCTGGGCGTGCTGGAGAAGCACGGTCCTGACTTTGCCTGGGACGATGTGGCGCGCTACTGGCTGGGCAACCTGACCATTGCCGGCATCTGCACGGCGGAAGCCCAGGCCATCCTCAATATGCAGAACTGTTCGCGCAAAGGGCGCCACCCTCAGAAGCCGCCGGCGTGGATCAGCACCTGGCGCAATCCTTATCGCGAATGGATCGGCGCCCAGATCCGCTCTGACGGATTTGCGTTCTGCGCTGCCGGCCATCCTGAACTGGCCGCGGAATGGGCCTGGCGCGACGCGTGCTGGACCCATAGGCGCAACGGGATCTATGGCGAGATGATGTTTGCCGCCATCCAGGCTGCCGCGTTTGTCGAACGCGATGCGCATACATTGATCCGGATCGGCCTTTCCGAGATTCCGCGCGATTGCCGGCTTGCCCGCTGGGTTCAGCGTTGCCTCGCGTGGATGGACGTCTGTTCCGATTTTGAAAGCTGCATGGACAAGCTGGAGCATGAACTGAACGAGATGCATGCCGTGCACACCATCAATAACGCCTTGATTTGCCTGATCGCCATGGTCTACGGCCAACTGGACTCGACCCTGACTCCGGCCATTGCCGTGATGTGTGGTCTGGACACCGATTGCAACGGCGCCACGGTCGGTTCCGTGGTCGGTGCCGCGGCGGGACGCCGCGCACTCGGCGGCAACCTGGCTGACCGGCTCAACGATTTGGTCAAACCCCATGTAATGAGCTTTCGCGAAGTCACCATGCGTCAACTTGCGGAACGCTCCAACAAAGTCTGGCAGGGGCGCCGGAAACGATAAAGGAGGTGAACGATGCAGGATCTTATGGATGGCGAGAGTGTCGAGATGAAGGGATCGGCAGCCAAACCGTATGTACTCAAGAACACGGGCGGTGTCTATTCATGCACCTGCCCGGCCTGGCGCAACCAGTCCGTACCCATCGAGAAACGCACCTGCAAGCACTTGCGCAAGCTGCGCGGCGATGCCGCGGAGCAGGAACGCGTCGGCGCTGCGCTGCCGCGTAAACCGAAAGAGAAGTCGGTCGCGGACGCGAGCCCGCCACTGCTGCTGGCCCAGAGCTGGGATACGTGCATGGACCTGGCCGGTTGGTGGATGAGCGAAAAACTGGATGGCGTGCGCGCCTATTGGGACGGCAAACAATTCCTTTCGCGTCAGGGCAATAACTATATGCCGCCCGACTGGTTCTGCGAAGGATTGCCGCCAGAACCGCTGGATGGCGAATTATGGCTGGCGCGCAAAGCGTTTCAGCGCACGGTCAGCATTGTGCGCCGCCAGGATAAAAGCGATCAGTGGCGCCAGGTGCGCTACCTGGTGTTTGACGCGCCCGGCCGCGACGAAGCGTTTGAGAAGCGTCTCGAATACCTGCGCACCACACTCGATCGCAACGTATGTGCGTATGCCCAATTTCATGAGCAGCAGCTTTGCAAAGGGATGGATCACATGCGCCAGGAACTCGCGCGGGTCGAGGCCCTGGGCGGCGAAGGCCTGATGATGCGCCAACCCGGCTCTACATACGAATCCGGTCGCTCCCATACCTTGCTGAAGATCAAGAGCTTTCACGATGCCGAAGCCGAGGTGCTCGGTATTCAGCCCGGCAAAGGCAAACACAAGGGGCGCATGGGTGCGCTTCTTGTGCAATTGGCTGACGGAACGCGGTTTTCGGTGGGCACCGGCTTCTCGGACGCGGAACGGGCAGATCCACCGCCGGAAGGATCTACCATCACGTTCCGCTACCAGGAACTCTCGGACAGTGGCGTGCCGCGCTTCCCTTCCTATGTCTGCACCCGAAACCGGACCCAAACCGCTGCTGCACCAAGCCGACCGGCCTCGATCCAACCCGCTCAGGCCGTAAGCGCCGATTCTGGAGAAGCGCGTTACTTTGAATTGGTCGACGACAAGTCCAGCAAGTTCTGGGAGATTTCTCAGGCCGGAACTTCGGTCACCATCCATTACGGTCGCATCGGCGCCGACGGTCAGTCCAAAACCAAAACCTTTGCCAGTGCGGACGCGGCTCGGGCCGAAGCGGAGAAACTGATCGGCCAGAAAACGCGTAAGGGTTACGAGGAAAAGAAATAAAATTGATTCATCAGATCATTGTCGTTCGTTTCGTCATCAGCTCAAACCATAGGAGATCGTTATGAAGAAA
>CAZOLK010000234.1:0-9000 GCA_964580325.1 uncultured Verrucomicrobiota bacterium | reverse complement strand
GTGCGCTCACAGCGCTGCTCAAGGCCCGGGACGAGGGGTTGATTCACGGCATCGGCGTGTCGAGTCACCGGCCCTGGGTGTATCTCGATGCCCTGACGCAATTGCCGCTGTCCGTGATACTGATCTGGGACAATATGCTGGAGGAGCTGTACCTACCTGAAATTCACGCACAGGTCTATCCGCTGGCACGCGAGAAAAACGTGCTCATCACGGCCATGAAACCGCTGGCTGACGGTTTTTTCTGGAAAACAGCCGACAACGCCTTGCGCTATGCCCTGGGATCGGGCGCCGACATCCTGGTCTCGGGCATGAACACGCCCGAACAGGTGCGCGCCGCGACTGCGGCGCTGCGCCAGGGTCCGCTCGATGCCCAAGAACGCACGGAGTTGCGCGCCATGGCGCCGGAGCTGGGCCGCTATGTTTGCCGCGGTTGCGGCGCATGTCCCGAACCCGTAATGGAACTGTTCCGTTGGGAAGGTTACTGCGACCGGCAGATGATCGACTACCTGCCCCACGATCCGGCCGACTACGCGCTGCGCCTGCGCCTGGCCGGCTGGTTCGGTCTCAAGGAAACCGCGCAAAAGCTTTTCCGGCGCAAAGGATGGGGCGTAGCGACTTACCTTGCCGCTGTCGCGCAACATGTCTGCCCCTACGGCATTGAATTGCCGCGCAAGATCCGGTTGGCCTGCGCCAAGCTGGATCAGGGCGAACCGAACAGGATCTGAGTCATGAGCCCTTTCAATTCCCATGCCCCGCCGCCGGGCCTCTTCCTCGATCAGATCTCCCTTTTCAAGTGCGCAGCGCGCCTTGAGCAGCAGGCCGAAACGATCACCGACCTGCTCTCTACCTGCAGCTGGCTATTGCACCTAATCTGACCCTGGAACGCACCGACATGGAAGCTCTGATAAACGAAAAGGGCATCCTGCTGACCCACGTGACGGATGCCATGCGCCCCGGTTCGCTGGTGGGCGCCATGCCTTGACTTGCCCTGCCAATGGACCCCGACAAACATATCGAACAGGTACGCAACACCCTGGCAAAGAGAACGTTGCCCGCTCTCACCATCTCGCTTGGCGCCCGGGAGAAAACGCCGGGCGATGCAAGCAGCGCTACGCGCAGCATGAATGACGACTTTTTTCTTGTGTGTCAACCGAGTTTCTGTTATCTTTTGCAAGATAAGCAGAAAACCATTGAATAACTTGTTGCGCGAACCGCTACCGTGGTTGGTGGTGCTATCAGCCATGTTCGCTATGGGATAAGATAGTAGCATAACATTTCCTTACTTCATGACACGGACGGATTTATGAAGGAAGACAAGTTTGTTTGAGCAGGCATTCAAGAATATTGACGATGTGCTCTGGAAGGAACCGCATCCAGCGCGGTTACAATCTGCGCGAGGTCATTGATCACGTGGATGAACTACGCTTCGCGTCGCAGTCGGAGAAGCACGAGTTCTCGTACCTCTACGTGGCCAAGATCAATCCGCCCTTCGGCGGTAAGGAGCGCAAGGAGGTCCAGCAGAACTTCCCCATCCGCACTGGCGAGACGTTCCTGTTCCTCCAGCACTTCATCAAGGTGCTCAAGGCCGGTGGCCGCGCGGGCATCCTGCGCCGGAAGCTGCTGGAGGAATGCAACCTGCACACCGTGCTGGATTGTCCCGGCGGGACGTTCCAAGGCGCGGGCGTCAAGACCCGGAGAACTTTAGGAGACCTGACATGAGCCGCAGCAAAAAGATTTTCGGACTTATCGGCTGGCTGCTGCTGTGTTTTGCAGCATCGGCGGTGGGGGCGCTGTTTATGCCGGGGAAATGGTATGCCGCGCTCAACAAGCCCGCCTGGAATCCGCCGGGGTGGATATTTGGGCCTGTCTGGACGGTGCTCTACGCGATGATGGCGGTGGCGGCTTGGCTGGTGTGGCAACGCGGAGGCTTTGCCGTGCAACGCCGTCCGCTCGGGCTGTTTCTCGTGCAGTTGGCGCTCATCGCACTGTGGACACCGCTTTTCTTCGGCCTGCGCCAACCGGGCCTGGCGTTCGCGGAAATCATCCTGCTGTGGCTGGCCATCCTGGCGACCCTGTTGGCCTTTCGGCCCGTGAGCCGCACTGCAGCCTGGCTGTTCGTACCCTATCTGGCCTGGGTAAGTTTCGCGGCGATGCTGAACGCTACACTTTGGAGGTTGAACGGATGAGCGGATTGACCCCATTCACGTTTTTAAGCATAATGATCGTGTTGAGCGGTTTCCGCCGTCTCCACTCCTTCACGCTGGCCACGATTGTGCAGCTCGACACGCTACGCTTCTGCCGCCGCTTCCTGACCTTCGACCACCGTGAGGCGGAGACGAAGTTCAAAGGAACGAGGCCGGCATGAGAACAAGAGAGAAGACTTTATTGACCTGGTTGACCCTATTTGCAATAAGGTCAAAAAGGTCAATGTGGTCAGGAGCTTCAACGCCATGAACGAAGCTGAAACCAGAGCCGAACACATTGACCCTGGGCCATCCGGTTTGCCTATGCCACCAAAGGCCAGGGCATCTACGCGATGGACATGCAGACCGGCCAGGGAGGGCGAGATTGCCGCCACACGCCTTCATGGCATCGGACTGGCGCTGGTGCTTCTGATCGCGGGGAAAACCTGTTTCGCCGCTTTGCAGTATGGTATTTTCGTGGTGCATTGCGAGCCGTTGATTGCCGGCGAACCGCAGAAGATCGCGGGCGCGATGAACCTGCAGCGCCCGGCGAAGTATTGGAACGCCCTAAATGATCTCGTAACCCTGGCACAAGACCACAGCCATTGTCTGACCATCATGTTTAATCCTCAGTGGGCCGTATATGCCGCCCTGCTACCGGATCGTCGCTTGCAGGTCGCAGGCTGGACCGCCGCCGGCCATGAACTTGCCGTGCACCACCACGGCAAGGAAGCGCTGGACTTCGGCAACGAGTGGGATGGGTTTTCCAACAACTCCATCCTGGCGGGCAGCAGCAATTTCTTCGGCGACATTCCCTTCATGATGACGCAGGGGATCTACACGAACCACACCATCCTTTCGGCAACGACGGAAGACGGCGACTGGCCCGAAGGTGTATTGTATCAAGTCGCCGGGGGCAAGGAGCCGTACATCAACCTGCTGGACCCGGGGGATTTGGTCAGCTCCGCATCCCCCGCTTGCATGGCCGGGCTGGTGGGCGGCTCCCTGCAGAACAATGGTGTCTGGATGTTCCGGATGCGGCTTTTCACCGAAGCGTCCACCCAGACGCAGGTGCTGCAGGAAACCCAAAACGCTCTCCTAGACTGTGCCGCACTGGATGGCAGCAAGTTCATCCTGGGATACGTCACCCATGCCAAAAACTTCTACGACACCCGTGCACTGGGGCAATACGAAGAGTTGTTCTCTCAGTTGACGAATGCCAGTGTGAGCCTGATCGCGGCCAGCAATGCGGCCGCGCTGACAACGCTCGGAACCCCTGTGCCAGCGCCGCAAATAACCTTGGAGTCTGCGGCGACGAATATCGCGGTCACGTGGGACACCACCCGCGACGGACTGATCTATCAGCTACAGCATTCGACCTGTCTTGTCAATCCGACATGGACCAACTGCACGACTTCGGTTATCGGCAACGGCTCCAATTACTACGAAACCGTGGCGGCAGGAACCTCTACCGCGGGTTATTTCCGCGTGACGGTCTCCGAATAGAAACCGTATGGTTTCGCGGAGCGGGGGGGCGGTTTAGCTTCACTTGAATGCACCAAAGCCCACATCAAGTACCTTGAGGGAAAACTGCTCGAAATGGCCCAATCCGTGGGCCGTTTCGTGTTGGAAAACTCACAGGCAAGTGGTTCCCAACTGCCTGAATCCGATGCTGCCGACATGGACATCTTCCTCTCACGTATGGAGCAACTCCTTCCCATTCTTGACCACGAGTTCTCAAGCCCAAGCGCCGCAGCAGTCATCCACGGAGGTCAGGCAAATGGCTTGACGTCTTGGAAAAACTCGAAAGGCGTCTTCCGGAAGGAGAAGGAAGAGCAAGACATCCAACAAGATGGGGCCGCCGAAGCGTGATTCACGACGTTGGCGAGCCGGCCATAGTGGCATCCTGTTTCGGCGTGAATCTGCCCGGTTTGGTTAGTTTTGGATTGCGGATTTCACGCAGGTCATTTAGGATAACTCTCAGCCAAGTAGCGGATACTAAATAAAGAGGATTTGGAACATGGGTGATAATGTAAAGAGCTGCAAAAAGAAGAAAAAAGAAGAAAAACAGCGCGAACCTGAAGATCTGGGGCCATTTCTTAAAACACGCTATACGTTCAAGGAGCAAACGCCGTGTCCTTTCTGCAATAAACCCGAGGCTGACGGGAAGTTGGATGTAGATATGAATCCGCCTTTCCGCGACATAATCGCCGTTTTCGACCAGACCGTGCAAGGCCTGCCCTGTTGCAGCGAATGCCGCACCGCGTTTCTTGATCGGGATAAGCTCAACCTGTGGCTGCCGGTCTGGCTGGGCTACCCGGCCTCGATCCTGCATCGCGCTGGTTACCAGGCCAAGGTTCACCTTTGGCTCGATAAATACGCCAGCGCGATCGAAGACCTGAGCACGCGGCGCAACGCGCTGCGCAAGACGATGATCGTACGGGCCATCAAGTTTATGGTCATCTCCTTGGTCATGGCCATAGCCGCGGCCTGTATATCCACGATGAGCTACCTGCTGGCAACGCGCTACGGCGGCTTCTGGATCCTGGCCTACGGCGCTGTCTACGCCGGCATAATCGGCGTTTTTGTCGGCCTGTGGCGCCTGGTTAAGTGGTTGCTGGCCCTGTGATGGATAAATTTGAACCTTGACAATTCGCCTGTCATGGGCCATATTAATTTTGGAGGTTTAACCGGCAAGACTGTTTGCTATTCGGGGTATTGCAATATGGCTTTTAATTTGATGAGCGTAAAAAAAGGAAGGACGTAAAACCATGCCCAAGATAGCGCATCCGAGCAAGCCGCTGGCGGACGTGAACGTGATTCAGCAGGCGGACGGTTCCCATGAAATCGTGGTCTGTTTTATGCCTGACCCGGAATTGATGATCGGCGAGGGGCACTCCCACGCTTTTCTGGCCCTGGATGCGTCGTTGTCGCTGAAAAAGATGTACGGTTACGGTGGTCCGTTCGGCGGAGATCCCAACCACATGCAGGCCGTGGCCCGAAAACTGGCCTCCATGCTGTGCGACATGACCCATTCGGGCCACGTCACCGGGTTGTACTGGGCAGTCAGTCCTGACGGCAGCGCCACCGAGACGATCGGTGCGTTCGATCAGCAGACCTGGATGAACACGTCCATCACTGGCCCCAAAAAGGAGAAGTGGGGTAAAGGTACGCGCATGCTGCCGGTGTTGAATTGGATCCGCGACGACCTGGCTAAGCAGGCCGATTGGATCATGGGCGTAATCCTGACCGATGGCCAGATCGACGATGAACAGGCTTGCCTGGACATCTGCATGAACATGGGCCGCGACATGGCCAACGGCGCCATGAGTCAGCTCAAATTGATTCTGATCGGTCTGGGCGAGAAGGTCAACAAGGAGCAACTGGAGCGGTTTGACGATATGTTCGAAGGCACGGATCTAGCCGATGCTGTGGATATCTGGTCGTGCCGGCCGATCAACTCCATTGAAAACGAAGACGACATCATGAACGTGCTCTACGGCGAGTTGATGAACGAGGATACGGTGGTCGCGCCCAACGGACGCGTCGAAAGCGGATCGGGTCAACTGCTGGGATCCTGGGACCAGGGCCTGCCCGGCCGGTTCCGGTTCATCCTGCCGCGTGGCGAAACCAGGTTCGTGGTGCGCACGCCGATCCAGGATGTGACTCAGGATTGCAGCCAGGTCATCCACGGATAACAAAAGGAGGAACATTATGTCGGAGAGTGAACACGCCGAACTGCCCGGCGAGCGGCAGGCTTTTCGTGGCGAGAGCATGCTCTTGCCCGGCAACATGGTGGCCGATGAAATCGGCAAGGTCTATGTGCGCGAAAACGGGGACAACCTGGACATCGAATTCACGGTGCTGCAGGAGCTTTCCGGGCACAAGGCCGAAGGCTGGCAGACCGGCATTGCGTTTGACGCCAGCGCGTCCATGGCTGATTGGTACGGCCGCAGCTTGACCGGCGAATTGCCGCCCGAAGCCATTGGCGAGTACAAGAAAATGGGATTGATCGTCGATCGCGTGGACGACGGCGAAGCGGTCTGGACCCTGCAACCCGGCGCCTACGAGGACGCCATCGAAAAAGGGTATCTCAAATACACCGAAAACATCATCGATCCGCTGGCCAAGGAGTTCATCTCCTACCTGGCCGACGAATACGACGCTGACGGTCGCACCACGATCATGTACTGGGCCTGCGGCGATGACGGCCGGGATTTCGAGGTGGTTGGCGATTTTTCCGGGGCCGAGTGCGAATACCTGATCATCAACGGCCCGAAGAAAAAGGCGTTCGGCGAAAAAACCTATCTCGCGCCGACGCTGCACTATTTTCTGGACCGCTTCAAGAACGCGACTCAGGGCATGTATGTCTTTATCACCGATGGCAGCCTCGACGACCTGCTGGAAGTCAAGGAAGCCACCACACAACTGGCCAAAGACATCGAAGCCGGCCGGCGCAACCCGGTCAAGTGCGTGCTTATCGGCGTGGGCAACGAAGTGCGCGAAGACCAGATGACCGAGCTGGATGACCTGGATACAGGCACCGATGTGGATATCTGGGATTATAAAATCGCCACCGAGATGCGTTCGCTGGTGGAAATATTCGCCGAAGTCGTCAGCGATGAAGACGACATTGTGGCGCTCTCGGGCATGCTTTACGACGACCAGGGCAATCTGGTTGCCGACTTCACCGACGGCCTGCCCAGTAGAGTCCACTTCAGCATGCCCAAATCATCCGCCTTTTTTGAACTTGAAGTGGCCGGTCGCCGGATTCGCCAACCGATTCGCGTCGATGCCTGAGGATAACGCCCATGAAATCTTCGCTCAGTGCCCAATTCCGTGAACTGGTCCGCTGCTACGGCACCAACCTGATCGAGCAACCGGCGCGGCTGCGCGAATTGCTGCTGGATGTCTGCCCTGAATGGCGGCGCGAACGGCACATGCTGTTGCTGACCCTGGAAAGCGGCGTACTCGACAGCCTGCGCGAGCGTCCAGTGCACATACCGCTGGAGTCCATGCTTGCCAATTGCGAACGACGCGTCAACGACGCGACCGGGCTGCCGCGCGACCAGGCGCGCCGAGCTCTGGAGATATGGGTCAACGCGCTGGAAAGCAAAACCAGCGCCAAGCCGGTGACCAAACCCAAGGCCGTTGTCTGGAATCCGGACGCGTCGAAGCTGCCTCAAAAACCGGCTTCGCTCTCCGCTGACCTGCCGCGTGCCAGCGCGGAAAAGCAACCCGCTCCCGTTTCAGCGCCTGTTCCGGACCAACCGCCGGTACAACCCAGGTTCGACCTGTTCGGCACAGCCGCGAAGAAAACCGAAGCAACGCCGAAACAGGCGGCAAGCGCACCGCGGCAGGACGCGCCCGCTCCCAAACCGGCCGGTCCCACGGTCCAACCGCCGGTCAAAACGGTTGCCGCAGCGCAACCCGCCAGGAAGGCCAACCCGGACCGAACAATCCATGCGCTACCGCCTTCCGCTGTATTCGCGGCCCCGGCATCACGACAGACTACGCCCGAACCGCACGAAGCGACGCCTGTCGCCGAGCATACCACGGACAGGCTGAAAAAAGAGGAAAAGAAAACGGAGGCGCCGGAACAAAAAGAGAAATCCGAACCGGACCAGCAACCCAAACAACCCCCGCCCGACACATCGTCCGGCGGCGTTCCCAGCTTTTTTCACAACACCTGATCGGTTGATTCATGGATACCAAACTCATTGGAGATATTGTCAAAATCGCGGCCAGTGTCGTAACCATCGTCACTGTAGTTGTCAAGTTTATGTGGGACTTGCAGATCAAGAAAAAAAAGCACAGGTTCATAGAGGCTTCCGGAATGCGAAAGACAGCCGCGCCGTCACGGGCAGAGACGCCTGTCGCCAGTCATCGCCCGCTGCCCGAGGATATCCAGGCGACCAAGGGCGCCTCGTTTCCACTGCTGGCCGGCTTGGCGCTGGGCAGCAAGAAAGCGCAGGAGATGCAGAAAACCGCGTTGCGCGAGCAGCGCCTGCCCTTAAAAATCAAAAGCTGCAAAACCAGCATCGTCTTGCGCTACATTCCGGCCGGCGCCTTTGTGATGGGCAGTCCAACGGCTGAGCAAAAGCAGTACAACGACGAGACCGAGCACCCGGTTACGTTGTCGCGCGGATTTTACATGGGCATATATCCGGTCACCAACCGGCAATGGCGCTCGGTGCTGGGCACGGACCCCTCGCGCTTCAAGCAAGCCGGTCCTGACGCGCCCGTGGAATCGATCAGTTGGCAGGACGCCCAATGGTTTCTAGACACCTTGTGCGAGCAGGAAGGCGTGGAAAAAGGGATCTACCGCTTGCCCACGGAAGCGGAATGGGAATATGCCTGCCGCGCTGGCGTGCAATCCCCCCTGTACATCGGCCACCTGACCGTCAAAGGACTGCGCAACGGTCCGGAACTGGACGCCATTGCCTGGTATGGCGGCAACGCCAAAGTCGATTACGCGGAGGCCTACAACGCCGAAGGCTGGCAGGAAACCCAACTGCCGTTCGACAAGGCTGGCGCCCAGCCAGTGGGACGCAAAAAGCCCAATGCATGGGGATTGCACGATATGCTGGGCAATGTCTGGGAATGGTGCGCGGACTGGTACGGCCCTTACCCCAAGGTCGGCATGGTCGATCCGCGCGGCCCGGAAACCGGGTTTGCCCGCGTGCTTCGCGGCGGGAGCTGGAACGACAGCCCCTGCTGCTGCCGCTGCGCGGCCCGCGACTGGAATACGCCTGAAACCGCCTGGGACGACATGGGCCTGCGCGTAGTGCGCGACCTGAGCAACCTGACCGGCTAG
>CAZOLK010000233.1:0-9013 GCA_964580325.1 uncultured Verrucomicrobiota bacterium | reverse complement strand
TAAATGGCAACGGCAAGTTGAACGAAGTGGTCATTCGTCACAATAAGTCAGTGGACTACTGACGCCGCCGAACGACGCCGAAGCCCTGGCCCGCGCCGCGCTGACCTTGCTCGCACGGCCCGAATGCCGGCACGACATGGGCAGGGTCGCGCGTGAACGGGCTGAAACCCTTTTTTCCCTGGACCGCATGATGAAAAAAATCATGGTCTTGTATCAGCGCACGTCATGAAGATCATTATCAACGGTATGTTGCTGAGCGGCGTATTTTCCGGCGTGGAAAACGCGATCTACCACCTGGCCGCAGCCCTGGCCGCACATGGGACGGAAAGCTGCGAGCTGATCGCACCCGCCCATTGCCCAGCCCCGGACCTAACCGGACCGCGCTTCCGCACCACCCGGATCGAACTGGCCTGGCCGTCACGCTGGATGCGCATTTTCTGGGAACAATGCCGTCTCGGTCCATCATTGCGGTCGGACCGCGCCGATCTATGCCACGCGCCCGGTTATATTGCGCCGCTGGCCGCACGTATCCCCGTTGTGTTGACCGTCTATGACCTGATCGCCCTGCAACACCCAGGCTGGTGCACTGCGCTCAATGCGCTGCACTATCGCCTAATGCTGCCGCTTTCGGTGCGAAAAGCAGCGCGCATCGTCGTGCCATCATGTCACACCCGCAATGCGTTGATCAGGCACCGCGGCGACGCGGAACCGAAAATCGGCGTCATTCCGCTGGGCATAGACCAGGCTTATGGCTGCGAACCGGAAGGACCGGATGAAGGCGCGCAATTGCGTGCGACATACGGCTTGCCGCAACGGTACATCCTGTTTGTCGGCAATATCGAACCTAAAAAAAACGTTGAGCGGCTGATTCAGGCTTATGCTTTGATGCTCCGGCAGCATGATGTGAAAGAGCACCTGGTGCTGGCCGGCGCACGTGGCGCATCCTGGTCGCGGGTGCAAAGGGCCATCCGCGCCCAGGGTCTGCAGGAACAGGTGCATGTGCCCGGCTTTATTGCCGCGCAAGACCTGGCCGGACTCTATCGCGCGGCGTCGTTGTTTGTTTTTCCATCGTTGGCCGAAGGATTCGGCCTGCCGCCGCTGGAAGCCATGGCCTGCGGCATTCCGGTGATATGCTCGAATCGCGGAGCTTTGCCCGAAATGACCGGTGCTGCCGCGCTGAGCGTCGATCCGCTGAACCCGGCAGCCTTGAGCGAAGCCATGTACGCCGTACTGCAAAGTGAGGACCTGCGTCGCGACTTAACGGCACGCGGTTTGGAACACGTCAGGCCGTTCACCTGGCAGCGTCATGCCAAAGCGGTGGAAGCCGTATATCGAAGCGTGGCCGCGACGTCCTGCCCGCATGAGTGTATAAGACCATGAAACTGGCCTGCCTGGTTCAAACCTTTCCCTCGCTCAGCGAGACCTTTATCCTGCGCGAATTGACCGGTCTGCGCGAGCAGGGATTCGCTGTCGAACTGGCTGCGTTATGTCGGCCGGTCAATGGCGATCCGGTCCATGCCGCGGCCCAGGTCTGGGAACCGCTGCACTATGCACCTCGCGTTTGGTCGCCGCATTTCATCCGCGACCTCTGGGATGTGGTTCACGAGCGTCATTCCATACCGCGTGCGTTCCGGGCCTGGCGTGACGAAGCGTTGGCCCTGGCATTGGCCCGGCATACAGGCCCGGTTCAATGTGTGCATGCACATTTCGCGTTCTGGCCGGCCGACGTGGGCGCGCGGTTGGCATCCAGGCTGGGGGTGCCTTTTTCATTGTCCGTACACGCGCGCGACGTGTTTGCGCAAGCGCCGGACAAGCTGGCGAAACGGTTGCGCTTTGCGGATTGCATCGTGGCCTGCACGCGCATGGCTGCGGATGCCGTGGCAGCCGCGGCGCCGGAATGCGCGGTGCGCGTACGGCTCGTGCATCACGGTTTGCCGCTGGACCAATTCACGCCCACGTCACCCTGCGAGTCTGAGCCTGATTTGATCTTGTGCATTGCGCGGCTCGAGCCCAAGAAAGGGCTGCATGTTTTGATCGACGCCTGCGCCAGGTTGCGTCGGGATGGTCTGACCTTCCGCTGCGCGATCGCTGGCAACGGCACGCTGCGCCGTGAACTGGCGCGCCGCATCCAGTCGCAAAAACTGGAGAATCGGGTCGCGCTGCTCGGCGCCGTATCCCAGGAACGCGCCCTGGCTTTGTATAAAGAGGCTGCCCTGTTCTGTCTGCCTTCGATCGAGGCGCCAGACGGCGACCGCGACGGGTTGGCCAACACGATCCTGGAAGCCATGGCCATGCAGCGGCCCGTTGTCAGTACAACGGCTTCGGCGGCCGGCGAAGCCGTGATAAACGGCCTATCCGGCCTGCTGACGCCGCCGGGCGACGCAGACGCGCTGGCGCGCGCGTTGGCCTACCTACTGCGACATCCGGACCTGGGCAGGGCTATGGGTCAGGAAGCCCGCCGCGTAGTGGAAAACCGGTTCGATCTCAAGCGAACCAGCGCGAACCTCGGGGCCTTACTCAAGGCGGCAATATAAAGATGAATATGCCAAACAGGTGGTGAATTCGGATGGGAACAGTTACATGACGATTGGGAAAAGTGTTCTTTTGACCATGGTATGGAAACCAAGGGCAAGGGAGAGTTCGACTTATCCTCAGAGATCCAGCGCCTTGCGCTCGCGATGACGCTTGATGATCAGGCCGATGGCAAAACCGATGACCAGCCCCAAAATGAGGCCGCAGATCATGATGACCCAGACCTGGCTGACTTTCAATCCGAACAGGCCGCGCTCTTCCGCCAGGGAAGCGACCGGCGCCGCATAACGCAACACGTCATCGATTTCGATGCTGGCCGCGATCTGGTCGAAAATCCCGGCGTAATCCGAATCGGCGCTCTTTTTTTCATACAGGATGACGCGAATATAGCCCTGCTCAGTAAAGAGTAGCGCAAGATAACTGATCACCGTGCCGACATCGACGACCTGGGTTTCGATGGTCAGAAAGAAAATTTTACGCGTCTCATCGAAATGAATACGCTTGTCCTCCATGTTGCTGATCACGGCTTTAACGGACTCGACATCTGCTTTTTCACGGTAGAACCGGTAATAATTGAGATTTTCATCGCTCCATTTGCCTTTTTTATCGACCGTGATGAAAATATAAGGAAAGCAGGGCTCGATGCCGGATCCATCCGGCTTGTGAAAACCGTAATCGTAAATCTGGAGTTCAGCTTGCGGAGCAAGCTGGCGTGCCTGGCGGGCGCATTGCAGCAGAGTTTCGCGCGATAACTTTTGCCAATCCGCGGGCAACGCGATAGCGAACCCATCGTCAGTGGTAAAGAACTGGGTTAATTCCACGGCCTGAATGGTCGAGACCCACATAAACGCGCACAACCAGCAGAACTTCGCAAACGTTTTCAGCATTATTTTTTTGAATTCCGGCCCTTCTTGGCCTTTGCTTCCTTACCGTTCTCAGGCTTGGCCTCTTTGTTTTCCTTTATCGCGGTTACGAGCGACTGGTGACGCAGTTGAGCATCATGCAAGGATTTAGGGAATGTGTTCTTATCCAGGCACACATTTTCAATAGCAGCTTTCATCTGGCGCGCAATGATGTCCCACGGCAATTGCCCCGTACCGCCGCCCATGCCGGGTACGGCGATAACCTCGACTTTATCGGCCACCGGCTCCCCCGATTCAAAGCAACCGTGTTTGACCAATAAAAGAGCCGCACGCAGCGACAGGTAGACATTGACGCTGTTTTCCAGCACCATGGGTGTGCGCATGGTCGGAGCGGAAATAACATAAGGAATGCGAATGTGCTCTGTTTCCATAATTTCAGCGCAGCCCACCGGCAATTCGCCATGATGCCGGCTCCGGATCACCGCCTGTAAACGCTCCTGAACGTCCCATCCCAGTTGCTGGGATATTTTAAGGTCCAAGCCGCCTTCCATAAACCCAAAACTATTGCCCGGGCTGATAACCGCATCGCAATTGACATCGAAAATCGAACCGTGATGTATGGATACCTGTTCATATTCGTCCAAAACGGCACGCCATGCTTTGATCAACTCGATCTGCAAATCAACTAGAACCAGCTTCATGGTTATCCTCCCGCCTGAGATCATTCCATGGAATGTCCGGCAATCAATGTGAACAACATAATCCAAAAAATAATAGCGTGAATTAGATTGGTATTCCTCTTTGGACAAAAAAACGTATTTCGCTTATCGTCTGTGATATTTTTTATGCGATGGTTCTCTCATCTAAGTGAGAAAAATATACACGGGCTTTCTCAAAAAATCAAATCTTTTTTGATAAGCCGTGCGCATCAATATTGCAATTGATTCCCCGGCAGTTAGTTACGGAATCGGTTCGCGTGGAGAAAAAAGACGAAACTGTTATATAAAGAACATCTGTCTTTTCGACGTCAAGCTATAAAGCCATCCTGTCAATAGGGATTACGGTATGACAAAAGCGATACATAGTGTAGATAAAAATCGGAAGGAGCCTTGATTTATGAAAAAACTATCCCATTTATGCGTTGTTATTGCCCTGCTGAGCAGCTCCGTTCAAGCCGGAACCTATCCGGATGCCGAACCTTCGGCCGCGCTGGCCGCGATCCCCTGGCTGAGCCAAACCGCGTGCCGCATAAATAACATCTGGCACACCCGCTATGACGCAAACGCGCCGGAACGCGCCTATCCAGCGCGGATCGTGGCGTATGCCGGCAAACGCGCCACAATTACGGAGGATACGTGGGCTTGGCGGCAACTGCGGATGGCGCAGCGGCGTGTCCAACAATGTAGTGCGTTCTATGGTCAGGTTGCCGTCGAACAGCGCGCTGCTCGGGAAGGTGTAATCGAACCGGCCACCCACGCCGCTGACTTGCTGCCCACCGTTTTGTGCGCCGCTGATCTGCAGGGCGCCTGTTCCGGTCAGGGTGTGTTTTATGCAGTTGAAAGGTACTGCACGTTAATTGTTCGTTCAACATGTAGTTGCGCCACAGCGTGTGGCGGTAAAAAAGCACGCGAAACGTGGCGGTCTGCCCCGGCGGCAGGCGAGGGCGGGTATCCGCCTTATCCGCCTGATAGCGAAGTCGTGAGTCCTAACGCACGCAAGTGAACCCGATACGGCCTCGTCACACAATCGGCGGTCGATACGTGACAGGGAGTGCGGGGAACAGGCGTATTGACATGTAGGATAAACGGAAAAAGCTTTCGTTTTCATGGATTCAGCGTTTTTATGAATGATCTGTTGGATCTCATGGCAGTTTGTTGAGTAGTGCCTGGCGTGCGATGTCGAGCTGGAGTATAATTCGGTCAAGGCTGTCCGCGGTTTCATCGAAAGGGCCGCTGGTGGCCAGTGCGTAGGGGTCGTTTCCTGCCACATCGAGACTAATGGCGACAGTGATTCGTTGCGGCTCCTGCCAGTCTGCCAGGGGCAGGCATTCGTTACGCATCAATGAGCGCGCCTTGTCCAGGCAATCCTGCGGTGTGGACGGAACCTGCTCCGTGGGCCGCTGCCAGCCTTGCCGCGCACGATGACTCTCCAGGCGGGCCAGCGCTTCGCTTGCCGGCAAACCGCAGAGCAGCAACAGGCCCGCAGAGGATAAGTGCAACGGGAAAGCGCCGCTGGAACAGGTGCTGACCAGTTGGCCATGACTGGCCAAGGCAAAGACCACCAAATGTTCGCGGTCCAGGGCCGAGGCTTGAACCACGTAGCCACCGAGTTCACGACTGGTGGCGCAAATGATATCCCGGCATTTCTCGATGATCGGAAAATGCGCACGAGCGCGCGACCCGAGACTGAGTGCGCCCAAGGCTATGGCGTAGGAGTGATATGAGGGTTTATAAACATATCCAGCCTCGATCAAGGCGCTGAGAATGCGCGTCATGCTGCTGACGTGCATTTCCATGGTACGTGCCAGCGCGGTCGCGTTCATCGGTCCCGGAGCCTCCGCCAATCGTTCCAGTACGGTCAGACCCTGAAATAAAACTTTGCCGCCAATCAAACTCATATTTTACAGCATTACGATTGATTATTCCCAGCAAAAAATTTACAATATAGCATTACGATTGATTATTTCCAGCAAAAAAAAATAATCGGATTTCCGCTGCTCATGGGGCCGTTAAATGTATGGGAACCTGTTAAGGTCTCGGAAACACTTGCGCGGATCCGTAATCGAAGTATTGCTTCCACCCTCTGTTGAGCTGATTGATCCGCTCCAGAGAGTTCCTCGACGTTCGCTTGTACCCGCTTGTACCCGCTTGTACCCGCTTGCGGTGAGCGCTCGGACTTTGTCCTTGAGACGATCCACCGGTTTCCGGGCAGGGAAAACATTGAGGTACCGGTGGCCGCGCGCCCCTGCCGATCCTTGTCGTAGCGCATGGCGAGCATAGTCGGCAATGAGACAATCTCGCACCCCAAACACATTCATGCCATCGGCACCTTCTTTCCTGAACCAGGCCCGCTGAATATCTATCTTATTAATTATTGATCGAAATAAATTTAATTTTATTGCAAAATCATTTAAAAGTTAATAATAACATTAAGTATAAAAAAGAAAACTATAAACTCGTTGTCGATATTGAATTTATGCTGTTACGATGTATCTATTATCGGTCAATTAAATGAATAGAAAGATTATCAATGAACAGATCGTATTTCGGAGCAATTTTAGCGGCGATGCTATGCTCGACGCCATTCGCTGCTCATGCCGCTCAACAGTTGCAGAATCCGTACTATTCGAGCTGCACCACCGACAATGTGCCGTGGAAATTATGGTTCCGCGATCCATCGCCGGTCTACGGCGTATCGCAACCTCCGATGGATCAACGCCGGTATCCGGTGCTGTGGGCGCCCGATCAGCCTAAGTTCATCGAGTTTCTCGGTGGTCAGTCCATGCCGCCGCCCAATTACAATGCCAATGCCCACGCGGGATTCTGGGACATGATGTTCATGCCGGGATCTTGGAATTCAGATGGAACTCCGCATGCAAATCTGCCGCAGAACTGGATAGGTGTCGACGGCAATCGTGCCGACGGCATCCGCTCCGGCATGGCCAACCGGCAATCGCTCAGCGGTTTGACCAATAATCTCTATGATACTTACAGGCAACTGGGGGTCAACTTGTACACCGAGTCGTTCGCCGACAGAGGTTCAAGCCATGTCAGCTCCGAGTATTGGCATCAAAACATGGAGAAAAACTATTTCTATTCCGACATTCTATACGCCAGTCCGGCGTTCGTTTCCTACCGTGAGATATCAGGCGAAAAAACGGTGCGCAATGCCGATCAAGCGCCCTATTATGCACTTCCCACCTGCTATTTCAATTCGATCGGCCGATCTTCAAGCGAAGTCAACATGCTATCCAAAATGGCGGTAGTCAGCGCCTATTTAAAACCGGATTTGAAGCAGCGTTTGATGATCCACGGTCAATTGCCTTCGGTGTTATTATACTTGTGGAAAAGCGGTTTGCCGTATTCGGATACAGCCGTTCCATACGCTGACGAAATACGCCACCGGCCTGCTTATCTCTCGAAAGGCAACGTAGGACTGTGGAACCAGGAATTTATGAGTCACAATGAAACCTTTCACGCATACGACGATACCGAGCACATGCGGCGCATGGTACGGCGGGCCGGCCAAATGACCATGGCTCCTGTTCTGCCGGTATTGAGCGATGTCACGGTCATCAGTGGTGGAGAGTTGTTTTATGCCACGAAATCCGCCGCTGTCATCTGGCAGGATGATCGAGCGGTCTCGGCAACCCTTTCGCTCAACAACTCCTATTCCATCGACAAACCATTGAATCAGATTAATTTCCGTCATGCAATCATCCACGGCATCCCCGGAACCACGGTGACTTCGACAGGCAATCGCTCCTATCGAATCGATGTTCCGGCCCCTGTTTCTTCCATGCCTGCCGGCCGCACGACGGTGCTCTTCTACGGAAACAATGGTGAAAATGACAGCAACCCCGTGTCGGTCAACATTTTTCGCCGTGGTCGTGTTGATAACCGTCGTCCCGTGCTGGCCGGGGTAAATGATATCGTGGCCATGCCTGGAGGAACAGCGGTCATCGACATGTCATCCAGTTATGACCCGGAAGGTTCGGCTATCACTCTGTACGAACTGAACGGCACAATTGGCGTATTGAATCAATCAACCAAGAAGTGGACGTGGAATTGTCCCGCCAACGCCGCTTGCGGCGATTATAAACTGGCATTCGTCGCATCGGACCGTACCGGCGGCGAATCTTTCGACAGCGTTTCGGCTAAAGTAACGGTGTCCAAAATCCGCGCCAAAATCATGGCCACACCGTCGTCCGGAACGGCTCCGTTGTCCGTACAATTCCGTAGCACAGGGTCCACCGATATCGCCGGCGCCATCTCCTACCGCTGGGATTTCGGCAACGGCGTCACCTCCACACAGGCGTCACCTCCCAACGTGAATTATACTGAGCCGGGCGTGTATCGGGTGTCGTTGACCGTAACGGGGCCATCCGGTTCCCATACGGCATCCACTTATGTTCAAGCTGCTCCGGCCCAGTGGCAGGTGGCGTTGAACGACAACTTCGCATCGGGTGTAGACCTGTCCAAATGGACAAAGACCCATGCCACAGATGCCACCATAACCGATTCCAGCACACCGGCGCGATACGATCTGGCCGTACGATACTCGTTCCTAAAAAATCCTGGTGTTCCAGCCAACAACAATCCCAGATTATATGTGACTCACGGCAACAATCAAATGATCTCAAGGGTTTTTTTGTCTGACACCGCAGGGGCATATCGGATACAATATTATAAAGAGCTTTACATCAGCATACCCAATCCCGCCACGATCAAAGCGGAACTGGATACGCGTTATAAAGACTTAGGGAGAGTTCGCATTGATTATATCCGTTTCATCCGCCTGGGCGGAATTCAGCACTATGAATCCGAAAATGCCGTGCTGGGCAGCCAGGTCGGCACGATGCCGATCATTGTCAATGATGCTGACGCGAGCGGCGGGCG
>CAZOLK010000232.1:0-9016 GCA_964580325.1 uncultured Verrucomicrobiota bacterium | reverse complement strand
TGCCGCTATTTGACACACCCCATTTGATAAATTAGGGGGCATGAATGGTCAAGTCTATCGTGCCAGAAATCATCAGGCATCGCCGTTATGGCAATGCCTGAACAGCCATTTCGACGAGTTTATCGACGTGTATGAAGAGCAGTACCAACCGCAATTCGGCTACTTGCGTCCGATCATACCCGAGGTCGTGAACAAGTTCTTCGACTGCGGCGACCTGCATCATGGATTCGCCCGTACCTGCGTGTTGCGCTCAACCTGCCCGAGGGCATACCCGGTGCGATCATGACCATTCACACCTTCGGCGAGTATCTGGACTTCCATCCGCACCTGCACTCGCTGGTTGCAGACGGACTTTTTACCACATCCGAGCTGTTCTATGTCATGCCCGACGTGCCACTCAAGCCGCTTGAAGAGCTTTTTCGTATGCGCGTTTTTTCCTTTCTGATCGGAAAGGGCCTGCTCACGAAACAACGCGCCGACATGCTCATGAGCTGGAAGCATTCCGGGTTCAACGTGCATCGCAGCCGCCGCGTGGAAGCCGAAAAGCTGGATGAAACAGCCACGTCGCCCAATGTCATCGACGTATCGGAACACAAGACGCGGCGCATCCCCTCCAAAAAATGGCGCGAACTCATCAAGAAAGTGCGGGAGGCCGATCCGCTCCTGTACCCCAAATGCCAAAGGGAAATGCGCATCGTTTCTCTTATCGATGATCGCGATGTGATCGAGCGCATTCTTCGCCATCTCGGACTATGGCAGCAAGGCGTACGTGTGATGCCATCCCGTGCGCCACCAGCAAACGGAACGGTCATCGAACCCTGGCTTGATGATCCTTTCCCCGATTACGATACCGAACCCGTGATGATGTACGCGAACGCCTGAACGCTCGTGATAGGGATGATCTGTTTGCTTTCGCCTTTTTTTCATGATGCCGCGCCCGGAAGGCTCCATGCTTTTCTTCTTGACTCATTATCCCCAATCTACTAACGTCCAACCCACGAAAGCGCTATTCCAGACCATTATCATGGGCGGGTGCCCACGCTGCCTGAAAAGCGATTTCTTATCAGTTATCAGTTCTGAACCAGCACAAAAGAAACAGGAGACAAGATTATTTATGAAATTTATCTTCGGCCTAGCCGTCACGCTGTTGCTTTATGCCGGTGGCTCGACGTCCGCCCGCGTCGGCGAAAACCTCCTGGCCGATCCGGGATTCGAGGCGACGGAAAACTCGCCATGGATCTATAATGACTGGTGGATCGGCGACCAAGGACAGAAGAACGAGGTGGAATTTGTCCGGGACCCCGTCCGCCCCCGCTCCGGGACGGCCTGTCTGCGCATGGGATTGAAAACCAAGCGCGGAGGCAATCTGCAATTGACGTATTCCCTGGCCAACATGCTGGAAGGCGGAACAGCCCTGCAGGTCTGTTTCTGGGTCCGCGGTCCGAGCAACAGCAACCCGCTGATTCTGCTTTTCGATAAAAACGCGCCGCCCTGGACCGAGTACTACCGGGCGAGCATCCCTTTCGCCGAGGACTGGCGCGAACATGTCTTCAACTTGACCCTCCCCGGGAACATCGGCACAAAGGACCTTCGATTGCAATTTCTGCTGGAAGAAGAGAACACCTTCTGGCTCGACGACGTAGCACTGTGCCGCCTTCCCGAAAAAGAGGAAGGAACGCCCCTGCCCGGCAACCGGGTCGCCCATGGTTCGTTTGAAACGGGACGCAACCGCTGGTATGCGAGCTTTCAGGAATCCGGTCGCACACCCACTATTCCCCGCGCGGTGGAACAGAACATTCATGCGGTACTCAAAGCCGTAACGGCGAGCGACGCGCCGGCGGGTCGAAACGTTCTGCGTTGCGGTTTCAAGCCAGGCGCCTCCATGCATTTGACCTCCGCCCTGTTCTCCCTGCGGTATGGATGGCCGGTGGATATCTCCTTTTTCGCTCGATGCCCGGGAGGCAAAGGCAAACTGCGCGCAGCGCTGGAGCACGGCGAGTTTCCCAATATCACGAGTCTGGGCGAGGAATTCGGAGAAATCGGCGCGGACTGGAAGCGCTTTCGGTTCCAGGCCACCCCGTCCGCCGCCACCGGCGGAAAGTACTATCTGCGGTTCACCTCGTATACCCCCGGCGTCTACGAGCTGGACGATATTCAAGTCCGTGAACCGGATGCTCCGGAAGCCCGGCCCGACATCGAACTGGGCGGCCGGCCCGCCGACGATTCGCATCCCGGCAACATATTTTATCGCGAGGAAACCGTGGCCTTCGACCTCTCCGCCCACGCTCCCGGAAAGACTGGCAAGCTGCATCTGCGCGCCCGCGTGATTGATGTCTGGGAAAAAGAAATTGCGCGCATGCCCATTGAGATCGCGCTGGATCGCGAGGGCTATGGTTCATACCGCTTGATGTGGCCTGCTCAAAAATACGGCGCATTCAAATGCGAGTGCTGCGCGACGGCGCACGATGCGGACGGCGACGCGCCGCTCCTGCTTGAACTGGTCTATCATGTCGTGCCCAAATTGACACCGTTGAAAGAAATCGGGGACTCTTACTTCGGCGGACATTTTGACATGACCCCCTACAACTTGAGCATCGCCGAAAAGGGCGGCTACCGCTGGTTGAGGCTCCATCCCCCGATGAACACCAAGTGGGAAGTCGTGGAGAAGCGCCCGGGTGTGTTCCGGTTCGATCTCAATGGCGTCAAACGAGCTCACGCCATGGGCTTCAAGATACTGGGCAGTTTTCAGGCCACGCCCGACTTCTATGCCGATGTGCCCAAAGGCAAGCAAAACGACTGGTGGGACAATTGGGCTCCGAAGGAGAAACACATGGGCGCGTATGGGCGTTACGTGTCCAAAACCGCACGGGCCTTCAAAGATTATATTCAGGCATGGGAGATTTGGAACGAACCCGACATCTGTTTCTTCAACGTGCCGCCGGGCCGCGATCGAACCAAAGCCTAT
Source organism: uncultured Verrucomicrobiota bacterium (assembly GCA_964580325.1). GTDB lineage: Bacteria > Verrucomicrobiota > Kiritimatiellia > CAYTQP01 > CAZOLK01 > CAZOLK01. The sequence goes on along the minus strand of CAZOLK010000232.1, from coordinate 6,051 downwards.
CTGGAAGTGTGCGCCCAAACCCAAAAAGCCATGGGGGAAGCGGGCATGGAAGACCGGTTGCTGATCGGCGGCGCAGTGACGGACAACGACGTCCCCTTCACCACGGAAATCCTGGAGCAGGGCATCGGGAAGGGCGTCGATGTTTTTTCGTTCCATCACTACCGTTCAGACTCCGACGCGTTGATCCATCGAAAAGCGCGGATCGAAACCTGGCGCGCGTTCAAAAACCGAAACGGCAAGGTGTTGCCGATCTGGCAAACCGAATCCGGAATATTCACCGGCGCCGGCGCCACATGGCTTCGCACCTCCGGCCGGATTCCGGAACCGGGCCATGAGATGAACGTGGCGGCGGCGCGCACGGTGCAAAATCTCGTTTTCTACAAAGCGATCGGCGTGGAAAAGTTTTTTACCTACCCGCTCCGTGCGCATCCGGCAGGCCGGACGATTTCGCGCAATAGTTGGGAAAGCGTCATCGATGTCGACGGCATCCCGTACGCGCCGCTCCCGGCCCATGCGGCGGCGGTCTATTTTCTGGAACGCACGGACCCCGCAGGAATGGAAATAGCGGAAGTCGGCGACATCCGGGTATTCATAGCCTCCTTTATCAAACAGGACCGGCCCATCACGGTGACCTGGAGCTCGCGTCTGATCGCCATGGACCAAGTCAAGGTGCTCCAAACCCAAGGCCGACCGATATTCGACATGATGGGCAATGCCGCGGACAACCACCCGACCTTAACCCGCGAACCGCTCTATTTTCTGCATCCATGAAATCGGTAAGGAAACCGTGACCGGCGTGCGCTCCCTCCGTGGGCCTCGCGCGAAACACTCCTCGTCCTCGTCCTCGATTCTTCCGCGATGTCCCCCCCATGGCCCATGCATGCCGGCAAGGGCTGAAGGTCCGAAACAGGACAGCCTCGGGCAAAATTCGGTGAGCTGTTAAGACTTTATGCTATATATCGCGCGGCGACCGGTTATACTGTCCGCATGACCGAAGATAAAAAAAAACGATGATGCCGTCCGGCGCACGAAAGGGAGCTTAGAGAGCTTAGGGACGGAGAGAGCTTAGGGACGGAGTAATGGAGTGATAAGCTTGCCGTCGAGGAAGCCGAAAAGCTGGATGAAACAGCCACGTCGCCCAACGTCATCGACGTATCGGAACACAAGACGCGGCGCATCCCCTCCAAAAAATGGCGCGAACTCATCAAGAAAGTGCGGGAGGCCGATCCGCTCCTGTACCCCAAATGCCAAAGGGAAATGCGCATCGTTTCTCTTATCGATGATCGCGATGTGATCGAGCGCATTCTTCGCCATCTCGGACTATGGCAGCAAGGCGTACGTGTGATGCCATCCCGTGCGCCACCAGCAAACGGAACGGTCATCGAACCCTGGCTTGATGATCCTTTCCCCGATTACGATACCGAACCTGTCATGGCCTGAGCGAGCGCATAAAAAAACACACCCGCGAAAATCGCGTCGCCAGAGGTCTATCCAAAAAAGGCGTGTTTTCCGGAAAAACATGCGCAAAAGAGCCGCGCCCGGAGCGTTTCGGGCATGCCCGACACGCTCCGGGCTCCATGCCCCAAAATACACCCAAAAGGTGCTTTACAATCGCTCCCTCCATCGCAATAATGCCCCACATGAATACGAAAACAGGACAATTTGACATGCTTTCCGCCCCAAGGCCAAAAGCGATTTCTTATCAAGTCATCTGGCGGCGATGGCCGGGCTGATGAAAAGCTGGAGTGATATGGCGCTCTATTCATCCTGCAATATTCTGGCCACACAAAAATTACTGGAATCAGCGCGGACTGTTGATCTGCCGCAGTTCATCCATGTTTCCACATCCAGCGTCTACGGGCGTGAGCGGGCCGGAAGATTCTCCCCTGGAGCCCTTTTCTCCATACGGGATTACAAAACTGGCAGCGGAGAAACTCTGTCATGCTTATCATGAAAATTTTGGTGTGCCGATTACCGTGCTGCGGTATTTCTCCGTGTACGGGTCCCGTCAGCGCCCGGATATGGCATACAACATTCTGGTTCGCAAATTGATGACCGACGAGACGTTTCCCATGTTTGGCGATGGCGAGCAGACCCGTAGCAATACCTTTGTGGCGGATTGTGTGCGGGCCACCATGCTTGCCTACGAAAAACAGAATGCCGCGCTTGGCCAAACCTTTAATGTGGGCGGCGGTCAGATTGTATCGCTCAATGAAGTGGTTGCATTGCTGGAGGAATTGACGGGAAAAAAGGCGCAGATTGAACGTCATCCCGCACGCCCCGGCGATCAGAAGCACACAGCTGCAAATATCAGCAGAATCAGCACCATGCTTGGTTATAAACCTGCAACACCTGTTTTCGAAGGTTTAAAGCAGCAGGTTGAATGGCAGCAGTCTGTGATGTAATTATATGAAGCATTTTTTTTCAGTGGCTGTGTTCTCTCTTGTCGTACTGTCCTGCGATGCCGCCGTATATTATGTGGCGACAAACGGGAGCGACAATGCCGGTGCGGGTACGCAGGCGGATCCATGGAAAACCATTGCGCATGCGATGGACCGCCGTCTGTATCCGGGTGACAGCGTTCTGGTTGAGCCCGGCGTTTATCCGGATGATGAAATCGAGTTTACCAATTCCGGATCTGCCGCTGTACAGCTCACGACCGGGGTGTGTGTCGAAAACCCGAATCAAATGCGTTTTCCTGAAGCAACCGATTTGTCAGCGGTCAATCTCGCATTTACCAATCAATATTACCTCTATGTGTACAGAAGCTGGAAATCCAACAACGGGATATTTCCAGTTACAAATATCGTCAGTTCGGGCACAAACCGGATTGTTCAGGTTTCGGGAGCGAACGATTGGGTTGCAGAAACAGGTTTTCCGGGCAATCCCGCATATCTTTCGGCATGCGTGGCCCGGCCTATTGTTCTTAAAAACAGTTCTACCAACCGGGCGGTTGAGCGCGTCATTGTCGATGGTTCCGGATCATCTATTTATACAATGTGGTTTATAGGGGAATACATCACCGACAGTGATGCGAATGCTACAGACTATAATCTATTCGACGGGTTCGATATAACCGGCATGCAGGGCGGGGGTATACACCTTCAGGATTCGAGCTTTAATGTCTTTATGGATATGCAGGTGTATAACGCAGGCGCTACGGGAATTTTAATGGCGGGGAATACCAATGACGCCGCTGAGTACAACATGATCATAGACAGCAAAGTGTGGAATACGCCTTATGAGGGCATCTATCTCGGTGCGGGCGGGCATCCCATGGACGAATGTCATCTCTATTATCCGCATGTGATCGATTGCGAAGTTTTCACAACGGGGACAACGGCTCAGGCCGATATGGAAAATGCCATTGATCTCAAGGAATACAATATCGGACAGACGGTCGAAGGATGCGATATCCATTCTATACGGGTTGCCACACATCACAATGGAGCCCTGTTTGTGCAGCATCACACCCGGGATACGCTTATTTATAACAACACATTTCGCGATATTACGTATGACACGGCTGCACAAAGACCGGTTGCAGCTGTTCAGATGGACCTCGAGGGGGTACACGGTGCAGCTGTTTTTAATAACGTAATAAGCAGGACCAACACGGTTTCTGACCAGACGTATGCCTTTGCGATTGTCGGGCATGATACGGAAACCAATGTTTTCGTGGTCAATAACACGGTGGCTCATATGGACCGTGCTCTTTATCTCGGATATTACAGCTCAGGAACCTACGACTTCACGCTGGCCAATAATATTTTTGACTGTCACGATGCGGCGTCAGATATTGTGTATATTGATGGGGACGATGGGGCGCGAACAGTGACCCACAATTTTTGGAGTACCTCCCCGGTGGTGTGGTGGACTTCTGAGCCGAGGCGGTCGACCGGAATCGTTGGTTTTATAAACCCGTCAAACGGGGATTTCAGGCTGTTATCCAATAGCCTGGCAGTTGATTCGGGAACCAGTATGGCATGGCTTTCGATTGATGCTGAGGGTAAAACGCGGCCGATTGACGGCGACCACGACAGTTCTGCGGTAATTGATCGGGGGGCCTTTGAGTATGGGCAGCAGACTCCCGATGTGTCGCCTCCATCCGTTCCTGAGGGGCTCGCTGTCGTAACCTCCACAGCGTTTTCTGTGTCGCTCCATTGGAGTCCGTCTACCGACGATGTGGCTGTTGTGCGATATCGAATCTCCCGGGACGGAGGCTCTGCTGGTACGGGCACGTCAACCAACTATACCGATACAGGATTAACTGCGGAAAATTGCTATACGTATCGCGTTCGTGCCGAGGATGCTGTCGGAAATACTTCTGCGTGGAGTACGGCTGTTCAGGGATGCACAACCGAACAGGATTTGTCCGCTCCGAGCGTGCCGCAGAATTTACGTTTGCTAAAGCGGTCTGCATCCAGTCAAACAATCGCGTGGGATGCATCCACGGATAATGTGGCTGTGGTGAAGTACGAAGTTGAACGGCAGGGAAGTGTGGTGGCATCCACATCGGCCTTGGTCTATACAAATGCCGGTTTGGCTGCGGCATCCAATTATGCATACCGGGTACGGGCGGTGGATGCCGGCTCCAACCGTTCTGAATACAGTGCCGCTCTTTCAGCGCCGACCTGGGTACAGCCGGATTCGTACAGGCTTCTGTTTGATTTTGGAAACCCATCGTATGAAGTTGCAGGAAACTGGAACCATGTAAGCAGTGCTGCGCCGGATGATTTTACAGGGGTTGCAGTGGCGAACGCAATCGATACCAACGGCATTCAAAGGTTTGTGAACCTTTCTATTGTGAATGATTTTTATGATGACACCACCGGGGGTGAGAACAGCGATGGTGCATATCCGGCAGATGCCGTCCGGGATGGCTGGTGGCTCGGGAATTACGGCGGCTATGGCGAAACAGATACAACCGGCGGCGTCCGGCTGGCCGGGTTTACAGCCGGCGATGCCATGACGTTAACAATTCTCAGCTCACGAGCTGATCCTACCTATGATCGAAAAACATATGCATGGAGCAGCGCGACAACAGGTTCAGTCGATGCTCTTTATAACGTGGATCAAACGATTACTCTGATGGAAACAGCAGATGCTGCTGGGGAGGTTGCGTTTTTTGTAAAGCCTCTGCTGTCTTCAGGATTTGGTTATCTCAATGTGCTGGATGTACTGGCACAGGGGGCCTCCTCCAATGAAGTTACCCTACAGGGAACACCATATTCGTGGCTGCAGGTGCATTATCCGGCGGGGATGGATGTGCCGGAACGGATGGATGTTCTGGATACAGATGGTGACGGTCATACAGCATGGCAGGAGTGGATTGCAGGCACGCAGCCGACGAATCGGGAGTCAGTTTTGAATGTTAATATGCCCTCGGTCGGTGTGCTTCAGTGGGATGCAGTTGCAGGAAGGCTGTATTCCGTCGGGTATGATACAAATCTGACAGATGGATTTGATGCATCATGGTTTACAACCAATATAGCTGTCGGTGTATGGACAGATACTTTGCATCAAGCTGAAATACGAAAATATTATCGATTGCGTGTCGAACGCCCCTGAAGATTATGATGTATTGAACTTTGTTTGTGCTGTGGTAGACTCTCTGCAAACATGGAGGCCGTTCCAGATGGTGAGAAAAATGAAAGTATCAATGTGTATTGTTGGAATGTGTTTGTTTGGGCACATGCTTCACGCCGAAGAACTCAATGTGCGGCTGGTGAATCCGCCCGAAGAGGGAACGGTTGTCTTTGTTCTTTTCGATTCAGCCAATACGTTCGGTGATTTTCGCGACTCGGCTTATGAACGGCGGTTGCCGCTGGATGGTCGCAAGGTGTATCGCCTTGACGATGTGAATTCCGGCGAATATGCCCTGATGGTGTTTTATGATGAAAACGGAAAGAACCGTATCGACAAAAACTTATAAACTCGTCTTTGCCCTGCCAGTTCACTCTCATGGTTATCATCAGATGGCGGCCAATGGAGGGGTGTTTGCCGACGAGAATGGACTGGCGCACCTGGTCTGGGGGAGAGGATGGACGG
>CAZOLK010000231.1:0-9077 GCA_964580325.1 uncultured Verrucomicrobiota bacterium | reverse complement strand
TGGCGTTCGGGCTGGCAATACCGCCAAGCGCATCTGCAAAAACAGCGCTGCACACTGAAAAACCGCGTCTGGAATATTTTTTAAAACCCCAGGCCTGCGTCGGGGCTGAGCAGTCTGTAACCCACGAACTGCCACCGGATTACCGGCAAATTTACTCAGAAACTGCGTCGGACTCCCTCCTTGTCCCAGAGGGAAAAGCGAATCTTGGAGTTCCGCGTGTTGCATCGAAGGACATGCTTGCATCACCAAATCGCATTAGAAACAAACTTGATGCTTGGCATAGATACGAAGGTGATTGGGCCTTCAAACGATGGAGTAAGAATTATGATACTTTTCAAGCCAATCGGATCCGTGGTAAGAACTTTGAAAGGATCTACCAAAAGCGTGGCTTGGGAATACCAGATCGCAAAATACCTACTCCTATTGGTGGTCGAATTCCAGATGTTGTGGATACGCCCATTTTTCGTGAAATAAAGAGCGGCGATGTCAGTTTAAGCAAGTTCACAAGGCGGCAAATATTAAAAGGCTTTTGGCTGAAGGAGCATTTGGATTGCAGCCTGAATGGCATCTTCATGGCAATGTCCGCCCTCGTGTTCGTCAAAAGTTAGAAACCTACGGAATCCCTTATTATGTACATTAGATTTGAAAGCATCATGACAAACAAGAAAAAAAATGAGAGATGTACTAATTGACAGAATGCTATCAACCACTCTTCAGGAAGCACCTCAGTCTCCTGACAATATAACAATGTTCGTCGAGACATGTAGGGCTGGTCCTATCGGAGAACTCTTGTTCAACGTTGAGGGGCTATCGAAAGTAGAGAAGGCCTATCGCCGGATGTGCGATGAAAATCTATTCAGGGTTGATATGTCACAAGAGATGTTCGAAGAACTTATGTCATATTTTTTAGGGCAACTTTTGGTTCAAGAGCAGGGAGGAGAATGGTTTGGCTACAAGGGTAGTATGTATACCATCAAGCCAGTTCTTATTCGTTTCCCAGACAAGAATAAATCGCTAGATATAAGTATGTTCTGCAAGGATTTATTCTGTAAGAAGGTTGCTGGAGCACGAGAAGGACTTGCCCTCATTGCATTTTATCGAAAAGCACGTAAGCTTGCTGTCATCTAGGTCCAATTAAAAAGGTTTTTTAGGGGCCATACTGATAGGAACTTAGTTTTTTCATATTGGCAAAGATACCAAAATATAAACACAAAAGCAAGCTTTTAAATCCCAGAGCGACAATTAAAGCCCACCATTTTGAACCTTGTTCTCTATATCGAGGATATTCTTGATGAAGAAAATCATCTCGATCTGATTGCGCAAGGCAGGTAAATAATCCGGGGTATATTGAGGGTTCATATGTCCTCTGCTAACTAAATATAACGCATCTCGCGGGCGGCGGCGGAGACCACCTCTCGGTCGATGCAGCACTGCATATTTCGACTGGCTGCATGAAGCAGCGCGGTTGTCGCCAATTGGTTGATCTGACGAGGAATGCCACCCGTGCATTTATGAATCAACTCTTTCGCCAAATCATCGAACAGATCCGCGGCGCCTCCGTCGATGGAGCTTATCTGCAGCGGGTTCCGCGAGATCCGATCTCTGATGATCGTGGGATCCTTAATCTGGGATTTACATAGCCCGACGAAGTGGCAGCCTGATGTCCCTCAAACGCTTGGTCGACTTTGACAGTTATGCCGGCTTTTTTACCCTGGGCAGCACGGAACAGATTGCGCTTGGCTATTCTCAATCCTGGGCCCTGGTGTGCATGCTGATGGAAAAGCACCGCCTGGAATTCTTCGATTATATAAAATACATCCGCGACCCGGCCAACACCGACAAGACAAGATGGAAATCCCGTTACGCCATTTTACTGGACAAACTGGGCATATCCGCCCAGAACCTGGAGGCGGAATGGCGTGACTATATCCAGGCGCTGGACATACCGGACAATATCAAAAAGGTGCTATGAAGGGTTCGTAGTCCCGCATTCATGCGGCCGTTCGTAGTCCCGCATTCATGCGGCCAGCGGCCGGCAAAAGCCATTGACCAACATTCCTTCAAAGGACAACGATCTCATACAAAAATCCCACAACCAACCAGCACCCAGCAACCCAAAAAAGAGTTTGCACGGAGCATTCCTTTACGTTAGCTTTTCTTCATTCAAATGAACTGAATATACGGAGGAACACAATGCAGATTTCAGGTATTACAGATGCCATGCGCGGCGCTTTGAATTCGATGCAGGAGGGCGCTTTTCAGAAAGCGGGTTACCTGCTGAACAAGAACAAGGACGAAGTGCGCGAAGAGATCCAGCGTCAGACCGCCGGCAGCATCGAAAAGGTCATCGCAAAATTACGCGACAACAAGCCGATCTCGCCCCAGGACAAAGATTTGATCAAGCTCTGGATCCTGGGTGACGCCGAGAGTTATACCATGATGGAAAACAACTTCCAGGACTGGATCAACGAATACAAGCGCCTGCTCGGCGTGCTGGAGTCCATGGAACGCGACAGCGGTTCAGTACAACCCTGTTCAAAGCCCAGGGGGTCATCGAAGACGCTTCGCGGGTCAGTTACGACATCGCGAATTACCTGGAGAAGAAAGAGCGCATTGATCGGTTCAAGGACACGTTCGATAACAACGCTGAATTGGACAAACCGCTGCGCGACACGCTGGCGGATATTCTGACGGTCAAATTGACATCGCCGGACCAGTGATCCGATTTTACGTGCCTGTTTTGCCGTAATCCGCATAAAAATAGCTTTTGTTGCGCAGCATACTGTGCCAGAGCGGGCTTGGACGGTCAACCTTGAACGTGCGGCGCTGTTCCTGCTGCGCCCCGGTAAAGATAGCGTAGTGTAAAGGCCCATGGGTATAGCAACCGGTGAACAGTTTCATCAGCCGATGCCGCAACCGGATCAACGACCGCACTTTGCGAACCCATGCAGGCGCCTGCATCATCAAATCATATCCTTCACGCTGGGCATTGGGCTGCATGTTCAAGTTGGCGCCGGTATCGGTGAAGACTGATGTATACAGGCGATGCATTCTGAACGGGATCTTTTTTTCAAGCAGGTCCAGCACCCAGTATGTATCTGACAACGTTTTAAGGTCTTCGCGGAAATACATGTTATCCCGGTGTACGACCTGCCGCCGGAAAAAAGTGGCACAGGTATACGTAGGCAGGAAATGGACCATGGATTGCCAGCGCGTAGGCCGCACGATTTTCTGAAAACAGACCAACTCGCCACGCGGATCGACGATCAGCACGTCAGCGAAAACGACATCAACCTCAGGGTGCTTCGAGAAAACATCGGCGATTGCCGCAAGCGCGCCCGGCAGATACTGCTCATCACAATTCAGGTGAGCCAGGATATCACCGGATGCCCTGCGTAAGCCTTTGTTGATGGCTTCATACATACCGCCATCTTTTTCGCAACGCGCATCCACCCGCGGGTCTTCGCCTACCCATTCCTGGGTCCCGTCCGTGGATCCCCCATCCTGAATGAGATGCTCGATCTCGACACCATCCTGATCATGAACAGAAGCAATGCACAGCTTGAGCCATGAAGACATGTTAAAACTGGGTGTGATGATGGAAAATTTCATACCTCGGCCTTCACGATAATTCAACGCGGTCCTGTAAACAAAAACTGTTTATACGCTTTATTCTTCATATACCGCGAAAAGCTAGCGAAGATCGACACTATTGTCAATGGCAAGATGGGATGCTGTCGGAATCGGGACGCATCTCCGATTTACGACATCGTTTGTGGTGGGAAGCAGGCTGAAGCCTGTACTACGAGCTTGCAGCGTCCATGAATTTACGCGTTTGTAGTACGTCCTTCATAGCTGTTTTTTCTTAGTAATATTGACATTTTCCAAAAACTGTGTCACATTTGTGGTAAGGTTTCATGGTCCTATATACAGAGAAAGATACACGAATGGGCAGATCAAAAAAGCCAAATCTGAAACGGCGTGGTACAAGCTGGGAACTTGACTACGGGTTGGACAGCGAAAAGAAGCGGGTTCGGCGTTCGTTTAAAACAAAAAAAGAAGCTGAAACCGCTATTGCCATCTGGGTGAAAGAGCACAGTAATGATCAGATCAAACTCACTCATTTGACCAATGGACAGCGTATGGATGTGCTCAGCGCTTTTGATATCTTGAACGGCCATAGTTCACTCACAGAGGCAGCCAGATACTTTATGACGCATCTGGGCCCTGGTATTGAGCCGATCAGCCTCAAGGACCTGCTTTCAGCTTATATTGACACCAAGAAAAAAGCCAACCGGCGCCCAAGAACTATTGATGAGATAAAGAAAGTTATCCCAAATTTCATGCGCCACTTTGGCCTGGACAAAATGGTCCACGAAGCCACCGTCAAGAATGTCGAAGCCTGGCTCGATAGCTTGAATGTCGGGTCAGTCACATGGAACGGCTACAAGCAGGTTTTATCAGGATTCTTCAATTTTGCTATAAAAAGAAAATACATCAGGGAAAATCCGGTAGCGGGGCTTGAAAACGTAGCTGTTGACGAAAAGCTGCCGCAACTTATGGATGTCACAGATGTCATCAAATTATTTAAAGCACTTCAGCAACATGAACCTGAATTGATCCCATACTTTGCGATTGGCTTTTTCGCCGGGCTCAGGCCTGTAAATGAGTTAGGTGAATTTTGCTGGGAAAACATCAATTTCGAGTCGAAAATGATTACAGTTCTTCCAGCTACTGCCAAGAAACGCAGACAGCGACACGTCGATATGAGCGATAACTTACTTGCCTGGTTGACTCCATTCAGGAAGAAGCAAGGCCCCATTTTCTTTCATGACAGACGTGCCCGTAACCTTCGAAACGAAGCCGGTATCGTGTGGACGCCCGACGTGATGCGGCATTCATTTGCCAGCTTTCATTTGGCCCTGCACGGAGATATTACGGCCACGTCTATGCAGTTGGGTCACACACGGATCAATGTACTGCTTTCCCATTATAGAAACATCAGGACACCTAAAGGAACTGCCGTAACCAAGGATTACGCTCAGCAGTACTGGAATATCCGGCCCGATAATCTCGACAGTGAAGCGATAAATCAAACCGCGGTTTGAAAAGCATTCGGTTTTTTGCAGTTACGCATAACACTTAATTCTACCCTCTTTAGTGTTATAACATCTTAGTACCGCCGATTAAGTGCGGTTTGACCTTTAACCAGGCAGGCCGCACGGGCGGGTTTTCTTTCCCGTGATGGTTTGCCGTAAATATACCGGGAGGGAAAGATGAACCCATTGATGCAGATCATGCCTATTATCAGCGGAAGCCTGAATGCGGTGCCGAAAGTTGGTAGTGAAGATCACGGTGAACTGCTCCAGGACGGGTTGCTCATGGCAGCCAAAATGTTAAATGCTGCCCAACAGAAAGGCAAGGATCCAGATCCGGGCAGTATAGCGTACTATGTTTTGCAGAGCCTGAAATCCGGCCGGCGAAGTGGTTACGCAGGAAAGTGTGATGCCCTGTCCGCGGCGTGCTGCTTACAGAACGACGTCGTAGTACAGAGCCTGGATCAGGAGATCGGGAGTGAATACGACGAGGACAGCAGGCCGTTGACCCTTCACGATGTATTGGCCGATGGTCATGAAGATCCAACCCAGGAAGCGGCACGGCGTCTGGACTGGGAAATGCTGGAATTATCTGAGAGCGACCGGGCATTGCTGGCAGCCACAAGCGCTGGTATTCCTGGTAAAACAATTGCGCAGGAGTGCTGTGTAAGCCCAGCAGCCATCACGCTTCGCAGACGGGCCATCGGACGCAACATCAAGAATGCCTGGCAAATTGATTCCGTAAGTGAAATATACCAGGAACCTCAATGGCATCACGATTTGCGCGTAGCGCGGGGGTGAGTGCTTATGGGGAATAAGAAGAGATCGCATATACCGATCTCTTTTTTACCTGTCAGCATCAAAATGGGCCAGCAAAGAAATGCTAGAAAAATCTTGCCCGGGGGTCACGCTTCTTGCGAAAAGTGGTTTGTAGCAGACGCTGACGCGTTGACCGCGTACTATCCCAAAATTCATCCAACGGATTTGGTCTGCTGGAACGGTCTGAAACTGAAATATCAGTTTAGCGCAAAAATTTCATCCGACCAGCCATCCCCAGGACCGCCGCGGACCCGCTGCCGAAAACCATTGCACCTTGTTCTCTTAGCTGCTTAAAATAGCTGCCATGAAAGCATCGGCAAAGTATGGCCACGGCTGGACAGGGGTGCTCTCGAAATCGCTGCTCCTGCTGCTGGCGTGCGCCCTGGCGTTCGGGCTGGCAATACCGCCAAGCGCATCTGCAAAAACAGCGCTGCACACTGAAAAACCGCGTCTGGAATATTTTTTAAAACCCCAGGCCTGCGTCGGGGCTGAGCAGTCTGTAACCCACGAACTGCCACCGGATTACCGGCAAATTTACTCAGAAACTGCGTCGGACTCCCTCCTTGTCCCAGAGGGAAAAGCGAATCTTGGAGTTCCGCGTGTTGCATCGAAGGACATGCTTGCATCACCAAATCGCATTAGAAACAAACTTGATGCTTGGCATAGATACGAAGGTGATTGGGCCTTCAAACGATGGAGTAAGAATTATGATACTTTTCAAGCCAATCGGATCCGTGGTAAGAACTTTGAAAGGATCTACCAAAAGCGTGGCTTGGGAATACCAGATCGCAAAATACCTACTCCTATTGGTGGTCGAATTCCAGATGTTGTGGATACGCCCATTTTTCGTGAAATAAAGAGCGGCGATGTCAGTTTAAGCAAGTTCACAAGGCGGCAAATATTAAAAGGCTTTTGGCTGAAGGAGCATTTGGATTGCAGCCTGAATGGCATCTTCATGGCAATGTCCGCCCTCGTGTTCGTCAAAAGTTAGAAACCTACGGAATCCCTTATTATGTACATTAGATTTGAAAGCATCATGACAAACAAGAAAAAAAATGAGAGATGTACTAATTGACAGAATGCTATCAACCACTCTTCAGGAAGCACCTCAGTCTCCTGACAATATAACAATGTTCGTCGAGACATGTAGGGCTGGTCCTATCGGAGAACTCTTGTTCAACGTTGAGGGGCTATCGAAAGTAGAGAAGGCCTATCGCCGGATGTGCGATGAAAATCTATTCAGGGTTGATATGTCACAAGAGATGTTCGAAGAACTTATGTCATATTTTTTAGGGCAACTTTTGGTTCAAGAGCAGGGAGGAGAATGGTTTGGCTACAAGGGTAGTATGTATACCATCAAGCCAGTTCTTATTCGTTTCCCAGACAAGAATAAATCGCTAGATATAAGTATGTTCTGCAAGGATTTATTCTGTAAGAAGGTTGCTGGAGCACGAGAAGGACTTGCCCTCATTGCATTTTATCGAAAAGCACGTAAGCTTGCTGTCATCTAGGTCCAATTAAAAAGGTTTTTTAGGGGCCATACTGATAGGAACTTAGTTTTTTCATATTGGCAAAGATACCAAAATATAAACACAAAAGCAAGCTTTTAAATCCCAGAGCGACAATTAAAGCCCACCATTTTGAACCTTGTTCTCTATATCGAGGATATTCTTGATGAAGAAAATCATCTCGATCTGATTGCGCAAGGCAGGTAAATAATCCGGGGTATATTGAGGGTTCATATGTCCTCTGCTAACTAAATATAACGCATCTCGCGGGCGGCGGCGGAGACCACCTCTCGGTCGATGCAGCACTGCATATTTCGACTGGCTGCATGAAGCAGCGCGGTTGTCGCCAATTGGTTGATCTGACGAGGAATGCCACCCGTGCATTTATGAATCAACTCTTTCGCCAAATCATCGAACAGATCCGCGGCGCCTCCGTCGATGGAGCTTATCTGCAGCGGGTTCCGCGAGATCCGATCTCTGATGATCGTGGGATCCTTAATCTGGGACTTTTCGAGGGAATCGTGTCGTTTTAATTTAAGACCTAGGTTGCTCGACGCGAAGATATCTGATCGTTGTCGATCGACATATTCCGCCACGAGGCGGATCCGATCCGGATACAAGAAGCGTTTAGAGGGTTGGCAGACTTTTGGATAATGGCGAAAGGTCGCCCCACAGTTACGACATCGCCACCGCATCAATTGTGCGCAGAAAGGCCATATTATATCGGCGATAAATATCAGGAACCATCGTTTGCATCCCTTGTGCATGACCAAATCGGTCTTCCCGCAGTTCTTGCATGGATCGATAGGCCGTGATCGGCTTTCCTTCGCGATCCTCCTTTTTATTGCAATTGCCTCTTCCAACAACTGGTCTGATTCGCTATACTTCTTTTAGTAGGGCTATGTGTTAATTGATTTCCAGGGTAAATAAATATTGATTGACACACACCCTACTTTTTTTATCAACCCAAAAAGGAACGGGGTCCGCAGGGTCCGATAAGGAATCTTCTTGCGGGATCGCGGTATTTTTAATTTGGGACTTTTAGCAGGATCGATGTTGTTTTAATTCAAGACCTAGGGCATGGCAAAGCCATCGGGAATGGCGGGGAAATTCTGGACGAATTTGCGCAGGTCGGACAAGCTGTTGTCCTCGTTCACCGTGTAAGCCCAGATCCAGCGGCCACGGGAAGAATCGCCCACATACAAGGTCTTTTCATCGGGCGAAAGGATCACGCCGTTGGGCATGGTCAGGTTGGTGAGGCGCTTCCGAGTTTATAGGGGGATTTTTCATAAAGCGGACAGCGGGCCATGCTCAAGCCGCCGAAGTGGAAGAGCCGGCATGTTCTGGAAACCGGAAAATGTGGAGAAAATGATTTTCCTTCGTGCGATTGTTGTGATTGTGACGAGGAAGCTTAGGTAAGCTTATTTAAATCTTTCATGCCACAGGCATAACATCCTTTTAGATAACGTGTTGGAATGCTTTCCCATGGCCGCATAGTTTTCACTTTTGTAACCGTTCACGGCGTTTTTTCTTTATTCTTTTTTCTCACGGGTCTGCCCGCCGCCAGCGACCCCGTGTAAAAATTTTCTCACGGGTCTGCCCGCCGTCAGCGACCCCGTGTAAAAATTGATACCTATCAATTTAATTATCATTT
>CAZOLK010000230.1:0-9081 GCA_964580325.1 uncultured Verrucomicrobiota bacterium | reverse complement strand
ACTTCCCGGGTCGCAGCTTCGAGGATTTGGCGGATCTCAATCGCCAGGCCTTTGATATATTGCACCTTTCGACACCCGACATAGATTCAGCGCCCCCCCCTGCTCCATCCCTCAAAAAAAGCTTGATTCCCTTTTTTTTTATGGCAGTTTTCTGCCATTGTGATTTTCACCAGATGAGGATTGGATATGAAAGCATGTGACATAAAGAAAAATTCGATTGTAGATATCAACGGCACGCCCCATGTCGTAGAGTCGATCCAGGTCCAGACCCCTTCCGCACGGGGCGGGGCTACGCTTTACAAGATACGTTTTCGCAACGTGCAGACCAAGCAGAAGGTGGACCAGACCCTCAAGGGCGACGATCAGCTCAAGGAAGCGGTTTTTGATACCAAAGAAGTGCAGTACCTGTATAAAAACGGCGACATATGCACATTCATGGACCTTGACGATTACAGCCAGTTTGATCTGACCCTTGCCGATATCGAGGATTCGGTATCCTATCTTGTGGAAGACATGGAAGGCATCAGAGCGCTGGTTTCCGAGGGGCGCGTGCTTTGCATCAATCTGCCCGACGTGGTCGAAATGGACATTGCCGAGTGCGATCCGTCCATGAAAGGCGCATCAGCCACCGCACGCACCAAACCGGCGACCATGTCCACCGGCCTGATTGTCCAGGTGCCCGAATACCTTGCGCCTGGCGAGACCATTCGCATCGACACGCGCAACGGCGCCTATCTATCGCGTGCCTGAACCGACCATGACAATACCTGCGTTCGGCAATGCCGGCGATCCGTCGACCATTCGGATCGTACCGGAAGATTGGTTGAATCCGCTGCCGTTGGAAACCTGGTTCGATCCAGCCCGGCCCCTGCACGTGGACTTGGGTTGCGGCAAAGGCCGTTTTCTGCTGGCACGCGCCGCCCAGACGCCGGAAATCAATTACCTGGGTATCGACCGCATGCTGCGTCGGATCCGCAAAATCGATCGCAAAGCAATGCGCATGAGCCTGTTCAATATCCGTCTGCTCCGTATCGAAGCCTACTACGCGGTCCTATACCTGGTGCCCCGCCATGCAGTGGATGTTTACTACATTTTCTTCCCCGACCCCTGGCCCAAAGCCCGGCATGTGGATCATCGCCTGTTCAACCGGGATTTTCTCCATGCGCTCCACGCCACCATGAAACCGGACGCCCAGGTGCATGTAGCCACGGATCATCTCCCTTATTTTGAAACCATCATCAACATCCTGTCCAACGACCCGCGCTTCACCCGGACCGAAACCTATGAACCCGCGCCCGAGGAAAAAACGGATTTTGAACTGCTTTTCCTGGCTGAACACCGGCCCATTGGTCGCGCCTCGTTTATTGCCGAAGCGAGCATGACTCCGCCAAACAGGTTGTGCTGAGCACAACCGGCCGGATTCAAATTCCGACCTGCTGCTGTTTCAGCATTGCGGCCAGGTCGGCGGGTTCCATGGCTTCATCCTGCAGCACGCCATTGTAATACAACCGGGCCATGTAGCCGAGATACTGGTCCCGGGATGGACCGTTCAGGGCCTGGGCAGCCAGGAAGGTGGCCATGACATCGCGGGTATCACCGGCTTTCCACGGACCAACCACGATCAACGTTGGTTCCGGCGTGTACTTGCGCGAAAGCAGGATCTTGCCGGTCTGCGTGTCGCGATAAAAAAAGGAGAGCGCCAGTTTGACCGCCTCGCGTTGGTCCAGGTGCCGTGACGTATTGTTTTTGAGCGATAGATTCAGCAGGTACAGGGCTTCATCCGGTTGGGGCATGGCGATTTTTTCATGATTCAGCGAGGCAATCAGAAAATCCTGGGCCGGCGCTGGTGGTTCAGGCTCAGGTTCAGGCTGCACATCTGTTGCGGATTCGAGGGCTGCCATGGCCACGTTGTCCGCGGGGTGCGTTTGGGTGTCGGGTTTTTGGGGAACATCAGGTTCAACAACGGACTTCGGTGGTTGAGGTTGTGCCGATTGGGCGCCTTTTTCCGCTGTTTCGGTTTGGGATACGGCAGCTTTGGCTGTTTCATTGGGCGCCTTTTTTTGCCTGGGCGCCATTTGCTTGTCCATTTCAGCGGCTTCCGCTTTTTTCGCGGGTTCGGCATCCGCGGGTATGGTCAATTTGTCCGTATAATGCTGTTCCCAAAACGACCAGCCAGCCAGAAAAACGAATTGCGAAAGAATCAGCAACGTG
The DNA here is from genome assembly GCA_964580325.1 of uncultured Verrucomicrobiota bacterium. GTDB lineage: Bacteria > Verrucomicrobiota > Kiritimatiellia > CAYTQP01 > CAZOLK01 > CAZOLK01. Next base: position 6,870 of record CAZOLK010000230.1, on the reverse strand, counting down.
ACGGCAAACAGCGTCAGCCGCTGAAAATAAGGGGTGCGCCGTCGCATTCCCAGTTCATGTAGTGGAGGCTGTTCATCACGTATATCCATTCAAAACTCCATATTTTCTGTAATCAGGCCTCATTTATATGACCAGCGATCAAAGGTCAAGCCCCAATCCATAAAAAAAGTTGGGCATAAGCTAGAAATGATCGATAAATGGCTTTGACAAAGCCGCATTTTAGATTATGCTTACAAACTAATATTTATGCGCCTGTAGCTCAATTGGATAGAGCGCTAGCCTCCGGAGCTAGAGGTTGTGGGTTCGATCCCCGCCGGGCGCACCACTTAATCCATTCATAATAAACACAATTTTTAGCAATTCCGTCCCCAACTCTTTCCGTAGGCCTTTTCATCGAGGCGTGCTTGCTCTTTCTTGGACCGATCAAAAGAATTTAAATTTCTCTTGAACAACCTGGCATTATTGATTAGCTTGTTGAATAAGTTGGCTTTATTACATCAAGGATTCGATCAAGGAGTTGGTATGAGGGTGTTTGGATTTGAAGGTATGGGTTTGGTCCATGGCCGTTTTGATTCGTTTTTGAACCCCTGGATTATGCAGGGACCTGGCCTGATATTACTCTTCTTCCGGTTATTCGTTGCGACGGCCACGGGGCAGACCGTGGATTATGGGAAGGGTTTCGATAAATTGCACGCGTTTGGGCTGCCGCGGGTTGGCCAGGCCGCTTATGTCAAATTGGAATGCCACGATTTCTTTCATGAATTGAATCTAGATTTGTACCTGACGCTGACCGGCAATGCCTGGTTGCTGCATGAAGATAAGCAGGGCTCCAATCTCTTTCTGATCGGTGCGTGCCAGACGATCGACCTTTTCGACCGTGAACTGGTAGAGAAAAAGATGCGCGAATTGAGCGATCAGGGCGTAGACCAAAGAAGTATCGCCGCCTACAAACGCTCTGGCTCGTGGCGACCCGCGGACATGGAGAAAGACTTGCAATTCTGCCTCGATTTTTTCGGCAATCTCAAAAAAGAGAACAACGACGCAAATATGCTGGAGCAACTGCATCTGGGACGCATATTTCTGTTCGCGGCGCATACCTATGAACACGGTTACAAGGAGCAGGCCAATGCGCTGACCCGACAGCTTTTCGAACTTGCCGGCGATCCGCGCTTGGTCATTGCCGAAGCATTGAACCATTTAGCTGACGCCCAATACGAGATGTTGTACAAAACGTTTACACGCGACGGCAAATGGGACTGGTCCTGGTATAGAAACAAGGTCGCACGCTTACTCGACCGGTTTCCGACATGGCCGAAGAAAGGCGCCAAGCACCTATTGCTCAAGCAGATCGAGTATAAAATCACGCATCCCAATACCGCGCAAACCGATACGTCCGCATGGCCGGCTCAGCACAGGGCATTGCTCGACCAGTTGCTCCAGGCCGACGAACAAGAATTCGCTGCGTTGTCCGCTTACATGTTGGACAGAGAACTATGGATCATCCCGGCACCCGAGAAAGCCGACAACTTCACGCCCACCAACGTGGTGGAGCATATCCAGGCAGCGGGCCTGTCCGCTTTGCCCATGCTCATAGCCCTGATCGAGGATGATACCTTGCTGCCCATGGACAAGGTCGCTGTAACGCACATGAATTACGCTTCATCCAGCAGCGGGGACATGGATCCGGAAATCCGGACGCGGATCCAATACCAAAACATGCACCGCCCCATCTCCCTGGCGGACATTGCCTTGCAGATGACGCCAATCGTGTTTCCCCAGGACAGCGAATACGTTTTTCGAGCATATCGCGATGATCGTGAACTTTTAGTCGAGTGCCTGGAGGACTGGTACAGCGTCAATAAGGATAAAAGCCTGGATCAACTGGCCCTGTTCTATCTGGAAAAAGGCCACTACAGCCAGCGCAAACGCGCCATCGCCCATTTGCTGCACAACAGCGGGACCAACCATTTCAACGCCATTGAGACCTTTCTGCTGGACAACATGTCCAAGGAGCATGAGTGGCATATGGACGAGAGTCTTTTGACCCAGTACGTGGCCGTGCGCGGCGCTGAAGCAGCCCCTTTCATCACCCGGATCGCCGCCAAGAAAGAAGCGTTGATCGAGCGCATGGCGCAGCAGATGGAAGATGAGCGGGCAGAGCGTTATGTCAAGCAGATGAAACAGAATCATGAACACTTGATCACGAACCTACGCAACCTGACTTCGCCCTTGAGTTTACGGGAACTGCTCGATCAAATCGCCACGGGCGAGAAAAAAGTCGACGATGTACGTCAGTTGCTGCAGTTGAAATTTGCGAAAATCGAGCTACAGGAGGCGGTCGGCGCTTTACTTGCGGCCACGCGCAAAGCCGAAAACACCTCAGCGATAGAGACGCTGCTACAGGCTTGTCTCCTAATCTTCGGCCCTGAAAGTTATGGTCTGAACAAGGGCAAATCCGGGTCCGCTTACGATCCGCTTGCGCATGCCCGGGATTGGACCCGCTTGTTGAGCGACACGCGCAAGCTGGACGACAAAAACATGCCGGTGGCTGAGTACAGCGCCATGATGCTCGATTCCCTTTGCAACCGGGATGAGGTGAACTGGTTCGTCTATAACTTGATCCCCGACCGAGTCGCGCCTGTTGTGGCCGTGCGTTGCCGTGAGCTGCTGGCTGGGAAAAAGGGCGCGGAACTGACGCCCTGGCCTTCCGCTGACCGGGCCGATACGAACCGGATGGCCGTGATCGTCGCACAGTTGGAGCAGATCGAACCGGGCAATGCGCGTGCGTTGTTGGACCAAGTGGAGCCCAACGTCTGGCTGGCGCTTTACAAGACGCTGACTGATGACGACTTGGAGCATGCCACCGCGCTGCACACCAACTTGCTGCCTGCCTCGCTGACGATCACGAAGATCACTATTAAGACCGACGATCCGGCCATCACCGGTCTGGTTGCCACCAACGAACCGTTGACCCGTGCCATGATCGACCGGATTTTTGCCTGGTCTGAAACCATGGTCCGCACCGGTGACTGCGTGCGCGTCGACATCAGGCGGCAAGCCTTTATGCGAGGCGTGGCTATCCATGTCGAAACATGGCATGCCGCCGATGCAACACCAAAACAGGATCGCTGGTTTGATCGTCAATATCGCTCATTTCTCATGTTCCGTAGGCGAAAGTTATTTATGCACGAGATGGGCATGTACAGTAAGGACGTTCCCTTCCTGAATGCACAGGCCCATGTTCCATGCTTTGGTTACAAAATAGCGCTTTATTGCTACCCAAAGGAAGGGGTTGCCTCCATAAAAAAAGAGGATGACGCGGGCGACGATCTGCTGATCATGGATGCGGAAAACCGTATAAAAACTGCAATGGAAAAGATGCACACCGAGTTATGGGAGACCGTCGATAACTTGTTCACGCCGGCGGCCAATCCGCTGGCCAGGGCTTCGGTGAACTTCCAAGGCGTTTCCAGGCCAAAGAAAAAAGATGAGTGAGGCAAAAGTGCAGGCTAAAATCGGGGTTAAGCATGAAGAAGCGATAGGCTGTCAAGCATACTGGTTTTTGTACTGGCCGCGAAAAAGACGCGCTGGACCAGCGGCGTCTGGACCTTTGCCATGCCCGTTCTGAACAGATCACCGCGCACACGATCAGGTCTGGCGCCTGAACTTGAATCGCCTGCGCGAAATGGTCAAGCCGCAAGAGGTCGTTGAAAAATGAAAGACGTTGAGTCCATCTACACTGACATCATGTAACAAGGAGAGGAAGAACATCATGGAACAACAAGAACCGAACAAGTCGCAGCAATGGGAGATGGTCCAGGGCCATGTGTCGGCGATCCGGCGCGAACTGGGCAAGGTGATTGTCGGCCAGGAGGTCGTTATCGAGCAGATGCTTGCCGCGCTGCTCTGTAAGGGTCATTGCCTGATCGTCGGCGTACCGGGTCTGGCCAAGACGCTGCTGGTCAGTACGCTGGGCCAGACCTTGGGTCTTTCGTTCAAACGGATCCAGTTCACGCCTGACCTGATGCCCAGCGATATCTTGGGCAGTGAGATTCTGCAGGACGCTCATGCTGGCGGCCGGCGCCAGTTCGAATTTGTCAGCGGCCCGATTTTCGCCAACCTGATTCTGGCCGACGAGATCAACCGTACGCCGCCCAAGACCCAGGCCGCTCTGCTCGAGGCCATGCAGGAAAAGCAGGTGACCGTATCCGGTCACAGCATGAAGCTCAAGGAGCCGTTCATCGTGTTCGCGACCCAGAATCCCATCGAGCATGAAGGCACCTACCCGCTGCCCGAGGCGCAGCTCGATCGCTTTTTTTTCAACTTGGTCATCGAATATCCGGCCATGGACGAGGAGCGCAAAATCGTGCTGCAAACCACGGTGCGCGAGTTGCCGCGGGCCGGGGCCGCGATCGAGTCCAAGGACATGATCGCGTTGCAGCACACTGTCCACGAAGTGCCAATGCCGGATCATGTGCTGGATACGATCCTCAAACTGGTCCACGCTTCGCGGCCAACTTCGGAGCTGGCTGACGATTATGTCAAGCGCTACGTGGCCTGGGGCGCTGGCCCGCGCGCGTCGCAGTTCCTGACGCTGGCGGCCAAGGCCCTGGCCCTGTTGCGCAGTCAGACCGCGGCCTCGGTTGAAGAAGTGCGCAGCGTGGCCCTGCCCATCCTGCGCCATCGCGTGATCCCCAATTACAACGCCACCGGCGAGGGCGTAACAGCCGCGAATATCATCGCCCACCTGCTGGAGAAGCTGTGAAGTACAAGTATCTCAAACCCGAGGACATCAGCCGGCTCAAGTCGTTCGAGTTCGCGCCGCGCGCCATGGCCGAGGGCTATCTGGCCGGCAGGCACCACGCCAATTCGCTCGGTTCTTCGACCGAGTTCCGTGACTACCGGCCCTATTCGCCCGGCGACGACATCAGGATGGTGGACTGGCGCGTCTATGCCCGCACCGACCGCCATTACCTGTGCACGTTCGAGCAGGAAACCAACACCGACTGCCACATCTTTCTCGACAGCAGCGCGTCCATGGGATTCGGCGAAGCGTTGAGCAAGCTGGATTATGCCTCGTTCTTCGCTGCCTGCCTGTGTTACTTGGTGGTGCGCTGCAACGACCTGGTTTCGCTGCAGATATTTGACCGCGACATCCGCCGTTTCTTCCCGCCCGGCAGTACGGACCTGCACTTGCGCCAGTTAATGCTGGCCCTGGAGGATAATCTGCCCGGCGCCGAAACATCGCTGGCCGCGGCCTTGCACCGCGCTTTCCCACTCCTGTCGCGGCGTGGCACGCTGATCGTGCTCTCAGACTTTTTCGACGAGCCGGCCGCGATTTTCAACGCGTTCAACCCCTACCAGCACCGCGGGTTCGAGATCCACTTGTTCCACATCATGGCTCCGGAAGAACTGGACCTGACGCCGCGCGGCTTGACCGCGTTCGTGGATATGGAGAACAACCAGCGCGTGATCTCGCATACCGATCAGTTGCGCAAGCACTACCGCCAGGCCATGAACGAGCATATCCGCGGCCTGCGCGAGCTGTCCATCCGGCGCCGGATCCACTATAACCTGGCGCGTACCGATACCCATTATTTTGAACTCTTCGATCAACTGGTCAAATGACGATACAACCCGACAACACCCAATTGCTGGGCCTGCTGGCACTGGTCGCCGCGCCCCTGATCATCCACTTGGTGGCGCGCTCCCGACCGCCGGCCTACCGGTTCAGTTGCATCCGCTTCATCGAACGCATCGCACGCAAAACCCAGCGCATTAAGCGGCCCCAGGACTGGTTGCTGTTGCTGTTGCGCACGCTGCTCTGTCTGTGCCTGGTTCTGCTGTTTCTCAAGCCGCGCCTGTTTGGCAGCCGCGCCTGGACCGGCGGGATGCAGCGCCGCAATATCGTGCTGCTGGTCGATGCGTCCGCGTCCATGGCCTATGTCGATGGAGCCCAGTCGCGTTTTGCCGCAGCCTGCGCCGAGGCGTCCGAGATCCTGGCCGGTCTGGCTGCCGATGATCGGGCCAACATCGTCTGGCTGCGTGCGCCGTGCTGCAGCGTGTTTCCGGAGCTGGGCGTCAACGCCATGTTCCTGCGCACGGAACTGCAACGCGCCGGGGTCAGCCAGGAAATGCCGCGCATCGGCGAGGGGTTGCGCATGGCTGTTGAGATGCTTAAAAATGCGGAGGGCAAAAAAGAGATTTGCGTGGTGTCAGATTTCCAACAAACCAACTGGAAGCAGGCAGACTGGGGCGTGCCCGACGATGTGAATCTGCTCTGCGTCCCGGTTGGCGACGGTCAGGCCGCGAATCAGGCTCTGGTGCGCATCCATAGTCAACCCATGTCGCCGCTGGTCGATGAGCAGGTACGTATCTACTGCGAAACAGCCAATTATGGGGATCGCCCCAGACGCGTGACCGTGTTTCTGACAGCCGGCGAGTCGCGCCAGCAGCAGGAGTTGACCCTGGAACCCTGGGAGATAAGCACCGTCATGTTTTCGGCTCGGTTTAAAAACGCGGGCGAGACCGCAATTCGTGTCTGGACCGGGGCGGACGCGTTTGCCGGCGACAACGTGCGCCAGGCCGTGTTGACGGTACGCGACAAGCTGCGCATCGGGCTCTACCGTTCCACATCGCCGACAACCGAATTTTGGGAGTGTGCGCTGACTGCGTTCGGCTGGGTCGAAATCGTGCCGTTGAACAACGATCCGCGGTTGCCTGATCTAGCGGCGCTGGACCTGGTCATGCTGGCTGACTGGCCAGCGGAACAGGCGGATGGCGTGGCTGCCTGTCTGGCTGCCGGCGGCGTCGTGGTCTGGCAACCGCCGCGCCGGACTTCGCTCTCGCGCGTGGCCGCGCTGACCGGCG
>CAZOLK010000229.1:1761-9096 GCA_964580325.1 uncultured Verrucomicrobiota bacterium | reverse complement strand
ACCCTAGGCCATGCCATGGACCGCCGAACCCGCACCAACGGCAGCTCCGGCCCCTACGCCAGAGCCGACGCCGGCGCCTCGATCGGTGTCGGCGCATGAACCGGTCATGTCCGGCGCGCTGCTGGACCGCCCTTTCAGCAATGAGTGCCGGGCTGAGTGGACACGGCTGCTGGCACAACCCAAGCAGGAACAAATCACAAATGTCGTGCCATTGCTGATCCTCAGGCTGGGCAACGAGTGGTTGGCGCTGGAAACGGACGTACTGCAGGAAATCACGGAGCAGTTGCCGATCCATAAGGTGCCAGGCCTCGGCGCCAGCCGATTTCTGGGGCTGGTCAACATCCAGGGGGAATTATTGCTCTGCTTTTCAGCCCATGCGATCCTGGGCATTGCCCCGCGCAAGCGCGAGGCTGTAGCTGCCGCACGCCTGATCGTAATATTCCGCAACGAGCAACGTTTTGTGATTGCCGTCGATGAAGTGCTGGGCATCCGCCCCATCCCGCGCGCCGATTTTCGCGACCCGCCCGCCACGCTGACCGCTGCCGACCAGGCTGTAACACGACACGTGTTCACGCACCATCACCGCGTCGTTGGTCTACTCGACGCCGATCTGTTCTGCCGGGTCATGAACCGCGAAATGCCGGCTGGACACGCACAACCCGCGGAGCGTATCCATGGCTGACACGTCCATGCTGGAGCTGTTCAAGATAGAGCTGGAGAACTACGGCCTGGTGCTCGAACAGGGATTGGTGACACTGGAAAACGATCCGGCGCCGGCCAATATCGAGCCGCTGATGCGCGCCGCGCATTCCATCAAGGGCGCCGCCAAGATCGTGGGTCTCGAACCGGCGGTCACCCTGGCTCATGCCATGGAGGACGTGCTTTCCGCGGCCCAGCAACTGCGCCATCAACTGGGTCGCACGGACATCGACCTGCTGCTGCAGGGCCATGACCTGCTCGCGCAACTGCGGAAGCTGCCGCCCGGCGACCTGAACGCCGGCTTGGAACAGTGCCGACCGCGCATCAACAGTTTGGCCGAGCAATTGCGCCAACGGTGTGAGCCGGCCCCACGGGGGGACACGGACCAACACGGACCAACACCCGACACGCAACACGCGACACGCGACACCCGACACCCGACACCCTCTGATGATTCTAACCGCGTCGTCCGTATCCAAGCCGAGCGCTTGAGCCGGATCATGGGCCTGGCCGGCGAGTGCCTAGTCCAGGCGCGCGCCTGCCCTGACCATGTCACAGCCATGCGTTCGTTGAAAAACGGCTTGCACGACATCGGTTCCTCGCTGGAACAGGTGCTGGACGAACGGGCTGCCACCGGTTCCAGGGAAGACCTGATCCTCTGGATGAAAGAGGTGCTCAGCCATAGCGAAAACGTGAGCGACCAACTCGATCGCATCATCGAGCAATTCGATCGTTTTTCGCGGCGACTGACCCGCACTGCGGATCGGCTTCACACCGAAGTGATCGCCAGCCGGATGCGCCCATTCGCCCAGGGTACACACGGTTTTCCGCGCATGGTCCGCGACCTGGCCCAGCAACTGGACAAAGACGTCGTATTCAAAATCAAGGGCGCGGACACAGCCGTGGATCGCGATATTCTGGAAAAACTGGAAGCTCCGTTGACCCACCTGCTGCGCAATGCGCTGGACCATGGGATCGAATCCACCGCCGAACGCCGGAAAACCGGCAAACCGGCCAGGGCCAGAATCATCCTGGAAGCGCGCCACCGCAACGGCGTGCTGGCCATTTCGGTACGCGACGACGGTCGTGGCGTTGATGTCGAGACCATCCGTCGCGGAGTCCTCGATCACGGCCATGCCACGCCTGAAATGGCGGCTTCCATGGATGCCGCCGAACTGCTCGAGTTTCTCTACCTGCCCGGCTTTTCCACGGCTGAAAAAATTACGGACCTGTCCGGCCGCGGCGTAGGCCTGGACGTGGTCCACGCCATGATCCGCGAACTGGGCGGCAAAGTGCGCATCGAGACCGAACCGGGCCGCGGCACGGCGTTCCTGATGGACCTGCCGTTGACCTTGTCCGTGGCGCGCGTACTGCCGCTGATCATTGCCGGCGAATGGTATGCCGCGCCCCTGGCACGCGTCGAACGCCTGTGCACAGCAACCCGCGTGCGGACCATCGAGGACAGGCGCCTGGTCCAGATCGACGATGAGTGGATCGGCCTGCTCTATGCCCATGAAATCCTGAACCTGCCTATGCCTTCCGTCACGCGCGACCAGGAAAAAATCATGGTCATCAGCGAGCCGACCCGGCGCTACGGCCTGGTGATCGACGGTTTGGGCAGCCCCTGCGACTTGGTCGTGATCCCGCTCGATCCGCGGCTGGGCGACATCCCCAACATCAGCGCCGGCGCGATCCGCGACAACGGCGAACCCATTCTGGTGCTGGACATCGACGACCTGCTGGCCAGCATTGCGCAGCGCCTGAAAACCGGCAAACCGGCCCAGGCCGCTAACCTGTCCATCAAAGAAACGCAAACCGAAAGCCGACGCATCCTGATCGCCGACGATTCGCCCACGGTGTGCGAAGTGGAGCGCGGCTTGCTCGAACACGGCGGTTATGCAGTGGATACGGCGTTTGACGGGATCGAGGCCTGGCGTGCGCTGGAAAGCAAAACCTATGACCTGCTCGTTACCGACGTGGATATGCCCCGTCTGGACGGCCTTGAGCTGGTTCGCCGGCTGCGCGCTTCCCCTGGCCATCGTGACCTGCCCATTGTCATGGTCTCGTACAAGGACCGTCCCGAAGACCGCGCGCGCGGTCTGCAAGCTGGAGCCAATGCCTACCTGACCAAAGGCGCGTTTCACGACGTGAACCTGTTGAACATGGTACATGAACTGATCGAAAAGGCTGCGCGGGCCGGCATGAAGGCATTGTGAACATTGCCCTGGCCCATCCCGATGCCGACGCTCTGGACCGGATCCGGTCGCTGCTGGACGATGAACCGGCGTACAAAGAAATCTGGGCCGCGGATAACGGCGAAAACATGCTGGAACTATGCGTCCGGCAACCGCCGGACCTGCTGCTGCTCGGGTTGGACCTGTGCCCGGTGCTCGACGCGGTGCGCACCCTGCCCCATGCGCCGCGGGTTCTGATCCTGGCCGAATCCGTGGAACGCCAATCCGCGCTCATCTTCCAGGTTCTGGGCCAGGGGGCAGACGATGTGGCGCGCACGCCGGCCAGCGGCGACAGCAACGAGGAACGGCGCGCTTTTCTGAAAAAACTGTGCACCATGGCGCGCTTGATTGGCCGGTACGGGTTTGCCCCAGGCCGCCCTTCAATGCCGACAGCGGACAGGCCTGTCCCGCGCACCGGATTCCCACTCGTAGCCGTGGGCGCATCGGCCGGCGGGCCGTGCGCACTGGTCGCGATGTTGTCGCGGTTGCCCCCGCACCTCGGCGCCGCCGTTGTTCTGGTCCAGCACATGCATGTCGATTTTGCCGACGCATTGACCGACTGGCTCAAACAATCCTGCGCCATGAACCTGGTCCAGGCCCAGCCCGGCATGGCCCTGAGCATGGACCAGGTCCACGCCGTACTGGGCAGTCGGCACCTGGCGCTGGATAACCGGGGCTGCTTGCGGGTGCGTCAGGAGGATACACCTTATCAGCCGTCCGTCAATGTCATGTTCGAGAGCCTGGCCAGGCACTGGCCAGGTCCCGGCGTGGGCCTACTGTTAACGGGTATGGGCGATGACGGCGCACGCGGCCTGCTCGCACTGAAGCAAGCCGGCTGGTACACCGCGGCCCAGGACCGCGAAACCTCCACGATCTATGGCATGCCCAAAGCCGCGTGCAAACTGGACGCCGCCACAGCCATCCTGCCGCTGGACGGTATGGCGCCGTTTGTGATACAAAACCTGCAAGCGATCAGGAGAACGCATTACATTCAACCATGAGGCCATCACCGCAAACTCACGGCCAATTTCGTTCAGTGTGTAATCGACACATCCGGGATACAGGACAAAGAGACGTCCCACAAGAGATTCCGACACGCCCCGAATCAGGTGCGGCGACGCACTTAGGGGGATTTTTCATTGAGCGGACAGCGGGGCCATGCTCAAGCCGACGAAGCGTAGACGACAAAGTGTGGGAGCTAGTAGATGTCATCCCTGACCGCCTTTGAGAGTTGTCTGTCGGCTGTTGTCTCCCGCGTGCGGACCAGCATGCTCACGATCTCCACCAGCAAGCTCTTCTCTGGGTACGCGAAACACACGGGCACAGCCCATGACTGTCGCCCTCCAACAAAACACAGTGGTGGTCACCAAATGGCTCTTGATCGAACGCTTCACTGCGAAACCCTATCATCCAGAAGCCTATGCCGAGCAGACCGCCGAGGTGCTGCACGCCAAGACAGAGGAGCTGCACCAGTATTTGATTGGACGTTTCGCCTCGCTCATGCAGAAACTGGAGCACAACCGGACGCGTTTGAACGATATGTGCGGTGAACACTACCGGATCCAGAAGGAACTGATCGAACTCAAGCTGCACATTGAGCTTGAGCAGCGCCTGGCCCAACCCGACCCCGTGGCGCAACAAAATGGATGAAGAAGAGGAACTCGAAGATGAGATGAGGCAATCAAGACATGGACATGCCCTGACATGTATTCCGACGCCACAACCGTTCAGATCACGGAACCTTTGATTCGAGGTGGCAGGACCTGCGACACCTAATCGATAGTTGCACCGTTAACCATCGTATCCGTGGTTGAGACCACATTGCCCGGCAGCGAAGCTGCGCCAGCTATGGGACCCAGCACACCACCGGCCGCGACACCAGCGCCGGCCATGGCGCATGAAACCGTGGCAAAAAGAATATAGCGCCGCCCCTCCGCATCCATCTGCCTTGCCGAAAGAGTATGCGCACTATCGGATACAGCACTGGGATCCAGATTACCGGAACTGGGATACGGCCTGCGCCCCTGCAACAACCAGTGCCGCATCAGCCGATTATAGCGCTGCAAAGTACCCTGTATGGCGCGTAACGCCACACCCTCTCCCCTGAACCATTGTTGGATGGATGCCTGATCCGTGGCTAATTCCTGATAAACCTGATATTCACGACAATAATTCCACACCCATCGATGCAACAAAGAATAGGCCCATAACCGCTTGGTGCGCGTATCAGGTCCAAACCTCACCTGCCAGGTCCGAAAAGGCGTGCGCCTGGACAAACGTCCACTTTGAACTTCTCCAGCCAACCATTGCTGTAATTTGCTCATCTAATACCTCCGTCATTGTAATGTTTCCATTAACTTACCTTTTGTGCATACTGCATGTAATCTGCGGAAGAGGCAATTTTTTTTTACGGCAAACTTGAATCGCGGCCTATTCGCTGATATTTTTTTTTATAGTTTTTCGCGGCGGCCACGGTTGGAACCCGTTTAAACTTCAATTAATGCAACGACAGGATGACTGAAATGGCCCGAAACAGGTGGAGTTATTATAGTGATTACTCAGCGTATCCCGCATACGTCTCGGTGGCGGAGAAAAAACGGCGAAACGAAAAGGCGGCGGCTCAATTGAAACGGGACGGCGTGGCAGTCAGCCCGGTAACCATCAAAGGGCGGACCATCGCCACCAGTTGGTGGGGGAAAAGCTGGAACGCCAACCTAGAGCGATACGCCGACTACTGCAACCGAATCGAACGCGGTCGCTCTTACGTCCGCCACGGCGCTGTACTCGACCTGAAGATCGAACCCGGTAAAATCGAAGCACTGGTCCAAGGCCACGACGACGATCCGTACAAAATCGAAATCACCATCGACAAACTCGCCGAGGAAATGTGGGCCGACCTGAAAAAAAACGCCATGGACAACCTCGACTCCATGTCCGACCTGCTCGCCGGATCGTTCCCCAAGGATTTAAAGGAAGTCTTCTTCGCACGCGGCACCGGCCTCTTCCCAGCACCCGCTCAAATCAAGTTCTCTTGCTCTTGCCCCGACTGGGCTTCCATGTGCAAACACGTCGCCTCCGTCCTCTACGGCGTGGGCAATCGGCTCGATCAAAGCCCGGAGTTGCTGTTCGAACTGCGACGAGTCTCCATGGCTGAACTGATCTCCCGCACCATCGACGCCACCGCCAAGGACCTGACCGGCAAGGCCGACAGCGCCGCGGGCGACGACATCCTGGCCGACGCCGATCTCGCCGACGTTTTCGGCATCGCATTGGACGACGCGCATCCCTCCGCGGTCTCACTCCCCTCCCCCGCCGAGTTGACCCAAAAATCGCCAAAAACCACCAAGACGAAATCCGCCAGGGGAAAAACCCAAAAACGATCCCCCACCAAGACGAAAACCACCACCAACACCAGCGACAAGGCCACCACGAGATCAACCGCGAAAGCCACCAAAAACACCAAGAGATCAACCGCCGGAACCTCCTCCGCCCACGCCACCGCCAAGGACAAAAAAATCAGGGGCAAAACCACCACCACTTCAACCACAACCTCCGCTACTAAAGGGAAAGCCGCGGCGGGAAGCGATACATCCAGCGCCGCCGGTGGCTCGGTCGAACAACTCATCGCCGCCTTGAAGGGAATCCGCGGCTCCTTCCAAACCAGCGATGTCCAGCGACGTCTGCCGGAATGGCCCAAAATTAAAGTGGCCAACGCCCTACAACGAGCGCTGACCACTGGCAGGATCGTCCGCCAAGGCCGCGGCGTCTACCAACGGGCATCGAAATGAATGACGAGTCCCCCCAGGAACTGGTCGCCGAACTGCTCGTCGACGAAATACTTTTAGAATGGCGGGAGGCTGAGTCCTCCTGGCCCGACGATTCCCAGGCCTTGCAGCAAGACATCTTCCGGCGGTTCCACGCGGCGGCTGACGAATGGTTGTTCCATTTGGGTTTCACCCCCGCAGCCACCGCCTTGCCCTTCTCTCTTGATTACTGGCGACGATTCGCCACGACATTCGCGCGGGAACTGGCTTTGACCCCGGATTTGGAGACTCTCCGCCACCGCGCCAAACCCGTTTTCCCCGACCATCTCCGAGACGAACTGCTCCACTCCGCTCCGTCTTTCACCGGCATCGAGCGTCTCGACGAAGCACGCTTGGACGACCTCTGGAATCGACTCTCGTCGGTTTACCAAAACCTGGTCCGCGAACACCAGGGAACGATCGAATCCTTCATCCACACCCTCAAACCTGACATGGAACTGGCCGGTAAAGTTTTCTTACACTTGGTGGAAAACAAAAACGCCGCGGAACCTTTCGCCTTCCTGGCCACCTATTCCACCTCGGTCGGCGACGACGGCGCTACCCGCCATCTACCTTTAAAAAACGCCTTGCGCGAATTC
>CAZOLK010000229.1:0-1751 GCA_964580325.1 uncultured Verrucomicrobiota bacterium | reverse complement strand
TCCAAATTCCGCATCCGGTGCAACAGGGGCTTGCGCGAATTCGGCGACGACCGCGACAAGCTCCTGGAGTTGCTCGCCGCCGTCTACCGCGCCGCCAAACACAGCCAAATTCTTCCCGAAATGCTCGAAACCGGAAAAATTTTTCACCCCTTGGCCATGAACAGCCGCCGTGCCCTGCTCTTTCTCAAGGAGACGGAAATCTACGAGAGCGCCGGCGTACGCTGCCGCATTCCCAACTGGTGGACCAACAAGACCGCCCGGGTCCAGGTTTCCGTAAGGATCGGCGACAACACTCCTTCACGGGTGGGCCTGAAGGCGCTGGTCAGTTGCGTGCCAGAACTACGAATCGGCGATCAAGTCCTCACCCTCGACGAGGCCCGGCGCCTGCTGGAAGAAGCCGAGGGATTGGCGATGATCAAAAATAAATGGGTGGAGGTCGATCCCGAAAAACTGCGCCAAACTCTGGAAGCGCACGCCAATCTCGAAGAACTCCTCGCCGAGGGACTGACGCTCAGCGAAGCCACCCGGCTGGCCGTCAATCCCCAAGCCGTCACTGGGTTCAAAAACCAGGAAATCTCGGTCAGCTTCGGCGAATGGCTCGCCGACGTCGCCAAAAAGCTGGCCGATCCGTCCCTTATCCGCGCCACCAATCCCGGCCCTGGCTTGACCGCACAATTGCGCCCCTATCAAGCACAGGGGCTGAACTGGTTATGCCTCCTGAACTCCCTCGGCTTCGGCGCCTGCCTCGCCGACGATATGGGCCTTGGCAAGACCGTCCAGGTGCTGGCCTTCCTCAGCGTGCTCAGAACTCAACCAGGACCGCCCTCGCTACTACTCGTTCCCGCCTCTTTGCTGGGCAACTGGCGCGACGAGATCGAACGTTTCCTCCCGGATCTGCGTTTCCTCGTCGCCCACGCTTCCGCCGTTGGCGCCAAGGCCCGCGACGGCGTCGGTCAGCGGCAACTGGCCGAACTCGATTTGGTGATCACCACCTATGGCATGGCCCACCGCGCCGACTGGTTGCGAGCGACCAACTGGCGCCACATCATCCTCGACGAGGCCCAGGCCATCAAAAATCCCGGAACGCGTCAGACCAAGGCGGTGAAAAAACTCAAATCATCCAACCGCCTCGCCCTCACCGGAACACCCGTAGAAAACCGCCTCGGCGACCTATGGAGCATCTTCGACTTCCTCAATCCCGGACTGCTCGGAACCGCCAAGGAGTTCGCCGGCATCACCAAATCCCTGAAAACCGACCCCAAAGGTTACACCAGGTTGCGCCAAGTGGTCGCCCCCTATATTCTCCGGCGCTTAAAAACCGACAAATCCATCATCGCCGACCTTCCCGACAAGGTGGAAGTCCGCTGCTACGCCGAATTAAGCGCCAGGCAAGTCACCCTCTACCGCGGCCTGGTGGAGAAAATCCAGGAAAAACTCGAACGCGCCGAGGGCATCGAACGCAAAGGTCTGGTGCTGGCGTCACTAATGAAATTCAAACAAATCTGCAACCACCCCGATCAGTACACCGGCTCGGGATCGTTCGCCGAAAATGAGAGTGGCAAATTCGTCCGGCTACGGGAAATCTGCGAAACCGTCCTCGCCAAACGCGAACGGATGCTGGTGTTCACCCAATTCCGAGAGATAACCGAACCGCTTGATCGCTTCCTAAGAACAGTCTTCCAGCATCGGGGCCTGATCCTCCATGGCGGCGTGCCGGTTAAAAAACGCCGGGACATCGTCAACGAATTCCA
>CAZOLK010000228.1:0-9144 GCA_964580325.1 uncultured Verrucomicrobiota bacterium | reverse complement strand
CAAAATCGTAGGCCCGGGCGGGCCCTATGTCACCGCGGCCAAACGCCAGGTCTACGGCGATGTGGGCATTGACATGGTCGCCGGCCCGAGCGAGATCGCGGTCCTGGCCGATGACCGGGCGCCGACTGCCTGCATTGCCGCGGACCTGCTCTCCCAGGCCGAACACGGTTCCGGCCACGAAAAAGTGCTCTTCGTCACCACATCCGAGCGCCAGGCCAAAGCCGTGCACGCGGAGCTTATCCGCCAGACCGCCCAGCTCGGTCGCCGCGGCCTGATCGAAAAAGTGCTCGAACACGGCACGCTCATCGCCGTGGTGGCCAACCTTGCCGACGGCCTGGAACTGTGCAACCGGTTCGCGCCGGAGCACATGGAACTCATGGTGAGCAACCCGGATAAATGGGCGCCCCATGTACGCCATGCCGGCGCTCTGTTCATCGGCCCCTGGACCCCGGAGAGCGCCGGCGATTTCGCAGCCGGTCCAAGCCACGTCTTGCCCACAGGCGGTTCAGCGGCCTTTTTCGCCGGCTTGACCGTCGACGACTTCCGCAAACGCACCAGCCTGATCAAGTTCAACCGGAACGACCTGAAAGAGCACCTGGAGGCCATCCAGACTTTCGGACGCGTGGAAACCCTGGACGCCCACGCGCGCTCCGCCAGCATCCGCTTTGAAAAAAGGAAATAACCGCCATGTCATGGATCCGCGAAAATGTACGTCGCATGCAGGGCTATGTGCCAGGTCTGCAGCCGGACAGCGCAGATGTCGTCAAGCTGAATACCAACGAAAATCCCTATCCACCGTCGCCGGCTGTCGGATCGCTGTTGCGCGATATCGAACCAGCCGACTTGAAGCGCTACCCTGACCCGGTATGCCGCCAGGTGCGCGAGATCATCGCCGACCTGCACGGTTGCTCCATGAACCAGGTGTTTGCCGGCAACGGTTCGGACGAAGTGCTGGCGCTCTGCCTGCGCGCGTTTGTCGAACAGGACCAGGTCGTGGGCTGTTTCGAGCCATCCTATTCGCTGTACCCGGTGCTGGCCGCGATCCAGGACCTTGTGGTACAGCCCACGCCCCTGCAAGACGATTTCTCCTGGACGGAACCGGCGCACAACACGGCGCTCTTCTTCCTGACCCACCCCAACGCGCCCACGGGCATGCAATATCCGCGCGAAATTATCGAGGCTTTTTGCGAAGCATACCCCGGAGTACTCGTCATGGACGAGGCCTATGCCGACTTCGCGCCCTGGCATTGCCTGGACCTGGCCCTGCGCTCCGACCATGTACTGGCGATCAGGACGCTGTCCAAGTCATACTCCCTGGCCGGCATCCGTTTCGGGTATGCCGTGGGCCACGCGGACTTGATTGCCGCTATGTACAAAATCAAGGATTCCTACAACCTGGATCTGCTCACCCAGCGTATTGCCGCGGCTGCCCTGCGCGACCAGGCCTGTATGCGCGAGCATGTAAAACGCATCGTGCATACCCGCGAGCGTCTCACGGCCGCGCTCGAAGGCCGCGGTTTCCGGGTGGCGCCTTCGGCAACCAATTTTGTCTGGGCGCGGCCACCGGCGCCAGGTGCGCACGCACTGTATGAAACGCTATGCGCTCGCCATATCTATGTGCGACATTTCAACCAGGAACGGATCCGCGACTTCGTGCGCATTTCCGTTGGCACAGAAGCCGAAACCGACCGATTGCTGACGGCGCTCGACCAAATCCTCGGCGCAGCCGGAACCGCGCAACAATGGTAAACGTCGGCGAAAACCCGGACCTGACCGACGCTGAAGCCGCAACGGTTCGCGCCGTCTCGACGATGATCGCCCGCAGGTTGGCTGGTGAGGCTGACCGCGACAGCATCACCGCCGAATTGACGGCCCAGGGCCTGGCCCCGGATTGCGCGCACCAGCTCGTCGACAACGTGATGCTGGCCATTGCCATGCTAGACCAGGACAAGAAGAGCAAATAACCTTTGCATCAAGTCGTGAACCTTTTATACTCCTTTACTCGGGTCAACTTATTAATGGAGTTTACGTGTTATGGACAGAAAAATCATCATATGTACAAATTGTGGTTATGAAAACAATCCAGGGCATGTGTTTTGCGTGAAGTGCGGTGAACGGATCGACTATGAAACAGCCACGGTCAAAACCTACAAAGACTGGAGTTTTCTCATCCCGGCCTTCAAAGGCATTATCACCACCATCGTCATCGTGCTCGTGTTCGCGGTTGCGTTGAGTTTTTTCCCCGTGGGCAAAGGCGCGGGCAAACGGGGCATGGGTCCCCATGTCAGGATGTTTCGTGAAAATATCGAGCAACTCACCGAGGCCATCTCCAACAAGACGCACACTGTCGTCACCATCAGCGAAGAACAGTTGAACGGCTTCACCTCGTTCATGGTGCGCGAATCCAGGTCCAAGGCCAATGCTGAAATCGAAATCCCGCATTATGTCCAGAGCATCAACTACGACATTCGCAAAGATGATCTGGATATCACCGTTATCATCAAAAAAATGCCGGTAACTCAGGGATTTATGTTGCGCGTCGTACCCATTGCCGCGCCCAACAAAGCGGTCACGTTCAAGATCAGGGCCGCATATATCGGTTTTATGCCGTTGCCCGGCCTGGTGAGAGGGTTTCTGGTCAAGGAAATGGCAGCCAGCTTGAGCGGTTTCGAAAAATATTACCGCATGTTGGACCATGCAGCCACCATTAAGCTGGGCGCGGACAACATGCGCATCGAAACCGGCGGGCGCATTGTCGAGCAGCCATGAAGCTGGTGATTCAACGCGCGCGACAGGCGCGCGTGCTGGTCGGGAACGAAACCGTCGGCGCCATCAGCCACGGCGCTGTCGTACTGGTGGGCATCGCCTGTGGCGACTCTGAAGCCGACGTGCGTCACCTGGCCCGTAAAACCTCCTTGCTCCGCATCTACAGCGACGAGCAGGGTCGGCTCAATGCGCCGATTCAGCAAAGCGCGGGCGCCTTTCTGGTTGTCAGCCAATTCACGCTGTACGGCGATTGCCGTAAGGGCAACCGCCCGAGCTATATCGAATCGGCGCCACCGGAAGAAGCCAAGCCCCTGTTCGCGCTTTATGTGGAAAGCCTGCGTGAACTGGGGCATGACGTGCGGACCGGCGTGTTTCGAGAACACATGCTGGTCGAGTTACAGAACGACGGTCCCGTCACCGTGATCCTCGAAAGCCGGGGAAGACAGGAGTGAGTATGCGCATGGGCCTGCTTGTGTTGTTGCTTTGCCTGAACGCCCTGGCCGGCGCACACTTCTGTTCGGTGCAGCAGACGGATCAGGACATGGCCGAAGCCATTGAACTCATGATCCAGAAGGCCCATCAAGCTGTACTCAGTCCGACCAGGAAAGTCGTCACCTATAGCGCCAATACCGTGGACAACATGCACTGGTCCATGGCGCTCGAAAAAAGCGCGCTGGCCCTCGAAGCCTTTCTGGAGCAACCGTTGCCGTTCGAAAGCGAACCGTTGCGCGTCTGCCTCTTTTACGAAG
The DNA here is from genome assembly GCA_964580325.1 of uncultured Verrucomicrobiota bacterium. Classification (GTDB taxonomy): domain Bacteria; phylum Verrucomicrobiota; class Kiritimatiellia; order CAYTQP01; family CAZOLK01; genus CAZOLK01. Next base: position 5,629 of record CAZOLK010000228.1, on the reverse strand, counting down.
AGGATGTACAGCGGGAAGACATCCTCCGTTTTCAATCCTATACAAAAACCGGACTGAACCAGAAACTGGTCCTGTTCAATCCCGGCCTGCTAAATGAGGAAGACGTGCATGCGGCCGCCTGTGCATTGTTGCTCAACCGCTATGTCATTGCCGCTCAACCCCCGCTTCAACGCCATGCCCAACTGGGCCAGGCGCCGTCATGGCTGGTCTTGGGCTGTATCGGCAATACGCGCACGGACCTGAAAAAGTTCGCACGCCAATACATGATGGAACAATGGCGTCGCGAACACCTTTTTCCCATTGACCGGTTGACCGATGAGAACGATTTTCCCGATGATTGGAATCGTGGCATGGTTTGCTGTGCAGCGTTGATCTGGCTCAAATCTTTTCCCCGTTTCAGCGAAGTGCTGACCGAGATTTTTACATGTACGGCAAAGGGACGCGCATTCGCGGTCCATGATCTGATCGCCTTTCACCAGAACCTGCACGAACCGCACGATCTGCGGATCCATTGGAGCCTGGCTGTCGCCGGTTTCCAGCACATCCTGTTTAACGAAGCTCTATCCGTGCATCAACTGGTCACCGAATTCAAGCAGCGCTTGACGGTTTTTCCGGAAGAATACGGGATCATGGTCGGTCGCAATGTACTCTCGCCCATGACCATTCGCGAACTGATCGCATTTCGCCGCGAACCGTGGTTTTCGCAACTGAGACAGCGACTGACCCATGCTTTTCGCCAAATGCTGGTCATCACCGATCCGGAACTCAAGCAGATCGTCGAACAATACGTGGTCCTGCTGGAAGCCATGGACGACATAGGCTGGGATGAGGATCGGGACCTGAACGAGAAAAAGAAAACCAAGATCCTGATCGAGCAATGGCGCCAGGCGCACGACCGTCTGGAGGCGCTTGAACGAAAAACCACGGCCTGGAAAACCTACCTGGACCGCATGGAACAGGGCGAAACAGCCGCGGCGGCCGCCCCCGAACCTAAGCTGCCCAAAGTCGATCCGCTGCCAGAGGCCAAGCCCCTTCCCCCTGCCCAGGAAGAAGCCATCCGCCAGTACCTGGATGCGCTGGAAGCCATGATGAAGTAAGGGCATGCGCAAAAATAATAAGTAAGTTATTTATTTATGCGCACGCCCCAAGCGCTCAGGTTTCCGGCAGACCCTCGAACCCGAAGTAAGTGCGCGCATTCTGGTAGCAGATGTCGCGCACCATGGCGCCGACCAGTTCCATGTCGCTGGGGATCAGCCCGTCGGCCATGTCCTTGCCCAGCAGGTTGCAGAGCAGGCGGCGAAAGTATTCGTGGCGCGTGTAAGACAGAAACGAGCGCGAATCGGTCAGCATGCCCACAAACCTGCTCAGCAGCCCCAGGTTGGAGAGCGCTTCCATTTGGCGCGTCATGCCATCGCATTGATCCAGGAACCACCAGCCGCTGCCCAACTGCATTTTACCGGCAATGGAACCGTCATGGAAATTGCCCAGCATGGTGGCCAGCAGTTCATTGTCGCGCGGATTCAGGTTGTAGATGATGGTCCTAGGCAGCTTGTCCTCCTGGTCCAGCTTATCCAGGAAACGCGATAGCGGTCGACCGATTTCGTAATCGCCGATGGAATCGAAGCCCGTGTCCGGCCCCAGGGTCTTGAACATGCGTGTATTGTTGTTGCGCATCGCGCCGAAATGAAGCTGTTGCGTCCAGCCGCGCTCCGCGTCCATGCGCCCGAATTCGAGCATCATGCACGACTTGAACTTTACCGTATCCTCCGCGCTCAACGCCTTGCCGGCGCGCGCGTCCTTGAAGATGCGTTCGATTTCGGACAGGGTGAAATCCGCGGCATAAGCGGTTTCCAAACCGTGATCCGAGAGCCGTCCGCCCAGGTCATGAAAGAACTGATGCCGCTTGCGCAGCGCTTCGCTATAGGCGCTGAAATCGCCGATCTCCATGTCCGCGACCTCGGCCAGACGATCCACCCAACCGTTGAACCCGGACCATTCCGGCTGCATCCCCTTGTCCGGACGGAACGTAGGCAGCATCCGGATCGGGAACGAGGTATCAGCGGCCACGGCCTGGTGATGCTCCAGGCGGTCTGTCGGATCGTCCGTAGTGCAGGCCAACACCACGTTCATCCGGCGCATGATGCCGCGGCAGGAAAAGTCCGGTTGGGCCAGCATGGCGTTGCACTCGTCCCAGATGCCCTGCGCTGTTTCGGGTCCGAACAGGCGATCACTGATGCCGAACGGCCGTTTCAGCTCCAGGTGCGTCCAGTGATAGAGCGGGTTACGCAACGTTCTGGGCACGGTCTCGGCCCACTTGGTGAACTTTTCCCAATCGTCGGCATCGCCGGTGCAGAAGCGTTCGGCCACGCCATTGGAGCGCATGGCGCGCCACTTGTAATGGTCACCGTAGAGCCAGATCCGGGTCATATTCGCGAAACAGGCATCCTCAGCCACCTGTTGCGGCGGCAAGTGAGAATGGTAATCGATAATGGGCAGGTCCGCCGCATAGGTATGGTACAACTCGACGGCCTGCGCGGTCCGCAACATGAAATGCTCGGTGATAAAAGATACAGCCATGACAAGGGTTCCTTATGTTCAAGGTCTGGCGGTAGACTCCAAAAACCGAAATCGTAATTTCCGAATTCCTCAATCCAAAATCCAAAATGGCTTGGGTCGACGCCAAAATGTGTTATATTTTCTAAAAAGCGTAGATAGTGTATAAATACAGCTTTGAAAAATCAACCCGGAAACCGAACATGAACGACGACTTTCCCTGTATCCGCACCGATATCCAGATCACCCCCGCCATGTACGAAGGCCGCCGGGTCCTGATGATCCAGGACCTGCTGGGTCTAATCGATCCGCCCATGCTGGTGGATGAGCAGATGGTCCCGCTTTTGAGCCTGTTGGACGGCACCCACAGCACACAGGATTTGCGGACAGAGCTGACCAAGGCCCAGGGCGACGTGATCGTGCCGGACCATGCGGTTCAACGCTTGTTGGCTCGTTTGGACCAAGGCTACCTGCTCCAGAGCGAACGCTATCGTCAGGCCTACCGCGAAGTTGTCGATGAATACCGCCGTCAAACCGTACGCACGCCCACCTGCGCCGGAACAGCCTATCCCGACGACCCTGGCGAACTGGCCCATTATCTTGATGCCATGGTGCAATCCGAACCGCAAACCGGGCAAACCGACAACATCGCCGGCCTGGTCGCGCCGCATATCGACTTACGCGTCGGCGAGCGCGGCTATGCTCGGGCTTATGGCGCCATGCGTCATCTGCGTCCCGAACTGATCGTGGTCCTAGGCGTCGGCCACCAGATGGATCACGGTTATTTCAGCCTGACCGCCAAGGATTACGAAACCCCGTTCGGTCGCGTCGAAACCGACAAGGACCTGGTCGCACGTCTGGCCGAAGCCGGCAACCCATGCGTGGCCTCCCATGACCTGGCACATCGCGACGAGCATTCCATCGAGTTTCAGCTCATCTTTCTCCAGCATATCCTGGCCCGGTGCTCGTTCAAGGTGGCGCCCATGCTATGCGGCGGTTTTCACGGTCAATTGAGCGTTTGCGACGGACCGGATGAAATCGCGGGCGTCCACGACCTGCTGGAAGCGCTGAAACAGGAACTGGCTGGCCGCAACGCACTGGTACTGGCCGGCGTGGATATGTCCCACATCGGTCTCAAATTCCAGGATCCGGATCCAGCCGCGCTGATTGCTGACGAAGCTGAAAAACATGACCGTGCACTGCTACACGCCTTGAGCCGCGGCGACGCCAAGGCTTTCTGGGCCGAATCACGCCGGGTCGCGGATCGCTATCATGTCTGCGGCATGTCCGCGCTGCTCTGCGCCCTGCACCTGCTGGAGCCCTGTCGCGGGAATATATTACACTATGAAACCTGGCACGAAAAAGAGACCCAATCTGCGGTCAGTTTCGCGGCAGCCACGCTTCATCGCACCTGATCGGCGGGGAAACGCGGATGTCCAGAAAGGAACGCATCGCCTATATCGCTAAAACACTGGACAAGCTCTATCCCCGAGCGCTGCCCGGACTGCAGTACCAGGAACCCTACACGCTGCTGATCGCCGCGTTGCTTTCGGCCCAGTGCACGGACGTGCGCGTCAACAAGGTCGCGCCGGTATTGTTTACCCGGGCCGCAACGCCGGAGCAGATGATGCAGCTTAGCGTGGACGAAATCGAAGAGATCATCCGCTCTTGCGGTTTATCCAAAAACAAGGCCAGGTCCATTGCCAGCCTGTCGCGGATCCTGGTCAAAGAACACGAAGGGAAAGTTCCGGAAAGTTTTGAAGCGCTGGAGCGCCTGCCCGGTGTAGGCCACAAAACCGCTTCGATCGTCATGGGCATGTCGTTCGGCCATCCAGCCTTTCCCGTGGATACCCACATCCACCGGCTGGCCCAACGCTGGGAATTGACCGACGGCAAAAACGTGAAACAAACCGAGGCGGACCTGAAAAAGTGCTTTGCGCCAAACGAATGGATCATGCGCCACATGCAAATCATTCTATACGGCCGCAACCACTGCCAGGCCCGGGTCTGCTACGGCCTGACCTGCGATATCTGCAAAACCTGCTTCCCCAAGCGCAAGAATCCTGTCAAAACACAGAAATAACTGGCAGCAGGGCGCCCGCCCTAAGAACGTCCGCAAAAATAACTTCCTTTAGCCGCTGCCACTCATGTGAGCCATGCACATCCGGCTCGAAGTGACTCAAGCAGGAATGTGCCAGTGCCCACTCGAATCTCTCGCGTGATGTCAATCGCCAAGACTCGCTCCGGCCCAGGCTTCGTTGCCCAGCCGCAACGGTACATCATCCAGCAGCGGAGAAACAAACCGTCCTACTGCCAACGCCGACTCCGCAATCGCGTTCGAATAGGCCTGGTAAACGCGTATCGTGGAACTGATCGGACTCAAGCTCTACGACATCGACGCCGAACGCGGGACCATCATCGGCCGGCAGGGAAAAGGCAGGAAAGGCCGCATGCTGCCCATTGGCGAACGAGCCTTGCGCTGGGTCGAAAAATACCTGTTCGCGGCAATCATTGTTTCGACATTAGCGCGTTGATGACCTGGTGCGGTTTGCCCGTTTCGCTGATGACAAAAACTCTATACATAAATCGCGTTTCGTTCAAGAGTTCCAACTGGCGACTACCCCTTTTATCTTCTGGGATTCGCATGACGACAAAACGACACGGCTGCGCCCATCCTGTCGGCTGATACAGACATTCGTTGTATCCATAACCAACCTTGGAATACCAACCCTCTTCTGGAAAAACTGGCGTGGAAATTTAATCAAATCGAGGAATTTGACCAAAGCGTGCAACCCACCGTAAACAGTCTCTCGCTGCATGTACCATAGCGCGTATTGGCCGTTATCGACGACGTTTTTTCACTATTTCGTTCTTGCTTTTCTTCAAAAAAAATCGAACTATGTATACAAAATTCAGTTAGTACGATACTGGTCCGCAAATGGATCAACCACCACAGTCAGAAGAAAAAGATGAACAGGGAGCGCTTCAATGAGTACCTGGAGCATTACCCTTTGCCCAAACCGAAGATCGTCCATAACTTTTACACGGGAAACCCATATCATGCGAGATAAACCGA
>CAZOLK010000227.1:0-9144 GCA_964580325.1 uncultured Verrucomicrobiota bacterium | reverse complement strand
GCCAATGTCGAAACAATGATTGCCGAAGCACAACAAGAAGGTCTCCTGGCGATTCGTTCCAAAAAGTTCCAGGCCAGCCATGTGTTTTTTCAATTGGTCAAGTTGTCTTATTTTAAACTGCCTAATCTACCAATGCTGCGCAGTTCAAGAAAGCTGAATCTCTGGAAAACCTCACGTCAAAAAACCGGCCAGATGACGCGGGCGGTACAGTTCGGTGAATGGCATCGGCGCGATAAAAGATCATCATCATAATCAATTGACATTATACACATTATAGGCATTAAATATGCATTGCTGTAGTTATTATATGTTATTTTCGTTGTTAATGATGTCAAAAGTAACAGCTTTGACATTTTTTTGGCTGAAAATCGCGAAAGTTCCTTGCAAACGTAGTGGATATTAGATAATATATAATACTTGTTCTACCTGTTTGTAGAGCCGATTGTAACAGCAAGAAAATTCAGGGGACACATTGATGAGCATATTCAAAACCATAAAAAACCTGGTTTCAGCGGGGTTTGGCAATGGTCAGAACGACGAAAAACTATACATAGTAGATGGTTCGCACCTGGATGAGCATCGCAGAAATCATTTGACGCCGACCGAGAAGATCGACATTCTTCAACGTCTTGGGCGATTTGCCAAGAAAGAAAAAGTGCAGATACACACCATATTCGAAGGCAATCCGCTGCGCGTGGTGGAAGACGGCGGAGATTTCAGCGATATCAAGGTATACTTCACGAAAGACCAAGCCTCGCTGGATGAACTAATCCTGAAACAGTACAAAAAACATGCTTCCCGCAGGGAAGTTATGGTTATCACAGCCGATAAGAAGCTGGAAGAAGCGGTTATCGATATTGGCGGGCATATAATGAGGGCCTCCACCTTCCGTAAAGCCCTTGACAGCGCCGGCTCCGGACGCCGCGCTTCTTCCACCCGCGTCAAGTCGCAGAACCACAAGAACAACAACAGGAGCAACGGAAGCAAAAAGAAGAAACCCGAGGATGAGGAAAACAGGGTCAGCGAACTGATCGACCTGGTGGAATGATCGCGATGAAAAAGGATTGAACAACAGCCCGCTCGGGTACTAACGAAGGATATTAAGTGGCGCCGAATTTTCGGCGCCACTTGCTTTTTTTCATTGGTCATTGGCTCAATGACCAATGACTAATCCATGGTGGCGATGTAGGGGAGTTCTCGGTATAAGCCATTGTAATCCAAGCCGTAACCTACGACAAACCGATTCTCGATGGCAAAACCGGCGTATTCGGCTTCAAAAGGTACGGCGCGTCGGGCAGGTTTATCCAGTAAAACACATGTGGTCACCCGGCTCGCGCCCTTGTCGCGGAGCAACGCTGAGGCCGTTTGCAGCGTGCGGCCTGTGTCGAGGATATCGTCAACCAACAGTACGGGTTGTCCGCGCACATCCAGGGTGCTGTCTTTAACCAGGTTGACGCGGCCAGTCGATTCCGTACTTTTGTAGCTGCCCAGGATCATGAAATCCAAGCGTACCAGGATCCCGTCATGGTGCATACAGCGAATCAGATCGGCCAGAAACATGAAACAGCCGGTGAGAATGCCGATTACGGCCAGTTCATGACCGCGGTATTCCCTGGCCAGATCCGCGGACATGACCGCGATGCGCGCTTGAATGGTTGTTTCGTCCAGCAAAAGGGTGGTTGTTTTTTTCATGGCTTTCAGCATACGACGAGACTATACTTTTTTCAGTAGAAAAGCCGCACTATTTGCGAACGAAAAACACTGGTGCGTGTCTATTAAACTGAATTTGGGCATTGAATCGAGAGGAAAAGGATGGAAAATGCTGTCACAGCCCGCGTATCCGGCAGCACCAGGTTGTCGCGGTTGCTGGAAAAATCCGGTTTGTTTACAGACCTGCAGATCGAAAACCTGCTAACCCATCAACAGGTTAACGGCGGGTCCGTAGCCGAAGCTGTCGCAGACATGGGTCTGGCGCGGGACGACGAATTTCTCAAAAACCTGGCCATAGCCATGAAGATTCCTTTTGTGCGCGTGGGCGAAAAACCCATTGAAGCTGCAGTTCTGCAGAAAATCCCGACCAAGGCTGTTTTTCAATACAACGTCATCCCGGTCGAAATGGAGCATGACGCGCTACGCGTAGCCACCCACGATCCGTTCAACCCAGGCCTTGTCGACGCTTTGAGGCTGGCTTCGGGCTTGCGCATCAAGCTGGCGCTCAGTCCGTTCGACGACATCGAGAAAGCGGCCAAGAAGTTCTACGGAGTGGGCGCTGACACGGTTGAAAAGATGATCCAGGACGACCGGATCGATGTCACCGCCGACATCCTTTCACGTCAGGATCTGAGTTCTCTTGACCAGGAAGCGTCCATTGTCAAATTCGTCAACCAGATCATCTGGGAAGCGCACCAGAATGAGGCAACGGATATCCACTTCGAACCCATGGAGATGGAGCTGCGCATCCGTTACCGGATCGACGGCGTGCTGCACCAGACACCAGTGCCGGCGCACTTGAAACGGATCCAATCCGCGGTGATCGCGCGCATCAAGGTTATGTCCAACATGGATATTGCCGAGAAACGGCTGCCCCAGGACGGTCGCATCAGCCTGCGGATCAAGAACGCAGAAATCGACGTGCGCGTATCGACCATGCCCACGGTCTACGGCGAGAGCGTCAGCCTGCGACTGCTCATGCGCAACAGCGGCCTGATGGGGCTTGATCGCCTGGGGTTGCTGAAGCAGGACGAAGAGTTGCTGAGCCGGTTGATCCACAAACCGCACGGCATCCTGCTCAACACCGGTCCCACCGGCTCGGGTAAATCCACCTCGCTCTATGCCTGGCTGCACACCATCAATTCGGTGGACAAGCGGATTATTACGGTCGAAGATCCCATCGAATATGAGATGGCCGGCGTCAACCAGGTGCAAATGCGGCCTGAAATCGGGCTGACCTTTGCTGTGGGGCTGCGCCATATTCTGCGCCAGGATCCGGACGTGATCATGGTGGGTGAAGTCCGTGATCGTGAAACCGCCGAGATCGCCATTCGCGCCGCGCTAACCGGCCACTTGGTTTTCAGTACGCTGCACACCAACGACGCGGCCGGCGCCATTACACGACTGGTCGATATGGGTATCGAGCCGTTCCTGGTGGCTTCATCCATCGAAGGGCTAGTGGCCCAGCGCCTGGTCCGCCGGTTGTGCAACGAGTGCAAAAAACCTATCGCGGTGGACCGCTCCTATCTCGAAGAGTGCGATTTCCCGTTGCACCGGCTGTCGGACGGCACGATCTATGAACCGCAGGGCTGCGAAAACTGCCGCAACACCGGTTTTCGTGGCCGTACTGGCATCTATGAAATCATTGTCGTTACCGATATTCTGCGCTCGTTGGTGGTGACGCGCGCCTCGACCACGGCCTTACGCCAGCAGACCATAAAAGAGGGCATGCGCTCCTTGCGTGACGATGGATGGAATAAAGTGCTGAAAGGCATTACGACCATTGAGGAAATCCTGCGCGTATCGGAAGAGGACGAGGAGCAGATGGCGATCGCGGCAAACGAATAACCTGCGGCATAAAAAGTACGAGGCGTTGGTCATGCCACATTACACCTACACAGCAAGAACCAAAAGCGGCGAAAAAGTCGAAGGCGCCCTGGAAGCGCACGACCAGTGTTCCCTGCTGGCCCAACTCGAAACCCGCGGCCTGTTCCCCATTTCAGTAAAAGAAAGCCAGATGCTGCTCGATGGCGATAAGAAGGGGAAAAAACCGGGCCGTTTCCGGCTGAATATCAAAACCAGCGCCGCGCCGCGCATGCCCATGCGCGACATGCTCATGTTCACCCGCGAATTGAGCGACCTGATCTCTTCCGGCATGACCCTGGGCCATGCGCTGCACACGTTGTCCCTGCGCAAGACCGGCAAATCCCAGGATACCATCGTGGCCCAGTTGCGTGACGACATTATGCAGGGCACGGGCCTTTCGGACGCCATGACCAAGCATCCCAGAACCTTTTCCTCGCTCTATATCAGCATGGTGCGCGCCGGCGAAGCCAGCGGTCGCCTCGCCGAATCGCTGGAACAGCTCTGCTACCACTACGAACGCGTTCAGGAAGCGCGCGAAAAGGTGACCATGGCGCTGGTCTACCCGCTGATCGTATTGGGCGTCGGCGTGGGCACGGTGGCTTTCTGCATGATCTTCGTGGTACCGCGATTCGAATCGATCTTCGCTTCGCTGGGCAGCAAACTGCCGCTGATGACCCAGATGTTGATCGGTTTCAGCAAGCTGCTGGTCAACTACGGCTGGTTCATCCTAATCGGTATCGTGATCCTGTTCATTCTATTTCAACGCACGATCAAAACTCCGGCAGGCCGGTTGGCCTGGCACAACTTTCTGTTGCGCATGCCCGTGGTCAACCATGTGGTCACGGCCAATGCCTTCAACCATTTCGCTTCCACCCTGGGCGCGCTGCTGGACAATGGCGTGCCAATTCTGGACGCGCTGTCCATTGTGGAAGACACAGTGGGCAACGTGATCATCGCCCGTGAAATCCGTGAAGCGCGCAACCGCGTTACCGACGGCTCGACCATCTCCGGTCCTCTGGCCCAAGGCAAAGTGTTCCCGCGCCTGTTGACCGACATGCTGGCCGTTGGCGAGGAATCGGGACGCGTGGGTGCTTCGCTCAAGCATATCGCCAAACGCTACGACAACGAGTTGACCCGCAGCATCAAGATCCTGACCACAGTGCTTGAGCCGCTGCTGATGGTGATGATGGCCGTACTGGTCGGGTTTGTCGTGATCAGCATGCTGCTGGCCGTTTTCGATCTGACAAGTGGATTGAACGCCTGAATGCGCACAAGGTCCATAACATCGGAACTGCTTCGCCGACCGGCGTACGCAACGAACTTCGCAAACGCCCGGTTCGATTGCCAGATAAATTAGTATATAACGTATGAGGAAAAGTTACCATGAAGAATAAACGCAAACATAAACAACAACGCCGGTCAGGTTTCACTTTGATCGAGGTGCTGCTGGTGGTGGTGATCATCGGTATCCTGGCCGCCGTGGCTGTACCTCAATTGACGGGCCGCGTAAAACAAGCACAAGTAGCCAGGGCCAAGGCCGACATCAAGGCCATTAAACTCGCCCTGGACATGTATGAATTGGACAACGGCGAATACCCCAGCAGTTTGAGTGCCCTGGTCAGTGGAGAAAAAACCTATTTGCGCGACGGTCTGCCCAAAGATCCCTGGGACAAAGATTACGTCTATTCAAAATCAGGCGAAACATTCACCCTGAACTCAACGGGCTTGAAGGAATAGCCGACAGAGTTGACGGCAGGAACGCGAACTGGCGCGAAAGAGACGGCCATCATGATTGCTGATTGCGAATTGCGGATTGCGGATTGCAGGAGAAAATCCGAAACTAGTAAGCCAAAATTAGAAAGCCGAATTCCGAATTCCGAATTCCGAAATCTAAAATCCGCTTTCACGATGGTGGAAATGATCCTGGTGGTGCTGATCCTGGTCATTGTCAGCACCCTGGCCGTACCGCAATTCGCCAAATCCATGAAAGGCGCCAAGATGCGCACTTCAGTCCGCAATGTGGTGATGATGCATCGTTATGCGCGCAGCAGCGCGGTGCTGGAGCAGGCGGATATTGTCATGTTCATCGATACGGTAAAGGGCGAACTGGGCGTGATCAACATTGGCTCGGCAACCCAGGATGACATGGACGGGTTCCTGGACAGCCGACGCGAGCGGACCTACGATCTGGACGAGGAAGTTGTCGAGCAGGATCCGGAAGCCAAACCCAGCGTGGCGCTGCGTCTGGTCAGGGAATTGCAGGAGGGCATTGACGTCTTTGAATTCACCAGCGACGAGGAAGCCATGGTCGAAGACGGTATCTACTGGATCAACTATTACCCCAATGGCATGTGCGACGAATACGCGCTCAAACTTCGTGACGAAAACCATAACATCGTCTCCATTATCATCGATCCCATTGCCGGCGCCGCGGAGGTGAAGGATGAATAGGGGGATTTCGGATTTCAGATTGTTGCTGATTGCTGATTGCTCATGCAGAAACCAGAATAATCCAAAATCCAAAATCCAAAATCCAAAATCCGGCATGACCCTGATCGAGGTGATGCTGGCCATGATCATTCTGAGCACCGCGTTGGTGGCCTTGCTCAGCGCGGCTTCGCAATGCCTGGCTGTGGCGCGTAAAGCCAAATTGTACGACACCGCACGCATGCTCATGGGCCGGGTCGAGTTGGAAAACCCGCTGCTCCTTAAAGAGAAGATCGAGGAAGAGGAAGAAGAACCAACAGCTTTCGAAGATGGGTCGGAAGGCTTTACATGGTCGCGCAAGGTTGAAAAGGTCGGCTCGGACGAAGAGCATGAGGGCTTGTTCAAAGTGACCACGCGCATACAATGGTCGGAACGCGGTGTGGATACGTACGAGGAGGTGGCGACCTACTGGTATTCGCCCAAACCGGTGGTGGGAGGCGTGGTTGAGAGCCGCTGACAACAGGCATGATCACGGGTTCACCCTGCTGGAAATGCTGGTGGCGCTGACCATCCTGGTCACTGCCATGGCTGTGGTCTGGACCATCTTCTCCACTACGCTGATCGCCTGGAAAAAAGGTCAGAAACTGATGAGCGAACTGCACCACGGCGATTTTGTCATGGAACAGCTCGTCGCGGCCATGCGCTCGGCCGCTTTTTTTGATACAGCCCCGGACAAATTCGGTTTCTGGTTGGACGACAGCGAAGGCGAATATCCCGAGGATACCATCAGTTGGGTCAAATCGGGCACGGCGTTCATGCCGGTCGAATCGCCGTTGCTCCGCGGGTTGCATCGGATCGAGTTGAGTATCCAGGAAAAAGAAGACGGCGACAGTGCTGTGGCGGTTCGCGCCTGGCCGCACTTGGCTGAAAAAGACGATATCGAGGATGTTCAATACTGGTTCGTCTCTTCCATGATCAAGGGCATCGACTGTCGCGTCTACAATTTTGAGGATGAGGACTGGGATGAGGACTGGGAAAATACCAACGCTATCCCGGCTTTTCTGGAAATAACGCTTTACATGGATCCCTTGAACGAATATGAAGACCCGGTCACCATCAAGCGGGCAATCCAAATACCAGTGGGGCATGTGATTACCAATGCCATACAGTTTGGCGGTTCAAGCGATGACCAAGAAAGCGACGACGTGGTAGACACGGGCGGATCGAGCAGCCCCGCCGCTCAGTTGAAAGAAAAGCGCTGACATGATAGCAAAACAGATACATAAGAAAGAGCAAGAAGGGTCAGCTTTGATCGTCGCCCTGTGGGCAGTGCTGATCCTGGCCCTGCTGATCGGCAGTTTCGCGTTTGAGATGCATATTGAAGCCGGCATTATTTCCTATGCGCGCAAGCGGATGAAAGCGCAATACCTGGCGCGTGCCGGAGTTGAGTGGGCCAAAGCCGTGCTGGTCAAGAGCAGTTCGGTCGATGATGAAGAGATCGCCGAAGAGGACGAGGCATCGCTGATCTGTTCGATCAACCTGTCCCACGGATGCGGCATCAACGGCTATAAACGCCAGATCGACGCGGAAAAAAACAACGTGTTCTTCACCGTGGACATCACCCCGGAAAGAGGCAAGCGCAACTTGAATAAACTGACCGATCGCGACTGGGAGGAACTGCTCGATCAGTCCGGCGTACCCGAGGACCGCTGGCCCGGGCTGATCGATTGCGTCAATGACTGGCGCGATAAGAATGATTTGTCGCACCTGAACGGCGCCGAATCCGACGACGAGTATTACAGCGAACGCGGATACAAATGCAAAAACGCGGATATCGATACGGTCGACGAGTTGTCGCTGGTCAAAGGCTTTACCAGCGCGATTGTCTACGGCGGGCAGACCGAGGACGGCGAACCGCTGGCCGGCATTGCCCAGCATCTGACCACCTGGGGCGACGGCAAAGTCAATATCAACACGGCCAGCCGCGAAGTGCTGCTGACCATTCCCGATATGGACGAAGCCATGATCGAGGCGATCATGGAAGCACGCGTGGGGCTGGATGGCATCCAGGGTACGCGTGACGACGGCATCCGCTCGCTGGACGAAATCGCTTACGAACTGCCCAAAGGCGTGCAAAACGCCATCACCATCAAGGATATCCATTACGTACGCGTTTTCTCCGTCGGTGAAGCTCAAGGCATTTCAGCAGGCATCTGGTGTGTGCTCAAGGTTGAAAAAGGGACCATCAAGCCGGTGTACTGGCGGGAAGAAAAACTATGAGGGACAAAACGCGCCATGGCAGTTAACAAGATCACCGGAATCGTCATTCGTGAAAAGAGCGTGGAATGGACCACGATGCAGCAATCCGGCAAGCGAATGGCCATGGCTGCGCAGCGGACACGCAAACTGGAACTGATGGAAGAGGAAGGGGGCGACATCAAGGCAACTGGCCTTGCTGCACTGAAAATAGCTTGCGCCAATACCATCCTCGGTCCGTCCGTGCTGGCCATACCCTCGGCCCATGTCCTGATGCGGGTGATGGAAATGCCTTCCGACGATCCGACGGAACTGGCTGCCATGGTGACCCTACAAATAGACAAGATATCGCCCTTTTCCATGGAAAACCTGCTGACGTCATTTGAAGTACTGGCAACGAATGACGGCCGGGCCCAGGTGCTGATCGTGGCGCTGCCGGCCAGGCAACTGGACGAAATGAATGTTCTGGTCAAGAGTCTGGCATGGCAGCCGGTACGTGTGGACGTGGAGATCCTGGGCTGGTGGTCGTGCCTCGTTCATGCGGGTCGCACCAAGGAAAAAGGCCGGCACATATTCCTGATCGTCACAACACAAGCCATTGAAACGATCATTTGCGATGACGGCGTTCCCGTGATGTTGCGTTCCATGGACCCGCTCGAAGACCCCCACGATCAAGACGCTCTTGAAGAACTGGGCGCGGAACTGGATTATACGCTGACCACACTGGAAACCGATTGGGGCGCTGAAGACGATGTTCACATAACCGTCTATCACGAAGCAGAACAGGGCCAACCCATAGCTTCCGCATTGCAGAAAGCGACCGGCTATGATGCACAAACCGGTATCTTCGATGCCTTGCCGTTGCTTTCGGAAGGATTGGCGCGG
>CAZOLK010000226.1:0-9162 GCA_964580325.1 uncultured Verrucomicrobiota bacterium | reverse complement strand
TTTGGCCAGGCAACACAGGTCGCCCAGCAACTTCCTGTTGTTACGGAAATAGCAGCGCAGCATCTTTGGCAAGCCACACACAACGTGACGATGAGGTACCTGGAACAGCACGTCTTCAACCGTATGGTCCCCGAATTGCAGCACTTTCTTCTGGTGGCATGCCGGGCAGAACCACCGGGCTTTACATGAGAAAGCCAGAACGTATTCATGTTTACAGTGATCGCAGCGCACGCGGGCAAACCCTTCCTCCAGATCCCCACACACGATGAACTTTCTCACAACCTCTTCGATGATGAACCGCAAGTAGCCGTAACACTGTTGGAACAGCTCATCATAGCGTTCGAGGAACTCGTCAAAGTGGTCATGAAGGCACTTCCACAGAGGTGATGCAAACGGATCCCTCGCCTGGTATACACCCGATACTGAACCGACTTCCTTCATGGCGGGCAACCATAGAAAAAACATGGTACAACTTCAAGCTCGTTTTCAAGGATTCTTGAAGCGACGGGAATGCGGTCAGGACGAAACCTGGCACCGAAGTAATCACAGGTTCCGGTGTTAAAGCGTGCGATTCTGCTGGAGCGCATTGCCGAGGAGGAACGTCTTTCGGCGAAGGCGCTGTCGCTGAGCCTCGGGATTCCGCCCGCCACGTGTGATCGCATCCTGAACACGCTCGTACAGGCGGGCTGGCGTGAACCGGACGGGGCCTTTTCTCTTTCCTTTGGCCTGGCCCGCCTGAGCCGATTGAACGCCGACATGGACCGGGTGGTCGCGGTCCTCGGCAAACCGTTGCGCGATCTGGCGAAGCAGACCGGGCTGACGGCAGAAGTGAGTGTGCCGGATGGCGACGACTGGCTGATGATTGCCCGGGAGGAGGCGCCCAAGGACATCGCGATTTCACTGAAGGTCGTGGCGTGCGCGCCGGTGTGTTCAGGCTCGGTCGGAGCTGTGCTCTGTTCCGGCATGGACCCGGCCATCTTGGAAAAGCGGATCGAGCGCGCCCCGCCGGATGCCGATGACCGGAAAGATGCGGCCCGGATTCTCAAGCGGATCGCCTTTTGCCGGAGGCATGGCTACGCGATCGATTTCGCCGAAACCCACCCCTCGATCCATGCGCTGTGCGTCCCGGTGCGACTGCGCTCCTTGAACACCACTGGAGCCATCCCCCCTCTTCGGACTGCCAAGTGAAGTGCCCCGGACCCGGATCGAGGAACTCCTGGCCCGCCTGCAATCCAGCGTGCGGGAGATCGAGGAGGCACTCCAGGAACAGCCTCCGGGGTCCGAACACCGAATGCGAAACGCCGCCCTCGAAGAAGTCGAAGCGTGGCGATCCAAGGACCGCTCTTTCAACACGACTGCACATCATTGCGTTCCTACCAGGGGGCCGTCACGGCGCCACAGGATGGTGCCCAGCGCAGCATCCACAGCCACCAGAGCCTCGTTTTCGTTCTTCGTCAAAGCATCGTAGGCTAATCCGGTGGAGTATTTTGAGAAGCTCCTCGTCGATGTCCATGGCCGTGGTCGTCAAGAAGAGCATGATCGGACCTTCGACATGGTATTCCTGCGTCTCCATGCGGCCGGTCTGCGGATCCTTGCCCGTGCTGGCGATGGTCAACTCGCCTTCGCTCTGCAGGAGCTTCAAGGCGTAGCTGGCCTTCCCCGCGCCTTCTTCCTCCACGATGGCGAGGATCTTGTGTTGGAGGTCCGTCTCGCCCAGGTAGTAGAGACTCTGCCCGGTCATGGCGCTGTACTTGACGCGCTCCTCTTCCGGGAACATGGCCAGTACGGCCTCCATGAGCGTGCTCTTGCCGGCGGCGCTCGTGCTCTGGATGATCACCGCAAGCGGCTTGTCGAGTTTGCGCGACGTGCACGCGAGATAGGCGGCTAAGCGGTTGGCGTCCTCGCCCACCAGGCCGCAGGCGTCGAAGGCCGCGCCGATCCGCTCGACCAGGTCCGGCGACTTCAAGAACGCCAAGGCCTCGGCCCGTTCCTCGGCGCTCAGACTACAGGAACTCCTTGCGGCATAAGGACATGAGTACAGTTTTGGTGTATACAAGGCGTACATATTCATGCCCCTTCCGCTCGATATTACCCATTTTCTTAAATAATCATACATTTATGTGCAGCAACGTTTAAGATTAAGATAACGGGCGACGAGAACGGATCACGAGTAGAGGAGCATCCCCAATCGTAATGGTAATCGGCAACCGATTCCCCCTTTTCATACATGACATCAGCCTGTGCGCATAAGCATCGAATGCGCATGAGCATCGAGTCTCTCAGGCACTGGGCGCTGCCGGTTTCGATCCTGGTAGACGTTTTTTTTGGCCGGTACTGGATGATCGAAAGCTGTGCGCTGTTTTTTCAAGTTCTCGATTTCAGCGGACGCGCCGTACGGTTCATACGGGTCATATCAGGATCAGGACTATTCTACCAGCTTCTGGATTTTGTCGATGATCTGTGTTGTGGAACGTTCCGGAATCATCTGCGCGAGAACGACGCGACCGCCATGTGCCTCGACCACATCACGCCCGCTGACATAGTGCGCCCAATCGGCGCCTTTCACCAAAACATCGGAAACGAGCGCCGAGATAAGGGCATGCGGTTCGTCTTCGTCAAAGATCACCACATAATCGACGGATTTGAGGCCAACCAGCATTTCGGCCCGTTCCTGCTGGGGCATGAGTGGCCGCGCCGGCCCTTTGTTACGGTTGACGGATGCGTCTGAATTGACACCGACCAGCAGGATATCCCCCTGGCGTCGGGCGAATTGCAGATAGCGCAGGTGGCCGACATGGAGGAGATCGAAACAGCCGTTGGTGAAGACCAAGCTCCGCCTTTCTCGCCGCCATTCCTGTCGCATAAGGCAGGCCGTCGTCCGGTCGAGAATGAGGTCCGTGTCGTTCATGGCTGACCCAGCTTGTAGAAATCGAACAGGGAGCGGGCCGATTCACGGAAAATATCGAGAGGCGGCAAGCCGGTACGTTCAAGATACATAGGATCCGAGGCACGGTCGTCCGTATAATGCTTCCAAAGGAAGGCTGCATTTTTTGCAAATTGACTGGCTTCGGCATTGCGCCCCTGGCGTTGGAACAGCAATTCGCTGAGCAGAGCGCCCTCGATCATGGCCACCAGGTCGTGGCGTTCCAGATCGTCGCGCGCACGATTTGAGCCTTCTTTGAGCACCTCATCGAGAGAACGCGGGCGTTCATCGGGGTAGATTTCATGCAGCCGGCCGAAAAGGCGGTTGACAAAATCCATGCGCCCGTAACTGTAGCAGATCAGGATGGCATCTTTCAGGAATTCGTGGTAGGCACTGAGGAACGTTTCCCTGTCCTCGAAATGCGAGATGGCTTCTTCATAAGCCTTGCAGGCATTGGGTAGAATATCGAGATTCGGGAGATCGAGATAGACGTCGCGTGTTTTATCGAAGAAAAGCCGTCCGCGCTGGAAGGAATCCTTCATGGAGGTGTAGAGGGTGCGGACCAGCACGAGGCGGCTGAAATCTTTTGCATAGGTTCACCAACTATACAAAAAATGCATTATTCGTCAACATGATATAGATGTTTTCATTGAAAGGGCCACAAAAACAGCTTCTTCAGCAAATTTAAGGGCTTACCCAGGCTCAGGTAGCTCCCCAAGTACATGAAAGAGAGGTGGTTTTAGATTTTTGCAAATACCATCTGGCCCAATAAGGGCAAGGGCTTTATTATAATTCCAGAAGAGCCGGAAGCTTTCCTTTAATTCGTACATTTAGCGCCTCTTTCATGCACACGATTCAGGCCTTTGACGGGCGGGATGCCAATCCGCTCTTTCCAATATAGAAGCCGCTCCTTAGCCCCGTCCTATGCAAGTTCAAAGCCTCCCTAACAGCCCACATTCAAGACACAAACGCTGGAACGAGCCCAACCTACGCACCAAAGGGGCTGTCCTACGCGTTCGAGACCTCCTTGGCGCCATAAATGGCCAACTTGCTGCACACGCCCTTACTCAACGGTTCGAATTCTGTAATACGCGATGGGTGCATGGTTGGTCGGCTGGTAATGGATGGCGCTGGGTGCGGGCGGTGCGATGGTCACACAGGTGGCCCAGTTTACGGGCGTGGCCATCAGGTTGGTGGCGTATTCCAGGTACAGGGTTTGACCGCTGGTGACGCCGTGCCAGCTCAGTTCCAGGGTGTTGGTCCTGAGTTGCATACCCGTCAGGCTCAAGTCCGCTGCCGATATGTTCAACGTGATGTCGTCCGCCAACGGCCATACCGGTTCTTCGCCCATGGGCAACAGGATCGCGCCAAACGGCGTTTCCGGCGCATACGCCGGCGCGCGCAAGGTGTAGACGCCCGGCGCATGGGCCTGAACCGCGATCTGACCCAGCATATAACTGCCGGCCGCATGATTGGTCAGCGCGTATCCTCCAAAACGTACATCCGGGATCCGTTGCGCTCGTGAATCCGGCACAAACTCCAGGGCGTTGCCCGTGGATGGACCACTGCTGAACGTCACATTGGTCGGACTGGCGATGGAAGCGCCCCACACCGCGAAAGCAGGGGCGTCTTCAACGCTCAGCGTGAGAGTGATGGTCTCGCCTACCGCGGCATGGGTGGTGTCCGCGGTCAAGTTCAACCGGGTCTGGGCATGACCGCGGACCGCCGTGAAAGCGAAGGCGCACAACACTATCGGGAAAAAGAATGGCGTGGTTTTCATGACGTGTCCCTTCCTCGTTTATTGTCCGCTTTGCTGACCGAAATGATCGATGACTTCATCGAGGTCCAGCGCATTCACGACGCCGTCGGTATTGACGTCTCCGGGCATGTGCGAAGCCTCCTCGACCTGGTCGACAATGGTCAACGCAATGGTCCGGGCATGGGGATCCATGCCGCCCCCGTCCTGTACTACGCGCAGGCGCAAGGTGGCCGTATCGTCCAGGCTGTCGGCATCGGTCAGGGCGGCGACGGACATCACGCTGATCTCGCTCAACGAATGGAGGGAATGGGTCGCGCCGCCGATCACCCGCGCATCGCCATCGCCGCTGCTGCGCTCGCAGATGACGTTCACGCCGTTGGTGGGGATGGCGCCCACGATATGATACCTGATCTGCATTTCGCTGCCCTCGTTGAGCGACACCGAGGCCGGCAGGTCGTCGGCGATCTGGGCCGGCATGGGCACTTCATTGGTGACGGCCAATTTAAGAAACCGGATGTCCGAGCCATCCTGCGACCACAGCAGAAAGCCCTTGTCCAGATTCAGACTTTTCTTGATGGTTCCAGTCATATTGGTGGCCGACAGATCCACCCAGGCGCTGGTGTTCCAGTCAAAGAGCCGCGCCGTCACATCGCCGTTGGTGGAAGCACTCCAATAAACGACATACTCGCGCCCTGACGCGCCGATCACACTCAGCCCACGTTCGTCCGTGGTGGCTCCCAGGGACAGGAATTCGTCATTGCCGCCGTCGTACAAATCGACGGCATGCACAATGATCGCACCGTTGTTATAGTCCTTTTCGCGTACATAAACCCGGATCTCGGCCAACACCTTCTGGGCGCTGTAATTCAACGAATGCGTCACACTGTCCAGGTGCACCAGGGAATACGCTTCGGGATCGAACACCTTGACAGCCCCAGCCCCCGGAAGGTGAAATGCCTTAAGCCGGGGCAGTCGCAGATACTCCGGATCCAGGTCAAAATGGCCGACAGCCACTTCCGTATAGGCGTCCGCATCCAGATCGTACGTGTAGCTCTTGCGATCCGCCTCTTTGACGCTTTGCAGGAACAGGGTTCCGTCGGGCCGCAAATGAACAACCGGCATGTGCAGATCGCTGGGAAGATCCTTGCAGCGCGTCCAGATGTTGCTGACGCTGTCATAGAGCAAGGCATAATATTTCTTGGAATGGAAAACATATTCAGCGATGAACACCCGGCCGCCATCTGACAGGCACCAGACAAAATTGACCGGCTGGACCGGTGGATCGGGCACGGGCGTCCAGGTATTCGCATCCGGATCGTACAGGGTATAGCCCTCGCCGACGCCGCCGTTGACTTTGATCAGCAAGCGGCCGTCCTCCAGCAACAACTCGTGCGTTACATAGGTACCCTGGACCGTCGCAGCAGTCGTCCAACAGGCGTCGAATGGAAGCTCGGCGTTGGCCACAAGCGCAAGCGCACTTCCCATCACGAAAAGGTTCACGGCAATTGGTATCCACGGCTCTCGTCTAACTCGTTTCATGCATCATCTCTTTCTTTTTATGCGTCACAATCATAAACAGCAAATATGGCTATTGCTGCATTGCTTTATAATATGTGACCGTCAGCCGCGCCCGGGGGACAAAAAAAGTGAAGATTCATGGAACCGCGCATGGACGCGAATCAGGCGCTGCGCAAGAATAACATCCTTTGAGGGTCAATGCATCCCATCCAGGCTTGACAATACACTTTCCCATGTTTATGATTCTTGCAATTATTTTTATTTGTAACAAATGACATTGCGATTGGATCGATCCTGGATGAAGAAGATGAAACATGACGTTTGCCTGAACGAGCTTAGCGACGCCGCCTTGCTCGAAGAGTATGTTCAGACGCGAGATACTGTTTTTTTCGAAAGCCTCATACATAAATACCAGGGTTTTATCGCCGGCATTTGCGAAACCCAGCTCTATGCCAAAGAACACCTTATCGACGATGCCGTTCAAACGGTGTTCCTGATTCTCTGGCGCAAAGCAGACACCTTGCTGAAGTACGACAGCTTGTCCGGTTGGTTGTATCGAACCGGATACAATGTTTGCCGCACCTTGGTCCGCAACGAAACCAGACGCAAGTTGCGCGAACAACATGTTTTCAACGAGCAGGAGTTTCAGACAGATGCCATGGACGAGGATAGCCGCACCAGGCTGTACGAGGCGCTGAACGCTTTACAGGCCAGGGACCGCGATGTGTTGACGGATCATTATCTACGTCAATTATCCTGTCGCGAGATGGCGCGCAACATGAACTGTTCAGAGGAGGCGACCAAGAAGCGCCTGGCCCGTGCCCGGATCAAGCTGCGCCAGGTCCTGGAACGCCGCGGCGCGGTGGTGAGCATGGCCTTGCTCATGGCGCGTTTGCAGGCTGAAGGCGCAATGCCGCCCGCATCGGGCGAGTACCAGCCAATCACCCCCTGGCGCGTAGACCCACGGGTGCAGGCCATTGCACAGGCCGTGCTCAAACCAAAACTGCCGCTGACCAGGCTGGCGTGGGCCGTGGCCCTGGCGCTCATGGCTCTCGGGCTGCTGGTTGTGGCCGGTCCTTTCCGGAAAACGTCCCAGCTCATCGTGGCCGCGCATGCCGGCAACGTTACGGTGTACAGGCTGCACGCCGGAGAAGAGCGCCCGGTAAAGCGCGGGCAAACCATCGCGCCGGATGAAGAGGTTCGCGTGGGGAAAGACGCGCAGGTCCTGCTGCGCGGCGACACGGCATGTACGCTCCTGTTGCGCGAGCAGAGCGCATGGTTGCGCACCGGCGCGCACAGCGGTTTCGCGGGTCGGTTGCAACGCGGCGCTTGCGTGGTCAAGACGGACAGGCCCATGCGCCTGGCAACGGCACACGCTGTCATCGACGCCGCAGACGCCGATTTCTTTCTGATGATCGCGGAAAGCAGCAACGCGTTTACACGCGTCGATGTATGCCGCGGCGCGGTTGAAGTCCATTCGGTCCTGAGCCGCGCCGACACGTTGCATGTCACCCAGGGCCAGGGGTTGTGCCTGGGAACCGCATACCCGGGCCGGCCCATGCCGTCCCATGGTCGCGAGTTGTCGCCTAAATTCGGCGGCGTCTTTTACAAGGATTACGCCGACCATTACGCGACCCATGGTTTCTGGCTGACGAGTCAACCTTTCAAGCCAGGTGACACCCTTGTCCAACTGACGCCCGTGCAACTGCGTGAACGCATCGTCACCGACGCAACATGCCGCCTGGCCAACCAACCCGATGACCCGGCGCTGATCGTGCTGCCGGGCGACAAGCAAACCAGCCTGGAACTAGCCTTGAACTTGCCGTACGATCGGGCCGTACGCATGGACATCGACCTGGAGAGAACACACCACACTTCGTTCTATTGCGGCCTGCGACCTGACACCATCTACACGCCCCATCCTTATCCCAAGGCTTGCCGGCAACCCTACAACAGAAAAATCAAAGGCCAGGATCTCCAGGTTCGACTCAGCTACACCAGTCTGCAAACCGGCTGCACCCCTGACGGCAAACCTGTATTCGAGAAACGGCTGAGCTGTGAAGGCCGGAGCAGAGTCCATTGGTACCAGGGCGAACACTGGCAGCAATGCGAGCAACAGCGGTTCTACCTGGTCAATCGCATAGACCGCGAGCAAAAAGGTCCCATATGGATCAAACACTTGCGCGTTGAGGAATTAACCCGCACCCTGCACTGAATTTTGAAGGGGTGTATCGATGTATTTCCGTTTCTATCGTCACCCCTACATTGAGGGGAACCGCGAATGAACGCGAATGGACGCGAATGGGGAGTTCTGGAAGATGTTCTCGGGCAAAAGACCAAAATATTAAAAATAATGAACTGTTCATATATTCTCAATATTAATTTTTACTTCCCGCAAATCAAGCAATGCGGTATTATCGGTGTTAATCGGTGTTCATCGGTGGTTTGAAATTCTTATCCCTTAGTATTTTGGTTGCGGCTTTGCTGCGCTGTGTTCATCCGTGGTTATATTATTTTTGGGTTTGCGGGGGTCGCCTGCGTTGGAAGTGGTCAGATCAGCGCAGGAAGCCATTCGCGTCCATTCGCGTTTATTCGCGGTTCCCTATCATCAGTGGTTTTCAAGGTTTGAGGTACTAAAGCGCATCCACTTTTTTATAGTGCACGCGTGGAGGGCGAAGCTGTGCTGAGCCGCGAACTACGCATGCGGCACATCAGGGCAGCATGCGCACTGGAAAGACCGCGGCTCGATACCGTCTCGCCCTCCTGCTTATCGTTTTTCCCCTGATCCACCCTAAAAAGTATTTTTTTTTTTTTTTTTTTCTGTGTTAGGTATTCCACGGGCACGTCAAAGAGTGGCATGAATAATCTATCAACGGATATCGGCATGTATGCCTGCTTTGGGAAATGAAGATGAGTGCGCCAAGCAAAGCTGGCAATAGCAAGCTGGACAATCCAGTCCACG
>CAZOLK010000225.1:0-9176 GCA_964580325.1 uncultured Verrucomicrobiota bacterium | reverse complement strand
TGGCCCGATGCCGCAACCCACGCGCTCTGGCAATGGGTCCGCGCCGGTATCACTGAAAAGCTGGATAACGGTGATCACACCCTGGCGATTGCCGGTCTGGACGCCGGCATGATGGTTGATCGTGTGCTGATCACCCGCGACCTGGACCTCACCCCGCTGGCTCAGGGCTGCCTGCACCTGGAAACCTGGAACGATTGTCCCGGCCGCGAAGTTCAGGACTTGACCGATCACTTTTTCTATCCTTTCCGCCCCGAAACCAGCCAATACGCGGACAACTTCTCCCTGCCCGTATGCAACGGACGCTACCTCGGCACACGCTTCCGCGGCTACCTGCATCCGCCGGTCACCGACTGGTACACCTTCTCCATCGCCGCCGCCGATACGGCCGAGTTATGGCTTTCACCCACCAGCGATAAGCCGGCCGACCGCCAACGTATCGCCGCGGTCACCAATCCAGTACCAGTCGAAGCCTGGGACATCATGCAGGGCCAGGTTTCAGCGCCCGTCTATCTCGAAGCAGGCCAACGCTATTATATTGAAACACGTCAAAAAAAGAACCGCGGCGGCATCCGCGCCCACCTCGAAGTCGCCTGGCGATCCAACAGCCGTGAACGCGAAATCATCGACGGTTTTTTCCTCTCTTCCTTTTTTGGCGGCGAAGGCACGGCCCAACGCGATGTCTGGACCAATATCAACGACTACGGCCTGGCCGGCCTGCGCGCTTCCGACGATTTCCCGCTCAATCCCAATATCTCCCAGCAAATCCCCGCCTTTTCCATGCCCGACGAAATCGCCGATTTCTATGGCGACCGCATCAGCGGCTCGCTCTACGCGCCCCAATCAGGCTACTACACCTTCTGGATCGCCAGCGACGACCAGTCCGAACTGTGGCTCGCGTCCGGCAACGCGCCCTGGGCCCACGCCAAAAAGCTCATCGCCAGCGTGCCGGATTTCACTTCCAACCTGGAATGGGACAAATACCCGTCCCAACAATCCGCGCCCGTCTGGCTCGATGCTGATCAACACTATTATATCGAAGTGCTGCACAAAGAGGATTTCGGCAGCGACCACGTCCATGTCGCCTGGCAGCCGCCCGAGTGCCTGATAGACATCGTGCCCGGCGAATGCCTTTCGCCCATGCCCCCTGCCGCCGGCGGCGTCGACTGGCAGGTCTGGCAAAACCTGCCCGGCGCCCGGATCGCGGACCTGACCAATCATCCGGCCTATCCCCATGCCCCGGATCTGATCCAGACCCTGTCCCTGTTCAAGACGCCGCGGGACTGGGACAACGATTATGGCGCGCGCTTGCGCGGTTATTTCCTGGCGCCGGTCACCGGCGAGTACCGGTTCAGCCTCCAAGCGCGCGATTGCGGCCTGCTCCTGTTCAATCCCGACAGCGACCGCCCTGAACCCACCATCACCCTCGCGTCCAGCGGATCCAAAACCAGGACGCGCAAAATCCCGCTCCAGGCCGGACAATACTACTACATCGAGGCACTGCATAAAGCCGGCGCCAATCGCCACGACCAACTGCGCGTCCAGGTCCGTGTGCCAGGCAAACCAGAGAAGGTCATTCCAGCCCGTTACCTCTTGCCCTACGATATGGACCGCGACAACATGGGCGACTGGTGGGAGCGCCAATATCAACTCGCTCCCTGGGACAACAACGATCCTTACCGCGATGCCGATGGCGACGGCTTGAGCAACCTCGAGGAATTTCGCGCCGGCTCCAATCCATGGCTTGCGGACAGCGATGGCGACAACGTGTCCGACCGCGACGAAGTCATGCTCCTGTTCACCGACCCGACGACCAACGAGTTCACCGGTCTGTTCGCAGTCCCGGACTTCAGTATTGGCGCAAGTATTCCCGGCGCCGCATTCACCAATCGACTGGGATTATGGGAAACCCAGGGCAACACGGCGATCGCCCGTGATCTGAGCGGCTGGCTGGAATACGCCCTGCCCGTGCGAACCCCGGGATTCTACGCCCTGAACGTTTTCGCCGAAAACGCGCATCGGTCCGGCGAATCCGCCAAGTTCCTGCTCCGCCTGACCGTCAACGGCATCCATTGCGGCTACCAGACGTTGACCTCCTCGCGTGAAAGCCCGTCCACGACCTGGTTCATGCTGCCCTTTCTACCCGCCGATGTCCACGCACTGCGTCTCAAAGTGGTCGACGCCACGCCACCCACCCATACCCTGAACATCCATACCCTGAACCTGGTGATGAAAGGTGGGCGCGACAGCGATTTTGACGGCCGCATCGACTGGGTCGAGCAATGGAAAAAGCAATGTCTGCGCATACAGCCACCGCCGGCCATATCCCATCTCTCACCCCTCTGCGTCGAAGGATACACCCTGTTCCACGATACATTCAGCGTATCCGCGTCCGGTGCCGAACTACCCGTTGGCATGGGTCCTGACGGCCTCTGGTATGCCGACGCAGACCTGTCCCCACTGCAACCCGTGCCCATCGCACTCGACGCCTGCCATGGCTGGACCTCCTATGTCCATCATGTGGTCTGGAGCCCCATGAACATCTGCAACCCTACCGAGGATGCACCCCACCTGCTGCGCAAAGGCGCGACCCTGCTCCTGCAAGTGGATCCCAATCCGCGCCGCACCATCCCGGTCCGCATTCAAGTGAACGACGAACCGCCCATGGATGTACAGAGCAATGAAGCGCTGCCCCTGGTCTTCAACCAGCCGGGAACACACATCATCCGCGGCATCAACCTGAAGAACCAGCGATCCTGGCAATGGCAGGTCGAGGTGGTCGACGGCACCTTCAATCCCAACCCGGCCTGCTGGCTCGGACACACCCGCACCTGGACAAATACCAACCTGCCGCCCCAGGCCGTGATCGTCATGGACACACACCTCAGCCATACAACGACCGACCAGGACCATAGCCTGAACCTGACCGCCCATCGACTGCAACCCGGCTACGCCATAGCCCGGCTCGGACACCAGGGGCCTATCCTGGACAGCACGCGCATCGACCCTTTCAAAGTCTACTCGTCCGACGACATCGAAATCTCCAACACCAGCGATACGGATGTAGGTGAAAACCAGGTCAAAGTCGAAATGCTCGTAATCCAGCGGCCGCTCTGCGACAACGTGCGCCTGGAATGCACCATTCTCTCATCAGGCATGACCTTCATCGAAAACAACACCCGCTACCTGACCCTGACCGCCCAGGATTTCAACAACCTGGGCCAATGCCGCGTTCACATAGTCAAAAAGTACAATGCCTGGTCCATCTGCCACCTGCTCAAAGCCTGGCAGGGTGACGATTACCTGGGAGTGCACCGCTGATGAACATCCGCAAAACATTCGGCATCCTGGTCACCCTGGCCCTGGCCGCGGCGGTCACGACCGTGGTCCTGTGGCGTCCCATGCCCGCGCCCCGCGCACACCTTGTCCATCCCGAAAAACCGCGTACCCCTGCACAGCCACCCAACCCATCACACCCCAACCCATCCCGGCCCATACCCACGGCTGCCATATCCACAGCTGCCCAAGCGCTGCTTCCCAAACCATGCTTCGCGATTCCCGCACCCCTGGCCCTCATCCTCGATCCCGGCCAACCCTTTCCCCAGCGCCTCGCCCAAGCCCGCGCCCTCTCCAACCACCTGACCGGCGATGAAATACACGCCCTGCTCCTCTACCTCCAACAGCCCACGCTCATCCACGGCAACGAAATAAAAGGCGAAATCCCGCTGCGCAACGACATCCTCAACATCCTGGAGCTTCAGCACAAACCACCGGCCAGGTTGACCCAGACTCTGATCGCCATTTACCAGGACGCAACCCAATTGGAAGGCTGGCGCAACTACGCCATACAACACATGGGCATTTGGCACGCTAAAGCTCCGCAGCGCGAAAAACAACAACTCGTCAAAACCCTCTGGCAAGCCACCGACCAAATCGACTCCACTCTGCCCGGCGCCGCCCTCCTGAGCCTGACCGACATCGCCAAAACCCAACCCCCATCACCCAACCCCCAACACTCCCCAAAAGCCACTCCCCACTCGGTACTAGCCATCGACACTCGCCACCTATCCTCCAAAGCCCTGGCCCTCGCTACCAACCCGAAGGCCAATGCCGCCAGCCGCATCGCCGCCCTGTCCGCCTGCGCCTTAACCGACACAAAAGAGGCAATGACATGTTTGCAAAATCTCATACATAACGAAACAGACCCACTCCTGCGCGCCACGGCCATCGCCAAGCTGGGCCAGATGACCAGAGACAAAACCTTGATCCAGGAGTGGACGCGGCATGAGCACCCCTTACTGCAAAAAGCAGTGCGCGTAGTGCTGCAATCGATTGACGCAAAAGAAAAGCTTTAATCAAAACATAGGTGAACCAAATGAAAATGAAGCTCTGGAACATAGTATACACCACTTTGCTGTTGGGCGTGCTGAGCCATCACGCCCACGCCGCGGATAATCCATGTATTGTAACCGGGAAAGAAATAACCACCAACTGCGAAGTCGTCATAGAGAAGATCGACTTTACCTGCAACGGCCAGCACAACGGTGCTGTCCCCAAGTGCGCTGTGCTCGAATATTCGGTCACAGTCGAAGCGGCCGCCGAATTGACCAAGACCACCACTACATATTATGACCACTGTCCTATCGAAGAGTTCAAGGACCAGGCACAAGTGGTTCCTGACATCAAGACCGCATGGCTAATCAGGGAAGAGATCATTCCAGAAATATTGCGAACAGATAAATCCATGCAACAGACAGAGGTGGGACCGACTCATTTCGAAAGCACGATCCAGGCGCCCACGGATATATTAGACAAAACTTATGAAGTCTGGTGTCGCGTAACAATAGAGTACGACACAAACAAATGCCCGGATTACGACCAATGGCACTTGGTAGATACTTACAGAGTCGCGCGACGTTGTTTCTGTGTACTATCCGATGTGACCATCGATATTGAGTGTGTTGCCGAAGGTGGTTTTGATGACGCACGTCTCTGGGGTGGTCCTTATGATGACTTCATTGATCCTGAAAGTACCAACATCCCTGTTGTGAGTATTGATGAATACGTTTTTTTTGCTGATGCCAATTATGCCGGGGCCCTGTTAGAAATCACCATCTCCACCAATTCCCTCGACAACACCTGTTATTGCGTATGCGATAGCATAGTCAACACCATTTATGAGGAACCTGATGTCAGTATCGAATGGACCTGGGCAATCGATGGCCCGGAAACCAACGATGCCGGCGGCATCGGGCAAGCAACATCCATCTCTTTACTGCCGTCACTGACCTCAGGGATCTACACTGTAACTTTCACCGCCACCGCCCGAGGAGAAAACGATTGCCCCGACGAGAAGAAACTGGTCTTGTCCACCAGCCTGATTATAGTAGAGGAGACCAATTGTTTTGAAGTCGTCGAAATTGATGTAACCTGTTTGGAGACCGGCAACGTTCATGGCATCGTTTATCCCAGAGTTTACGAAGTCGAGCAGTATGCAAGAGACATCTATTTCACCGCCTATGCAGGCACTCTGGGCATGCGACTACTCGCATCCATCGTCTTGGAATCATCATGCAGTGATGTTTTGGACCACATATGGGAGCACAGGCTGGAAAATGCCTGGACCTTGCACTGGGTAGCCCCGGACGACAACAGTCTGGACGGAATATGGGAGCGCTGGTTGGGAATGTCCTGGGCGTCGCACTGGGAAGTAGAGGGACCGGAAAATTATGAAGGGCACGGTTTCACGGTTCCCTTTCGCACAAAACACCTTGGCATGTACGATATCCGTTGGTATATTTCCACCTGGTCACTATGGAATTGCTTGGATGTAAACAGCATCATCCTGACCCACCGCGTAGAAGTGGTCCAGAACTGCATATTTGAAGGACCTGTCACCAATGGCTATAACTGCATCAATCCCGGCAACATTGCCGTCTCCATCACCAACGACGATTTGCGCGTCAAGCGCTTCGAAAACGTACATTTCGAAGCACAAGCACAAATGCGGGACGCACAACTGGAGAGAAAACTCACTTATGTCCCCCTCCAACCAGGTTGCTATCGCCCACCAATGTATGAGCAAGTCGATCTCACCCATAAAATCATGGCGACATGGTCTATACAAAAAGACGAATTTCATGACCATGGCGCCGGACTCATCACCCCTGACTTACCCACCGCAACACCAGGCCCTGTAGCCGTCGAGTTTGTGGTCAACGCCTGGCCCTACATGTCCGACATTCGCCTGTTAGGCTGGTGCGAACCCAGCCAGGTCGCCATCCTGGCCGAAGCCATCGTCGTCGGCGTCGACCGTATCGAAGGCATCCCGGCCCTGGTGCCGTATCACAGCCACCGCGAATTCCAGGTCGTTACCGATCCCGTTGGCCACTGTGACATGGTTACAGTGACAGTCCCGGGCGGAACCACCATCACGCAGCATGACGGATGCGACTACCAGGCCTTCTTCAACCAGCTTTCGGATAACAGCGGACACAAGTTCGAAATCCTGGCTGAATGCGGTAATGTCGTTAACGCCCCATACTGCGTTGCCGACTACTATATCGATGCGGACAAAAAACGCATCCCCGCAGGTGACACCATTACCTGTAAAGCGTTTCTCATATTCAATGATGGAGACGAACCTGCCCCCTCGACATGGAATTTGGAACATTTCCATGCCGGCGCCTTTGATATCCTTTCTCAGGAGGGCAATCAAGTCGTGCTCAAAGGTGCGGACGATCCGCCTTATGTTCCTGGCCGGACACGCCAGATATGGCACGCCGAGATCACGGGTGAAAGCGAAGTCAATCCGGATTTGAACGACACCGAGGAACTGGCCGTCGTCGGTGTTTATAAACTCGAAAAGGGCGTCCTCCCGGAAGATGAAAACGGATTGCCGTGGCCTACCGAAAAGAATACCAACAACCTGGTCGCCTGGTGGTCTTTCGCTGAAGGCGATGGCACACACACGCGGGATCAATCAACCAATGCCGTCACCGCAACCTGTTCACACGTGCAGTGGACCACCAACGGTTTTGACACCAATGCCTTCGCCATTTTTTCCAATCCGCTGAGGTTGCACAGCCAATGCTGTTGGCCCACGAATACTTCTGCCCTCTATTTCACGGGCGCCAACAGCGTCACTTATGAAACCGCACAACCCCTGGGCCCTTCCTGGACCATAATGATGTGGCTCCAGCATGAAACAACCAACCGGATGACCCTGTTTTCATCCAAGCCCGCACCTGACGCCGAGACAGGGTACGAAATCGTCTTGGATGGTTATAGCAAGG
The DNA here is from genome assembly GCA_964580325.1 of uncultured Verrucomicrobiota bacterium. Classification (GTDB taxonomy): domain Bacteria; phylum Verrucomicrobiota; class Kiritimatiellia; order CAYTQP01; family CAZOLK01; genus CAZOLK01. The sequence continues at coordinate 1,884 of CAZOLK010000225.1, read as the reverse complement.
CAATCGAAGTCCACGGCGCCGGTTCGCGCACGGCCCGTTCCACAGCGCTGCATCTGCTGCCGGAATACCGCGAATTGCAGCCGGTCTTCGTCGTCGTGCACAACGACATGGTGCGTATACTGGTCGATTACATCGACTATATCGACCTGAAACAGTGGTGGATCGACCCGCCCGCATCCTGCCCAACCACCTGTCACATCGGCGGCCGCGCCGATGGCCTAGCCGGCTTCCATGGCATCATCGACGAAGTCATGATCTTCAACCGCGCACTATCCTACCAGGAAATGCGCTCGCTGCTGCCCTACATGAACACCATTCGTGAGGATATGCATAACCAAGAATTTTTTGTCGAACAGGGAAGCTCCTACAGCTTATTCGTTACGCCAACCAGTTGGGATTGGCCAGGCGGTCAACCGGTGATCAATGACGGGCAGTTCATTGATCAGGACCAATGCTCCCTGTTGTTTAACACGAAAGGCCCGTACCCGATTTCCGCCAGATGCGGCACAAGCAGTAAAGCAGGACAGATGTATGCCTGCCAACTGGATCATGTTGAGTATCGCGTTGATGAATTCACAGGCAAACTGCCCGTACCGGATCCAATGACCAAAACCACCCTCTACATCGCACAAAACTACGATTACGAATTCCAGGGCAAGCTCGCAATGTTCGACAATGTGCCCAACCTGCCTTTGTACGATGTACCCCATCGCCTCTTTCAAAAAGGCGGCGGCGGCATAACCATGCATGTCACCCGCGACGATGAACTAACCATCCGCTGCGACCGTACACACAACCTGCTCCTGCGCTTCAGCCAACTCCACGGCATCGATTACATCACCGCCTGCATGGATAACTACACCAACGCCGCCAATCCCACCCCCATCGCCGAATGGAAACACCCCCTCGAATTTCGTATCAACGCCGATGATATATACAACGACGACCATCACTTTCCCCGTCACGACGTCATCTGGTTCGTCAACCATGCGCAAGCACTGGCCAAGCAATCTGAATTGACCCACACATTCGACGCCATAACAACTGACCCGACCACCCCGCATCAGGTCTCCCTCACCTTCAACCAGCAAAGCGCTGCCGTCGACGTACTCGTGGTCAGGGCGGAGCAACTGCTCTGCGAGGATGTCAATCTACACCAGATGACCGCCGCACCCGACCCCATCTACCTGCACGTCGCCGCCAGCAACCGCGTCCAGGCCGTCAGCACGCTCCCCGGCCTCTGGCCCTGCAACCGGCCCACCTGGAGCCTGGATGGCAATGTACAAGAGCAATGGCAAGGTTTCGACCAACGCTACATCCAGTTCGAACAACCGTCCACGTACATCCTCGATACGCGCAAGCTCAGCGTCTCCTGCGGTCACGAACTGACACGCGAATATGTCGTGTTGGACACCAAGCTGCATGTCGTCGCCCCAGACGTGGTGCAACTCGACGACAACACCTCCCGCACCAACCGTTATATCATCGAACGCCAGGACGAAGGCATGGCCATGGTCTATTCCTGCCTGCGCCCCCATTTTCTCGAACAGGACCTACCCACCTCCTGGACCATGACCGGCGGCACCTTGCCCAACGAAACCAACCGCCTCTTCCGCCACATCCACACCGACATCGTCGGCACAAACATCGTCACCTGCGCTTTCTACGGCATAACCAACACCCTAATCCTCGAGGTCGTCCCCACCACCCCCACCCTCATGGCAATCACCAATTCCTGGCCGGAAATCGTCGAAAACGAAAAACCGATCATACATGACACCTATCCCGAAATCCTCTGTGATCGTCACGGCGTGTTTGAGCTCAACTTCAAACTCGACCCAACGCTCCTCTATGAACACAGCCAACGCGATCTACTCGTTCGAA
>CAZOLK010000224.1:0-9204 GCA_964580325.1 uncultured Verrucomicrobiota bacterium | reverse complement strand
TATCGCGCCTGCAAGCCGGCCCGCGTACTGCAATGGCGCCGTTGCATAATCTCGAGGCTTATCAGACCTGGTTAGGCGAAAAAGGTCAGCCCCTGGTTCACGGTCCCATGCTCGGTTGCCTGACCGATAGCTCGGTCCGATGCTGGGTGCGCACCGCGGCAGAGGCGGATGTGCGCATCGAACTACATCCGGGCGCGGAACAGACTGCCACGGCTGAGCGTTTCAGCGCATCGGCGCGCACGCGCAGCCAGGACGACTTCACCGCGGTGATGACCGTGAGCGGATTGCAGCCGGATACACCTTATGTCTACCAGGTTACGGTCAACGGCGTGAAAAACGGGGCGACAGCCTTGTTGCGCACCCTACCCTGCCAGGCTAAACCCGCGCGATTCAGCGTGGCATTCGGCGGCGGCGCCGGTTACGTGGTTCGCCATGAGCGGATGTGGGACACGATCGCCGCGCGCAAGCCCACAGCCCTGTTGATGCTGGGCGACAATGTCTACATCGACGACCCGACCCATCTGCTGACCCAGCGCTATTGCTATTACCGGCGCCAGAGCCAGCCGAACTGGCGCAAACTGGTCGCAACCACACCAGTCTATGCCATCTACGACGATCACGACTTTGGCATGAACGATTGCACACCCGGCCCCGCGATCGACGACCCGCCCTGGAAACCCGAGGTCTGGCGCATCTTCAAGCAGAACTGGAACAACGTTGCCTACGGCGGCGGCAAAGAGCAGCCCGGCTGTTGGTTCGATTTCACCATAGCCGACGTGCACTTCATCCTGCTCGACGGGCGCTACTACCGCAGCCGGATCAAGGATCGCGTCTCCATGCTGGGCCCAGTACAGAAAGCATGGCTGCTCGAAACACTGAAAGCGTCGCACGGCACGTTTAAAGTGATTGCCTCTCCCGTGCCCTGGTCACCAGGCGTCAAGAACCGCAGCCCGGATACCTGGGACGGCTTCAAAGCTGAGCGCGAGGAGATTTTCACGTACATTGCCACAAACAAAATCAGCGGTGTGCTGCTCATGGCCGCGGACCGGCATCGCACCGACCTGCGCAAGATCGCCCGTCCCGGCGCCTATGATCTATACGAAGTGATGAGTTCGCGCCTGACCAACATGCATACCCATGGTCTGATGCAAGACGCCAAAGGCTCTGAATTCATCATGGGCTATAACACGCAATGCTCCTTCGGCCTGCTGGATTTCGACACCACCCTGCCCGATCCCCAGATCACGTTTAGTATCGTCAACATCGAGAACCAAGTCATTGACACACGCACTATTCCTTTAAGCAAGCTGGTAGCAGGGGCGTCCAGCCCCTAAGCTTTCCGCAAGCAAAGCCAGCAACAAATGGTTGTAACTTCAATAGAACAGGGCGCATCTCCAATTAATGCGCCCAAAAAAATATTCGAAGATTGGTTGACAAATCCGGCAATGCCCTTCTATACTCTCATTATTATGAAATTATATATGATTAGTATTAACATAATCAAGGCATATTTACTGGTGTTCCTTTTACTAAACGGCCTTGCCCAGGCTGGCCAGGTGACGGATTGGCAAGACACATTTACGGGAACCAACGGTATGATCGTGGCGCCCGGCACGCGATGGGATTATGTGAACATCGGAGTGGAATCCAACGACTGGGTCACCCATCCGCGGCCTTGGGCCGAGGATGCCTACATCGTCACCAACAACCAATTCTACTGTTATGTTGGTCCCTGCAATGCCGACCCTTCGATCTACAACAAGGTTCAGGCTTGTTTCTGGCCTAAAAGCGCAGACGATTCCCCGATGTACATCGATATGCAACCCGGCCAGGCAATCAGATGCGGCATGACCGTGGCTGACGTATGGGGCAATGACGGTCATCGCTGGCAACTCAACCAGGAATTCAAGATGACCCTGACGCCAGTTCCCATTCGCGTTGACCCTGAAAACCTGGGCACCAACTCGTTCGAAATCAAGTGGCGCATACGACCTGTCAGTTCACCCGGCAGCGAGATATGGGTATGTTACGGAACAGGCGAAAGCGCTAAATCCGACCTCTGGTATTCAGGCATAGTCGCCACCAACGATGCCACCCCGGTCTCGTTGAGCATGGTCATCTCCAGCAATGGACGATTCGCCTTCTACCGCAATGCCCAGAAACAGGCGGAAGTCAACACCGGCATTCCTTACGAACGGCTGCAAAGGCTCTATCTGCAAGTCTGGCACGGCAAATTCAATGGGCAAGGCCCTGAATCCACGGATGGCTACATGATTATTGACAACGTATCGTTGGGCTATTTCGGCGGAAGCGTCGTCACTGTGGAGTGACAATATAGTCCGCCAACCGCTTGATCTTTGCCATATTTGTGGCATGGCGAAGCATGCTGTTTTACCAGTAGAGTAGCTCCGGGGGTTAGCCCGAATCCCTCGTCGATCTGTGCGTACAGATTTCCAGTACACGGATCTCTCATCGCCCTCGGTGCAAGGCATTACACGGGACAGCCCGAAAACACTTTATAGGATGTTACAGCATTTTCCATCCCAGACGGTATAGACCTGCATACAGGCTTTCGCCGTCCTTCAGCGGTTTGCATTTCCACTGGCTGCGGTGTTGGAGAAAACCTTTGAACTATTGCTGAGTGAACCAGTTAAGGTCTCAGAAACACTTGCGCGAATATCCGTAATCGAAGTATTGCTTCAAGCTTAACCATCTCCGGCAGGTTGGCCGACCGCCGATTGTGTAACGAGGCCGTATCGGGTTCACTTGCGTTAGGGTTCACGACTTCGCTGTCAGGGGATACCATCTGCCCTCGCCTACCACCGGAGCAGACCGCCACGTTTCGCGTGCTTAGTTACCGCCACACGCCGAGGCGCAACTACAAGTTGATAACTCCGAAACCTTATCTCCAACTTCCTACTCTGACTTCCAACTGCCGCCCCCCACTCAAAGGCTGGAAGCCTCCGTCATTCTTTCCCGATAGGCTTTGGGCGAGAGGCCCATGATCTGAGAAAATTTTCGCGAGAAATAGTTGCTGTCGTGAAAGCCAACAGCCACGGCGGCTTCGGTGACGCGGGTGGTGTCGTCGCGCAGCAGTTCGGCGGCGCGCGCTATGCGCAAATGGATCAGGTACTCGCTAGGATTCTGACCCGTGGCCTTTTGGAAGGTGCGGCGCAATGTACTCTCCGACATGGCTGCCAGGCGGGTCAGGTCTTCCATGCGGATGTCCTCGTCATGGTGCGCGTCAAGATAGTGCAGGATTTTGCTCAGGTTGACCAGCGAACGAGTGGACCGGTTGCGCATGGCCATGTAGCAGCGCGAAAGGAAACCGGTCAGTTGCATGAACATGGCCGCGGCCTGGTGCAAAAAACCGGGACCGCGACCGGTCAATTCCAGACGCATGCGTTCAGCCAGTACATCAGCCTGGTTCAGTTCCTCCGCGGCCAGCTTCAGATGATGCCGGAACGCATTCCGACGCCGCAACTTGGGCTCCAACTCAAACATGGCGTGATAACCGGGCACATCACCCAGGTCCATGACTGGAAGACTCAATTCCAACGGATCGTAGAGGATATTGACAATACGTAACCCGTGGGTATTGCTATAGCCATGACTGTGCCCCGGGAATACGACAAACACGTCGCCGGCCTGGATCCGGTATACCTCTTCCTCGGTATGGTGCATGCCCGAACCATCCACGGTCAACACCAGCTCATGGAAATCATGGGTATGCATACCGTGCACATCCTGGTCATGGGGCATGACCCACAACGGCAGGACTTCCATCATCTGATGACCCGATATCCGCGGCTTGCTTTTCATCGTTTGAAGGAATAATACCTGTTTTTGATGAAACAAGCAAGTTTTATCCGCTTTATTCCGTTAATCCAGCGGAAAAACAAACCGGCCGCGCCCTGCCCTGGGTTGCTGCTTGCTGGCGCTATTGGTCCAGGTACGCTTTGCTTGGTAGCTTCGCCAATATGAAAAAACTTAGTTCCTATCAGTCTGCGCGTCGATATTATCGTGCGGAAGCGCCGAAAAATAATCGGCTATTTTGCGTTTGACGACGGACCGCCGCTGATCGCATGCGGTGTGCCATGGAGGATCGCGAAAATCACCGAGCCCCTTTCGTCACGAAAAAAACATCATGAGCGACATTCCCTGGTCGAATCGACCGGGATACAACAACAACGGGAAACGGGGTCAACGGAAAACGGGGTCAAACTGTAAATATTAAATATTGGAGAAAAATGGTAATGCGAGGCTGGTCGTTTATCGTTATGGCGATGCTCGATTACGGAAGCGTATCGAGGAGCGGGCTCGACGGTTGGATGCGGGTTAAAATTAATATTTACAGTCTGCCCCCCTCCTGTTACAGTCTGACCCCGACTCCTGCGGAACTCGATGTGGTCTCTAGATTGAACTGAAACCTAACGGTCGAACGGGTTGCGCCGCGGCGTGCCCGGTTAGAGGCTTGAGATGAACAAGAAAAACGACATGATCGCGGCGTTGAGCCGCCGCAAACCCGCCGACGCAGTGCCCGTCTGGGAACTGGAATTTCAGGCGTGGGACACCGCCTCGGGGCGACACGCAGTCCTCGGTCACGAGTTCGAGGACCTTGTGAGGGCATTGCCTACCATGACACATCCACCGGCAACGCGGGCGGAAAGTTCCGCGAAAACTATGTCGACATCGTCGCCCAGGGACGTGAAGGCTTCCGGATGGGCCGGCTGCTGGAGAATCACGAGACGATGCCCGCGGACATGACGGTCGGCTACGTCCTGGAGCTGTTGAGAACCTGGCGATCAGCATCAGGTGGACGGCACGCATCTTGTGGCCGAGCTTGACCCCAACATCAACGAGCTTTCACGCGTCTACGCAGGTGACATCTACGCCGTTGGCCAGTTTGGGTCGATTGTTCGAGTCCCACATAATGAGCAACTCCTTTATTTACATGATAAAGGAGTTGCCGACAGGCTTGCGAATCTATTCATGGCGAAGGCGATAGAAAAGCCATGGTCGTGTTTCCCCCGCTATACGACCCTCGATATGCTTTGTTGCCGGTGTCGTATTCGTGACGATGCACCAGGCCGCGGGCTCGCCGATCAGATTGGTCGCGCATTCCAAGTACATGGTTCCTCCGTCAGCGCCGCCTCGCCATTCGAAGTGCATGACGTCGTCGACCTTCGATAGGTGCGTGACACACAGCACCTCGCCCGTAATGGCGAGCGTCAACGCATCGGCCTGAGGGACTATATGATCGCCTTCCAAGGATAGCAGGATGGCGCCAAAGGGCTGGTTCGTATCATAGGACGGAGCGCGTAAGATGTAGTCGCCCTGGGCGTTGGCCTGTACGGTTATCCGACCGAGCAGATAGGCACCAAGCGTATGATTGGTGAAGGCATAGCCGCCGAATCGTACATCCGGAACGAGCAGCGCTCGACTGTCCGGCACGTGGACCGGCACGAAGCCGGCCTGTTGTCGATCTACCCCGATCTGGTCCGAAAACAAGCATAACCCCGCACCCCAACAAGCAAACGCCGGCGCATCCTCCAGCGACAGCGTCACGGTGATGGTTTCGCCGGCCATGGCGTTGGTCTTGTCCGCCGACAACCGCAAGCGCGGCGATTGCGCTTGCGCGTCGAGCAACAGGCCAAGCGATAGGCAAGCGAAAGCATAAAACGAGATGAACCATGTTCGCATCATGACGGTTTCTCCTCAATCGTTGGTGGATTTGCCGAAATTGCGTACCACTTCATCCAAATCTAACGCATTGACGTAACCATCGCTGTTGACATCGCCCAACATATGCGAATTGACTTCATAGAGGTCGCGCACAGTCACGGGAATAGTGCGGGCATTGGGATCCGTGCCGCCGCCTTCCTGCAAGACGCACAGTCGCAGGATGGCCTGGTCATCCGTGGCATCGATGTCGGGCAAAGCAACCACATGGACTGTTTTCGATTCGAAGCGCGATGCGATATGTTGTTGGGCGCCATCGAGAATCCGGATGTCGCCGTCGCCAGAAACACGTTCCACCACCACGTCCACGCCATTGGTGGGTATATCGCCAATGACAGAATACGAGAAGTTGGTCGACAGACCTTCGTCCAAATTGATCGCGACCGGCAATACAGACGACACCTGCGGGGGAACCGGTTCGCCGCCGCCTTGTTCCGTAATGCGCAAACGCGCACTCTCCAGCCCGTTCTGCCCGATCCAGCAGGCTAAAAGACCATCGGGAAGTTCATATTTCCAAATATGATAATAGAGAATGTCAGGTATGCTGCAATTCGGTAAATCCACCCAGCTACCGGTATCCTCATCGTACACCTTGAAAGCGTGCGTGGTGGGATTGATACGATAGCTTTGCACAAGCCAGTCGCGTCCTGCGGCATTAAAGCTCAACAGCGTTGCATGGAGGAAGGCGGCATCATTTTCCGACCTTGTGCCCAGCACGCTGGTTTCGCCTGCCCGATTGATCTTTTCAATGCGTGTCGTATTGGTATTAGGCCTGCACGTATAAACCAGACTGTCATTCCATCGCGCTAAATTTTTTTCATGCATAAAATCGATTAGCGCGACATCGCTCGGCGCAACGCCTAACAAGTCCCAGGTCAAGCTATCAGGGTCGAGGTCGATAAAACAATCGATATAACCGGCGTTGGCACAGGACCAGATACGCGTATCGGGCAGCACGAGGCTCTCAGTTAAGGTTAGCGGCAATTCTATGTTGGCGGTCCTCCATTTATTACTGATCGAGTCGTAAATACGATAGGCTTTGGAACTTGTAGTTATGGCATGGTACAAAGCCTCCCCGTTTGATCGAGCGAACAGATCGCCCATCTGGATTTCACTGGGCAAGGGTATATTGGCCGCGCGTGTCCATGTGTTGGACTCGATATCGTAGAGATAGGCTTGCTTAATACACATCAGTTGCCCGGCGTACAAAACACGGCTATCCGATAATGGGCAGGACTCATTGCAGTTATAGATGAAATTATCAGGCGCACCGCACGGATTCAGGCGCCATGCATTCGTCGTCGCGTCAAAGAGAATGCTCCAGCAGTCCTGCGGTATCCCGCCGATGTCGTTGTAATAGGTGAACAACCAATCGCCATGGGCCAGCGATGTCTGGGTTTTTCGTCTCAAACGATTTGTATTCACCGTTAAGGACGGTCCTGCTTCCCAAACGGCCGTAAACGGCAGTTCCGCAGCGCTTGGCGTTGCGGCCAGGACACATAACAACAGGCCGATCGGCAGACGGCGCGCCATCCCGAACGCAAAATGCGCGAACACCGGGCGGTTCACGATTTTCCGTGTCATCATAAAGCGATTACTCATGTTTCCAGCTCCTACTCTAATTGTTTTCGATTGCTTTCAGGTTCAGGTTTTTCGGCGTCATACGATTTTCTTTTTTAAACAAACGTATTGCGCATTATACTGATATGTTTCAACACACCCGGACTTTGAGACACGAAAAAATAAGAAATTTTCAGCTTGTTTTTGCGTCTGTGCTTTGGAGGCTTCGCCAATATAAAAAAAACAAGTTCCAATCAGTTCGCCGGACCACGGTCCCGGAAGCGATTCATCCGGCACTGAAACTGCTGTTCAAACGCCGCCGTGCGGTAACGCTCAACCGCGCCACGGCTGCATGCGGCATGAGCCGCACCAGGTTCGCGCGGATCTTCACGGAGCTTATGGGCATGGGTTTTGCCAAATTCGGCATGTGCTACCGCCTGAGCAGCGTGGCCGAGATACTGGGCGACCTGACCCAACCGATCAAAGCGCTGGCCGCTCGATGGGGCTTGACCGACCCCAGCCGTGACAAGTCAATCATTCTAGCGTTTTGGATTTCTTAGTCTTGCCGCTGACCGGATCGTGGCCTTTGCGCCATTTTTTAAAGTGCTGGGGCCAGTTTTTTTTGCGGTCCTGGTCATACGCCTCCAGGGAGACCGGCTCGATGACGATGTTGTCGAACCAGTATTCGCCGGGCGGCCAGTAGGCGTAGAGCATGACTTTCATTTCCGTCACCTCGGGCCAAAACTTGGTGGGGTGAAAGCACTGCGAAAAGTGGGTCCAGGTATCTGCCTTTTCCACCCGGCAGAAAACCTGGGTCTCGTAGCGCCGACGCAATTCGCCGCGGAACATGCCGTAGCAGCGCACCCAGACCTTGCCGCCCTCGCCCTTTTTTGATGTCTTGAAGGCAAACGAGATGCGGTAAGCCTGTCCGGTGGCTATGGGCATGGGCATGGAGTAATAGGACAACCCGTACGTGGCCGCGATAGGGCCGGCTGCCGGTTCGGGGATATCCCATTGGTCCAATCCTTTCTTGTTCCATTGCGCCACCATGTCCTGCTCCGAAACCGCGGTATCGATGCAAATGGCTTTGCCATGTTCCGCATCGCCACTGGCCTTCCATTGCACCCCCAGTCCATCGGGCATGTCCCAGTTAGCAGGCCTGGCGTCATTTTCCGGATCAGCCTGTTCAAACCCACCGTTGGCAACCAGTGTTGGTATCGTTTCCTGCGCCAGCGCGGAGGTCAGCGCCAGGATACATATCATTATGCACACCGTACAAATTACCAAGTTCGATATAGGGTCTGTCCCGTTCATCAGATCACTTCGGTTCGTATATCGTAAACCAAAAAAACAGCGATAACACCGATAAACACCGATGAGCATGTTCCTGTGTTTTTTCATATCGGTGTGTATCGATGTCATTGGTGGTTGGTTTTGAATAGGTTACGGGCGTAGTCGTGCATGCTACCGAGGTGCGCCGCCTTCCGCCAATGTGCGGAAATAGCGCGAAATCATTTCTTCATAGCCGCGGGGCGTACCTTCGCGCAGGCCCATGCGAATTTGTTCGTTTTTCCAGGCCGGCAGCTTGGAGCGCTCGCGGTGCAGACCGGCCTCGGTACGCACAGCTTCACGCGAGGCATGCAGCGCATCGACCACACGACTGTAGGCCTGGCGCACGGCCAAACCATGACCGGCCTCGGCCGCCTCTTCAAAGCGGCGCATGGACTTGACCGCCACATCGAGGTCGCCGGAAGGCAGGTTGTAGCGCCGCAGGTTAAGGCTCACGTTTTCGGCTTTCTGGCGGATCTGGGCCTGCTGCCCGGCCAACCGCGCCATGTCCTGCAGCCGCGGCATTGGCGCTGGTCCGCGCAGCCCCTCGCCGGCGAAACCAGACAGCTTGCC
>CAZOLK010000223.1:0-9247 GCA_964580325.1 uncultured Verrucomicrobiota bacterium | reverse complement strand
GAGGCCTCCGCCGCGTTCGAAAAGCTGGGCGGGCCGCTGGCGGTGGTCAAGGCGCAGATCCACGCGGGCGGCCGCGGCAAAGGAAGCATGAAAACGAATGACGGGCAGCGCGGTGTGCAGCTTGTGCGGTCCGCCGAAGAAGCGGCGGCCGTGGCCCAGGCGCTGGGCATACGATCCGTTGACCAGGTCGGCCCGCGCGACCGCCTGTTTGACCTGGGCCTGGATTCGCTGGCGGCCGTGGAACTGCGCAACAAATTGGAAAAGACCATGGGCCAGGCTTTACCCGCTACGTTGCTGTTCGATTACCCAACCGTCGAGGCACTCACCACACGGCTGGCCAAACTGCTGCCCGGTGAAAAAGAGCCGCAACCCGACCCAGCGTTGGAAACCGACGATGAACTGGACGATCTATTTGCGGAACTGGACGACCTAAGCGAGGACGACATCCGTAAAAGCCTGGGCAAATCCTGAACACCTATAACGTATGGCCCGATCCGGTGACGCGGCAAGCAGCGTGTACGTCGTGGGCGCCGGCAATGTAGCGCCCGGCAAACAGCAGGCCATCGATTTCGCACGGCAGCAGGCAGCGGCCAGCATGGCGTGGGGAGAATTTGTAAGTCCGAAAAGTTGTCGTCGCTGAATTCGAATTGACGTTATATGAAGATTGTGTTAAACTGAACAATAATTAACCAATTTTCCGTGAAAGAACAGGGGCTTTATGGTACAGCAAGAGCATAATTATGACGAGAGCAAAATCAAAACGCTGTCTTCGCTGGAACATATCCGCAAGCGGACCGGCATGTATATCGGCCGGATCGGCGACGGCACACATTATGACGATGGTATTTACGTGCTGCTCAAAGAAGTGATCGACAATGCCATCGACGAGTTTATCATGGGTTATGGCAACACCGTCGAGGTGGGCATCGAGAACGGTGTGGTCTCGGTGCGCGATTACGGGCGCGGCATTCCGCTGGGCAAAGTGCTCGAATGCGTGTCCAAAATCAATACTGGCGCCAAGTACAACGACGATGTCTTCCAGTTCAGCGTCGGGCTGAACGGCGTCGGCACCAAGGCCGTCAATGCGCTCTCCCGCTTTTTCACCGTGCGCAGCTATCGCGACGGCCGTTATGCCGAGGCCATGTTCGAGCAGGGGCAACTGATCAAGGAAAAACGCGGCAAGACCAGCGACGAACACAACGGCACCTTCATCAAATTCGAGCCTGACCCGGAAATATTCAACGCCTTCAGCTTTCACACCGATCATGTGGTCAAACGCATCGAGCTGTACACCTATCTCAACTCAGGCCTGACCATCACGTTCAACAACCAGGCATTCAAATCCGAAAACGGCTTGTGCGACCTGATCGAAGACGACATCGAGGACGAAGGGCTCTATCCCGTGCTGCACTGTAGCAGCAAAACCCTGGAAATGGCCTTTACCCATACGAACCGTTATAAAGAGACCTACCTTTCGTTTGTCAACGGCCAGTACACCAACGATGGCGGCATCCATTTAAGCGCGTTTCGCGAAGGCATTCTCAAGGCGTTCAACGAATTCTCGAAAAAGAAATTCGACGGCGAGGACGTGCGCGAAGGCCTGGTCGGCGCCATAGCGATCCGGCTCAAAGAGCCCATTTTCGAGTCCCAGACCAAAAACAAGCTAGGCAACAGCGAAATCCGCAGCGACCTGGTGGCCAAGATCAAGGACGTGACCGTTGACCTGCTTCACCGCCACTCGGAAGCGGCCGAGCAGGCGTTGCTCAAGATCGAAGACACCCAGAAACTGCGCAAGGAACTGCAGAGCGTCAAGAAAAAAGCACGCGAACTGGCCAAAGCCACGTCGCTGCGCATCCCCCAGCTCAAGGATTGCCGCGTCCATTACGACGTTAAAAAAGGACGCGGTGAAGAATCGTTGGTCTTTATCACCGAAGGTCAATCCGCGGCTGGTTCCATCACCAGTTGCCGCGACGTGAGCAGCCAGGCCATCTTCACGCTCAAGGGCAAACCCATGAATGTCTGCGACATGGAGCGCAAGGCCGTGTACAAGAACGAAGAACTGTACAACCTGATGCGCTGCCTCAACATCGAGGGCAACATCGAACATTTGCGCTACAACAAGGTGATCCTGGCTACGGACGCAGACGTCGACGGGCTGCACATCCGCAACCTGTTGATCACCTTTTTCCTCCAGTTTTTCGAATCGCTGGTGCTGTCGGGCCATGTCTATATCCTGGAAACGCCCCTGTTCCGGGTGCGCAACAAAAAGAAAACCATCTATTGCTATTCGGAGAAAGAACGTGACGCAGCCGTGGAAAAGGTGGGTAAAAGCCACGAGATCACGCGATTCAAAGGGCTGGGCGAAATATCGCCCTCGGAATTCAAGCATTTCATCGGCAAAACCATGCGTTTATCCAAGGTTGAAGTTGACAATCAAACGTCGATCCCGCATCTTTTAAAGTTTTATATGGGCAAAAACACTCAGGAACGACGTAATTACATCATGGATTATCTTGTAGTCGACGAGGCTTCATGAGCGATGACCAACAGCAAATGTTCTTTAACGAAGAAGCGCCGCAACCGGTCAAACCAGACCAGAGCGGGCGCAAACACGCGCACAAACCCATCACCAGCTACGATGGACCGCTCAAGGCGCTAATCGACGATAATTTTCTTCAATACGCCGCTTATGTAATCCGCGACCGCGCTTTCCCGGACCTGGATGACGGGCTCAAGCCAGTGCAGCGCCGGATCCTATACTCGTTGCACGAAAACGATGACGGCAAGTTCATCAAAGTGGCCAATATTGTCGGGTATTGCATGCAGTATCACCCCCACGGCGATGCGTCCATCGGCGATGCGCTGGTGACGCTGGCCAACAAGCGCTACCTGATCGAACGCCAGGGCAATTTTGGCAACATTTTCACCGGCGACCCGGCCGCGGCCTCGCGCTACATCGAGTGTCGTCTCACCGACCTGGCCCGGCACGAAATCTTCAACAAGGAATTAACCCGGTTCATTCCGAGCTATGATGGACGCCGCAAAGAGCCGGTCACGCTGCCGGCCAAGCTGCCGCTGTTGCTCATGCTGGGCGCCGAGGGCATCGGCGTGGGTCTCTCGACGCGCATCCTGCCGCATAATTTTGGCGAATTGATCGAAGCCCAGATCGCGATCCTGCGCAAAGAGCCGTTCGAAATCCTGCCCGACTTTCAGCAGGGCGGCGTCATGGACGCCTCGGAATACGAACAGGGTAACGGCAAAGTCAAAGTGCGCGCCGTGATCGAGAAAAAAAACGAAAACACGCTGGTCGTGCGTGAATTGCCCTATAGCGTGACCACGGACCATCTCATCACATCGGTTGAAGACGCAGTGCGTAAAAACAAGCTCAAGCTGCGTTCGATCAAGGATTACACAGCCGAACAGATCGAGGTCGAAATCAAGATGGCGGTGGGGCAGGATCCGGACAAGACAATCAAAGCCCTTTTCGCTTTCACCCAATGCGAGGTATCCATCTCGTGCCGCATGATCGTTATCCAAGACAACCGGCCGTGCGAAATGACGGTTGACGAAGTGCTGCGCTACAACACCGAACGACTCGTCGATATTCTCAAACAGGAACTGGAACTGGCCAAAAGCAAACTGCTGGACGAACTCCATCGCAAATCGCTGATCCAGCTCTTTGTCGAAAACCGGATCTATAAGCGGATCGAGCAATGCGAGACCTACGAAGCGGTCAAACAGGAAGTGTTCGACGGCGTCAACCAATTCCGCGACCAGTTGCGCCGGGACATTGTCGACGAGGACGTGGAAATGCTGCTGGGCATTCCGATCAAGCGCATCTCGCTGTTCGACATGCAGAAGAACAAGGACGACATCGCCAAGATCGTGACCGACCTGGCCGAAGTGGAAAAGAACCTGAAGAGCCTGATCAAATACGCGATCCGCTACCTCAAGAACATCCTGAAAAAATACGCCATTGAATTCGAACGCCGTACCTGCATCGAAACGTTTGAAAACATCGAGATCCGCAAGCTGACCGCCAAAGAACTGCTGATCCGGCACGACAAGGAAAAGGGGTATGTCGGCTATAAGATCGAGGGCGAAGAGCTGATGCACTGCTCATCCCACGATAAGCTTTTGCTGGTCTGGGAAGACGGCCGCTACAAGGTGATCCCGCCGCCGGAAAAGCTGTTCGTGGACCAGGACCTGATCTATTGCGCCAAGGCCAGTCGTGACCGGGAATTCCTGATGATCTACCAGGACGATCTCGTGACCTACATGAAGAAATTCTCGTTCGGTGGTTCGATTCTGAACAAGGAATACTCCTGCACCATGCCGAAATCCCGGATCCTGCTGTTCACCGACACGCAGCCTGAGGCGATCTACGTCAAGTACAAGAAAGTCAAGCGCCAGCGCGTCAACCAACAGGTGTTTCAAACCGCGGACATGCCCTGCAAAGGCGTCAAGGCGCGCGGCATCCAGATGACGGTCAAGAAAATCAGATCGATCAGCACCGACCGCCCCAGAAACTGGGACGATGACGGACCCGCCGGCGTGTTGCTGGATATGTAGCATGCGGATTGGAGATTGCCGCTCGCCGCTCGCCACCCGATACGCGCCACGCGAATCAAAGGGCTTTACAACATCGGGCAAATCGACCATGATCGTATCTTGAGTATTCTCAACTGAGGGGCACTGCTTATTTTGCGACAATCGGATATTATTTCATGGTGGCCTGTGTTTCTTGTTCTGACGGCCTGGTGTATCCTGCATCTGCAAGCACTGCCCCCGCTGACGTTCGAGCGCCTGACCGTCTTGCCCGGGGCCCAGGCCAACCTTAAGCTGGGACCCAAAGACATCCCTGTCGTATATCAGCAACCGGCAGAAGGCTTTCTGCGGCTTTCGGGGTACAAGTGGGGCGACTTGTTCGGCCAGTATATCCTGCTTGGTTCGCTGATCGCCTACTGGAAAGTGGGCGAACTGATGCCTGGCCTGGGTGAAAGCCTGAACGCTGGCTTTTCGCTGGAGACCGGCTTGGTGGAACAATCCTCAGATGCGCTGCGTTTCGACAACCTGATCTACGCTGGCAGCCTGTTTGTCGGCGCCGACACCTTGCTGGGTCCGCTGTACCTGGCCATCGGCCAAGCCGAGGAAGGCAACACGTCGCTCTATATCTATCTGGGCCAATCGTTTTTATAACCGTGCAACAAAAGGAGAAGACTATGGAAACATCGTCCATAACGTATCAATGCCACCTTTTTGTCTGCGGCAACGACCGCGGCGGCGCACGCAAATCCTGTGCCGATAACCTGGGCACGACCCTCAAGGACGCGATCAAACAGGGCGTGGCCGACCGCGGCTGGAAACCGAGCATGCGTGTTTCGCACAGCGGCTGCCTGGGATTCTGCGCCCGAGGCCCCAACGTGGCAGTCTACCCGCAGGGCATGCTCTTTAGCGGCGTAACCCTGGAAGATGTGCCAGCCATTCTTGACGCCGTGGCTGCCATGTTGCCGAAGCAGGAGGATCGACCATGAGCGCGACCGACAATCCCATGGCCAAAAAGACCACAGTCGGCGACATACGTGCGAGCGTGCTGGCCTTTACCGCCGGTCGCGACCATATCTTGGACTACAACCTGATCGATGTCGACTGCCTGGGCACTGCCGCCCACGTGACCATGCTGGCGGAACTGCCCCATCCTGTATTTACGATCAAAGAGCGCGACCAGCTCCTGGCCGCGTTGGCGCGCATTGCCGGCGACGCGCAGGCAGGTCGGTTTACGATCACGCTCGAGGACCAGGACGTGCACCTGGCCGTGGAACGCTGTCTGACCCAGCGTCTGGGCGACCTGGGTAAGAAAGTGCATACCGCGCGCAGCCGCAACGATCAGGTGGCGGTTGACCTGCGCATGTACGCACGTAAACGAATGCTGGACATTGCCGCTGACACCCTGATCCTTATCCGAGCCATGACCGATTTCGCCGAGACCTGGCGCGCCATGCCCATGGTGGGCCGGACCCACATGCAGCCGGCCATGCCCAGCTCGGTGGGCCTGTGGGCGTTCGCCCATGCCGAAAGCCTGCTCAACGATGTGCGCACGGTTTTTCATGCCTATGAACTGAACAACCAGTGCCCGTTGGGATCCGCGGCCAGCTATGGCGTACCGCTGCCCATCGACCGTCAGCGTACATCCGACCTGCTCGGGTTTGCGCGCCCATGCCATAACGTGCTGTTCGCCAACAACGCGCGCGGCAAGAACGAGTCCCTGGTCCTGGCCGCCATGGCCCAGGTCATGCTGACCCTGTCACGCCTGGCCCAGGACCTAATCCTGTTCAGCATGCCGGAATTCAACTATTTCACCATGCCGACCGACTATGGCACGGGCAGCAGCATCATGCCGCAGAAGAACAACCCGGATGTCCTGGAGCTGATACGCGCCAGGGCCACGCGCGTGCAAGCCTGCTACACCACGATCTACGACATCATCAAATGCTCCGCATCCGGCTACAACCGCGACTTGCAGGAAACCAAGGAGCCGTTCATGGCAGGCCTGGATACAACAGCCGATTGCCTTGCCATCCTGCCGGAACTGTTCCAGCGGCTGGGCGTGAACCGCGAGGCGCTGCTGGCCGGGTTCACGCCGTCCGTGTTCGCCACGGACAGGGCCCTGGAACTGGTAGCCGACGGCATGCCGTTCCGCGACGCCTACCAGTATGTAAAAGACCACCTGGACGAACTGGAAAACAGCAATCCGGACCAGGCCCTGGCCCGGAAAAAACATCTGGGCGCACCGGCCGGCCTGGATTTCACCTGGCTGCTCAACGAAGCGAACCAGGCAACCGCATTCGTGAACAGCGAACGCCGGCGCCTGGCCGAAGTGGTGAACAAGCTGCGGACTTGAAGTCGCATGGTCCGTGGGGTTTGGCTCCGCCAAACGTCTTAAACTGCTTGAGGCTTATGCAGAGGAGACGTTGCGCAGAGCACAACCCCACGGGAGAGGCTTACGTGCTCAAATACAGTTCATCATGCGTTCGGTCAGCGGGTATTTCCGCTCATGGCCGTCCAGGGTGGCTTCCAGGTCGTCGACCAGCATGGTCAGGATGCGTACAGCCGATTCCTGGATGCCGCCGGCGCGGTGTGGTGTAAGGTAGGCGTCTTCTACCTTGCGCCAGGGATTGTCCGGCTCCATGGGCTCCTGCTCAAACACATCAAGACTGGCCAGCACCTCGCCTTTTTCCACTCGTTCGCGCAGGGCATTCATATCCACCAGGTGCGCCCGGCCCACATTGACCAGCAGTGCGTCACGGCGCATAGCCGCGATTTCGGCGCGGCCCATGAGGTGCTGCGATTCGGCATTGACCGCGGCGCAGAGCACGATCACATCCGAACGCTGCACCAGTTCCATCATGGTTACCTTGGACGTCTGGTGCACGGCCGCGACCTCGTCGGGCAGGAACGGGTCATGGATACAGATGTCGCACTTAAACGGCTTGAGCAACTCGGCCAGTCGTTGGCCAATGGCGCCGAATCCCACAATGCCCACCGGCCGGCCCGTCAATTGCCGTTCTCGCGGGTCCACATCCGCCGGGATGCGTGCGACCCAGTGTTCGCTGCCTGCATGCATGGCCGCATTATGCGAGCAGAGCCGGCGCAATCCGCAGAGGATATGGGTCAGCGCCATTTCCGACACAGCCGGCGACCAACCATGCCGCGCTTCAGACACCGGGATGTCCAACGCCAGTTCCGCTTCCGCGGTAGCCCGGTCGCCGTTCAAATGGCCGATGAAGCGCAGCGGCGCGGCCTGTTCCAGCATATCGCGCGAGAGCGTGGGCCAGCACCACATGATCACGGCATCCGCCCAATGGAGATCGTCCTGAATCTCCTCAGGATTATTGTGCGACCTGCGTCGCAATTCGGCACGCTCAGCCAGGCGTGCAAAAACCGGTTCAAGCGCCCTGGTCTCGAAGAAACCGGGCGGCAAATTGATCAGTAAATTAATTTTCTCAGTGTGCATAACATACTCCAAGGTTCAACTACCAACCCCTAACTCCCACTTCCCACCTGCACCTGGCGTCCGTCCTGGTCAGCCGAGGCCGAGACAGCCAGACAGGTTTCCAGGTCCAAACAGCCCTGTTCGATGGGCGCCAGGCTGGGCTTATTTTCGCGTACGCACTCAACGAATGCGCGGATTTCTTCGAAATAGGTGTCATCCTGCTCATCAATCACGATCCTTTCGACCGGATCGCGGTCCGTGCGCACGATCACACCACAATTGGGATCCATGAATGTAGCGGTGACTTTTTCAAAGACCGCGGTCCAGGTTCCTTTCCATTCCATGGGCACGGCGCAGTTGCTGCCGGTGATCGAGGCCAGCGCCCCGTTCGCGAAGCGCAGTATGGCCACGCTGGTATCCTCCACTGTGTAGTCCTCTAGCTGGGTATGGCACAGGTTGGCCCATTGACCGCTGATGCTCTCAGGCCGACCCAGGAAATAAAGGGCCATGTCATAAACATGAATGAGCTGTTCCACCACCTGGCCGCCGGACTTGCTCCGGTCACGCCACGAGGGGCTGTGCAGCGAATTGCAGGCATAGGCGCCGTCGAACAGGGTCGGTCGTCCGGTCTCGCCGGCGTCGATCATGGCCTTGAGCGCACGAACCGCGGAGCCGAAACGCATCTGAAAGCCGACCTGAGTGACGATGCCCGCCTGCTGGGCCGCGGCCACCATGCTGCGCGCGCGATCCATGGTCAAGGCAATGGGTTTTTCGACAAAGATGGGCAGCCCTTTAGCCGCGGCCGCCTCGAACTGTCCGCTGTGGGTATGGGGCGGCAGGCTGATGACCAGCGCATCCAGCGCCTGCTCATCAAGCATGCGGTTGAAATCGTCGTACACGGCGGGCGCCGTCTCGAGCTGACCGGCAAGTTGCTCTGCCGATGCCAGCGGGATGGCACAGATCGCCGCGATCTCGACGCCATCGATTTTTTCCAGGTTCAGGGCATGGGTCCGCCCCATGAATCCCGCACCCAGCAGTCCTGCTCTCAGGTTCTCAGCCATAGCTTCATCTCCTTCTGTTGCTTTGATGTTTTCGTAAACATTCTCGTAAAATAACAATTAGACCAGCGGCGCCGTGCTGCCGCGTTGGATCAGGTGGACGTCCAGCACTGCGGCTGGCACGGTCAGGGCGGGACGTTCAATCAGGTCGATCAGCATGCGCGCACCCTGGCGCCCGATCTCGGTGTTGGGGTTG
>CAZOLK010000222.1:381-9264 GCA_964580325.1 uncultured Verrucomicrobiota bacterium | reverse complement strand
GGCAACCTGTACCGCAATTTTGCGGCCGCGCTCAAGGCCATCCTGGACGGCCGCAAGCCAGACCCGGCCGACCTCGACTTCCCCACGGTCCATGACGGCGTGCGCGGCGTGGCCTTTATCGAAACCGTGGTCGAAAGTTCGCGGAACGACCAGAAATGGGTTCCGTTCAAGAGCTGAAACAGAAACACGTAAGAGCAACATTTAAATAAACCATAAGGAGAAAGTATCATGGCAAGACTGGTGACATTGTTTACAGGCCAGTGGGCGGACCTACCGCTGGCAACCCTGGCGGAAAAGGCCAAGGGTTTTGGCTACGACGGCCTGGAATTGGCTTGTTGGGGCGATCATTTTGAAGTGGATAAAGCGGATGACGCTTATTGCGCGGAAAAACGCAAGTTCATGGAAGACCAGGGCCTTCGGTTGTTCGCCATCTCCGCCCACCTGGTGGGCCAGGCCGTGTGTGATTGCATCGACGAACGCCATAAAGATATTCTGCCGCCTGCCATCTATGGCGACGGCGAACCCGAAGGCGTGCGCCAACGTGCGGCGGAAGAAATGATCAAGACCGCCCAGGCCGCGGCCCGGCTCGGCGTCAAGGTGGTCAACGGTTTTACCGGCAGTTCCATCTGGCATCTGCTCTACTCGTTCCCGCCCGCGTCGCCGGCCATGATCGATGCCGGTTTCGAAGATTTCGCCAAACGCTGGGAACCGATCATGGACGAGTTCCAGAAGCTGGATGTCAAGTTCGCGCTGGAAGTGCATCCCACAGAAATCGCGTTTGACATCGCTTCCGCGGAACGCGCGCTCGAGGCCATTGACAACCATCCCGCGTTCGGCTTCAATTTTGACCCCAGCCACCTCGGCTACCAGGGAGTGAGTTACGTGCAGTTCCTCTACCGGTTCAGCGACCGGATCAATCACGTACACATGAAGGACGTGGGCTGGAGCGGTTGCGCCAAAACCGCTGGCGTGTTCGGCGGCCACCTGCCGTTCGGCGATCATCGCCGCTACTGGGATTTCCGCTCCCTGGGCCACGGCAACATCAACTTTGAAGAGATCATCCGCGCGTTGAACAACATCGGCTACCAGGGTCCACTTTCCGTGGAATGGGAAGATTCCGGCATGGACCGCGAACACGGCGCCCGCGAAGCCTGCGAATTCGTCAAGAAAGTCGACTTCGCGCCCTCCAACGTCGCGTTTGACGCCGCGTTCGAGAAGCAATAAATGAGGAACCGGATAGGCCTCTTGATTGTGGGGTTGCGCTCTACACAACGTTTGACGAAGCCAATCCGGACAGCTATGCCGGCCTATGTATGAGATTTGAACATAAGCGTTTGTAGTACCGGTCTAAAGCCATTACTATAGACGTTGGTTCACCTTTAAATGGACGGCATAGCCATCCCTGCCATTAAGCGGCTTCTGCCGACCCGTCCTTACTCTTTCTCCACCAGGTAGTACATGGTCCTGCTGCTCTTGCCTTCGATGCGGAATGTGCTGCCCTGGGCACTGTTGCGCACCTTGATAGCAGTGCCTGGGTCCTGGCGCAGTCGACCGCCGTGGTCCAGTGCGTACACCTTTTTGATACGTCCCTTGATCATAATGGTCGCTTCCACCGGTTCGAGCAGCAGCGGTTCCTTGCCCTGGGCCAGGGCAAGGTTGACGCCGCCAAACGCATCGTAGATCATGCCCGTGTTGGCGTCGCGACCGAAGGCCGTGATCAACAACCGTTGCGCCTTGCGAATGCTCTTGTCCCGCTCAAGGCTGGTCACGTACAGCTTGACTGGTCCGTCCAGCGTCGTGGTCAGCGTGACGTCGTCCAGCTTGATCGGTTTGTCACGCACATGGCCGATCACGGCCTGGCTGGCCGGCGTGTTGACCGTGTAATAGCCCTGGCCCGCGTAATGCCAGGCCAGTTGCCCTGTGCTGGAACGCACGAGTTTGCGCTGCGCATCAATATAGTCGTCGACGTTATTGAGCAATGGCGGTCCATCCAGCTTGCCTTCGACGAATTCGAGCACCACGCGCCCGGCCATCAGCGCTGAATTGGGAACGACCGAGGAAAAGGACTTGTTGTTGGCCCCGCCCAGCAGGGTGAATCGTTCCAAGATTCCCGCGTCCCCGGCACGCAAGCCGGGCAGGCTGATTCTGCGGTTGACCAGGACCTCGCCCTCCCGCACATCGCCGCGATGCACCATGCGGGCCAGTGCCGGGAACTGGCCGATTTGAATGAAATCGTCGCAGTCCGTGTTGCAGTCGCGCGCAGTGCGGTTGAAGATATAGGGTTTGGCGCTGGCAAACTGGCACGAGATGTCCCAGCCCTGCAGCCCGAGTCCATACACAGCCACGGTGGGCACGGCCACCGGACCGCCGCCCCATTCGGAAAAATTGAACGGTCGATTTTTGACCTGCTGGAACCCGACGCTCATGTTGCCCGCACCTGGCTGGTTCAGTGGCGTGGCATTGTAGTTGTGGCGGTCGATGATGCCCACTTCGGCGTCGGTAAGCATATTGAACAGATGGCCCAACCAGCAGGAAGCCTGCCAGCACGACCCGTCCAGCGCACCCTGGTAGCCGGCGGCGCGGATGGCCTTGACATAGCGCGTGTAGAAATCATGCTGTTCCTTGTACATGAAGCGTAGCGTATCAGTGATATAGGGCGTGGCCTTGCGGCCCATCTGCGCGGATGGATAATGCGGCCGGATGTTGCCATACGTCTCGGCTTCCTCCAGTCCCAAGTCGTCCATGTCGATATCCGTGACCACATCCGATGTATCCATGATTGTACCGCTGGGATAGGACGCGCCCCACGCTTTTTCCAGCGCCTCCTGGGTCTTGTATTTTTGCTTGAGATACTTGCAGAAACGTTGTTGAAAGCGCCGGAAATACCCGGGAAAGGTTTTCTCGACCTGAGCAAAGTTGTCGAAGTTGAAAAAGATATCGTTCTCGTTGCGCAGCTCGATCCAAGCAATGGCCGGGTCGTCGGCGTAGCGCAGTCCTGTGTGCGGGTTCTTGTGGTTCAGGATGGCTACGGTCTGGCTGATGACCAGGTCCTGGATGTCCTGCGCGATGTTGAGGATGTTATAGGTGACGTCCATCTTGGGCGCACCCTGCTTGATTTCGTCGTAATCGATGACGCGCTTGCGGTCAGCCAGGGTGATGAGGGTATGGTACTGCGGCGACCAGCCCAGGTATACGCCGCGCTCGCGCATGGCTGCGTGAAACGCATCGAACTTGGCCATGTGTTCGGGCATCGCGACCAGGTGATCATTTCGGCTCATCATGCCCTGGTGTCCGTGGCCGGCGAGCGGGATCAGACGCACTACGTTGATGCCGTACTTGGCGAACTTGTCGCCCCATTGAGCCGCTTCTTCGGGACTGACCAGGAACCGGTTCCAGGCAATGCCCACGCCGTAGAATTTTGCCGGCGCGCCGTCCTGGAAGGTGAGTCGAGCACCGTCAATCTGGAGCCATCCGTGCTTGCCGGCCGGTTTGTGCAGCCAGTCGCGCATGTCGATTACGCTTTCGGATGTGAAATCGTTCTCGTTCTGGTACACGATCCAGTCGTCGTTTTTGACCCAGCGGTTTTCCGCTTCAAAATCCGTGTCAACAGGCAGTGTCACCGTGATCCGGGCCCGAAACGTTTCGCCAGGCTGCACCTTGTCGGAACTCTTCATGAACATGCGCAATTCGCCCACATCGCAGTGCAGGATACAGGGCGGGTCAACCGTGAAATGCGTGGATTCGCCATCGGGCGTGGTCAAGGTCACCGCGGTCACGTCGGCGTGGCCGGTGCGCGGCGGTGGTGGCAACGGCACTTCCTTCTTGTTGCCGTCCCTGTATTTGACCAGGGCTTTACCTCCGCTGAAGTAGGGCGGTGTATCCAACCATGAACCGATTGCCGCACTCGGTTCGTGCTGCAATCCGGGGACCCCGAAAGCAATCGCCGTGTCCACAGGGGTGGCCGCGTAGTTGAGGATCAGTGTGCGTGTGTCCTGCTGACGCACCTCATGGCGCAGGTCGAATTGGCCAGGCAAGGGCTCCTTGGCCCCCCGTGGCCAGAAGCCTACCTTTTTTTGTTCAAAAACACGTACGCCGTTTTTCACAAAGGGCAGGCTGTCCATGCGCGCATGGGTCCAGCCCGGTCCCCAGTCGCAGGCGTTCAAGCGGTACAAGGTCGACTCACCGCGCAGCACGACCAGATGCATGCGGTCGGCGCCGACCACGGTCAGCGGCGCCGGCGCCGCTGACGTCGCGCCGATGGCCATGATCGCGAGCAGACTGAACAGTACAGGCCATTGTTGTTTCATATTACTTCCTCTCTACAAGGTAGTATAGCGTGCCATACTTCTCGCCGTCAATGGTGAAGCGGTTGCCGTGGGCTGTTTTCGCGACCGGCAGTTCAACCGGTTTTTCATGTTTGCGGCCATCATGATCCAGCGCGAACACCCGGCAGGCTGCGTTGCCCTTGAGGGTGATGGTTGCCTGCACGGGTTCGAGCAGCAGCGGGTGGTTCTCGCGCATGTACCGCGCATAGACTTGACCTTTGGGCACTTCCGGGTTTTCCAAAGGTTTGAGCGAAACCGCGTCGACGACCGTCCCCTTGTTCACGGTGCGGGCCATGGCCGTGATCAGCAGCGATTTGGCATGGGCAATGGATTCACCCGGATCACGCGCCGTGATGTAGAGGCAGGCAAATTCCCGGCCCAGCTCGATCTTGACTTCGCCCAGGTTGAATGTCTTGCCGCCGGCGAAACCGATGATCGCCTGGGTGCCGGGCGTGTCAACCGTGAAATAGCCTCGACCGGCATGATCCCAGATCAACTGGCCCGTGTTAGAGGCGATGCGCTTGTTCTTTGTGTCGATGCAGGCCGCATAGTTCTTGACGATCGGCTCCTCCACCGGGCCGTCGATAAAGTCCAAGGTCACCCGTCCCGCGGCCAGCGCGGACTGGGGCACGACCGAGGAGAACTCCTTGTGGTTACTGTTGCCCAGCAGGCTGAAATTTTCGGTGAAACCGACATTTCCGGTTTCGAGCAGTGTCGGGATGGAGACCTTGCGCACCGCTGCCACAGCGCCTTCTTTGACGTCGCCGCGATAGATCATGCGCGCCACGGCCGGATACTGGGCGATGTTCTCGAACTGGTCACAGGTGTGATTGCAATTGCGCTCGTAATAAGGCGTGATCTCAGGCCCATGCGATGCGAACTGCTGCGAACCGTCCCAGCCCTGCAGGCCCATGCCATAAACCGCCATCAGTGGCACTTCCTCGGCCACGGGCAGGCCATAAGCCCATTCGGAAACATTGAACGGCCGGTCCGCGACTTGCTGCATGCCGAAGCTGAGCAGCGCTGTGCCGGGAGCGCGCAGCATGGGGCTGCCGCCGTAGTTGTGGCGGTCGATAAAGCCAATGGAACGGTCCAGCATTACGTTGTAGAGGTGCCCCTGCCAATTGCAGGCCTGCCAGCAGGATCCGTCGATCAAGCCTCTATAACCAGTCGCGCGCACCGCGTCAGCGAACTTCTGGTAAAAGCGGCGCTGGTCGGCGTAGATGAAGGCCAGTTGATCGGCGATGCGCGGGTTAGCTTGCTGGAACCAGGCCGGGCAGGGATCGACCGTGGCCTGGTCCAGATCCTCGTCCGGCTTCAACGTGTTGCCCCAGGCTTTGGCCAGGGCCGCGCGCGACCCGTATTTCGCCTTGAGCCAGTCCGCGAATTTGGCGTAATAGATTTTCTTGTAGGTCGGCAGCTTATCCAGGATCTTGCGCAGGTTCCATAAGCCCAGGTAGATGTTCTCTTCGTTCATCAACTCGACAAATGCCAGTGCCGGATCGTCGGCATAGCGCATGCCGGTGTGCGGGTTGACGTGGTTCAGCACTTTGACCGTGAAATCGATATAGCAGTCCTGGACATCGGGCGCAATGCAGGTCAGCGCGTAATAGCTGCCGGTGCAGGGGAAGCCCTTGCGCGTGTTCGCCAGCATTTCATGGTGCGCAATCAGCCGCTGCTTGTCGCCCGGCGTCGGGTACCAGCCGTAAAAGGGCGACATGCCCACGTAAATGCCGTGACGCTTGAACGCGTCGAAGCCGTAATCGAACAGCTTCATGCTGCCAGGATCCATGTTCATGCCGTCCTCCGTGTCCTGGATTTTCACGTAATGGGCCCACTTGTTCTTGTGGTTGGGTTTGGCGAACGCCACATTGCGTACCAGGTTGACGCCGTACTTGGCCAGTCGCGCGGCCCATTGGTCAAAGTATTCCTCCGTAGGCTTGGAGGTACAGGCGTTGACGCCCCAGAACTTGACCGGCTTGCCGTCTTCGAACACGAACCGGTCCGCTTTCATCCGGGCAAATCCGTGCCGGCCCGCCGGTTTTTCCAGCCAAGCGTCCATGCCCAGGGCGCTGCCCGGCGTAAAATCGTTGGCTAATTGCAGAGGAAACCAGTCCGCGGTATCGACCAGCCTGTTGGCCGGTTCGAATGCGACCGGTTCAGGAAAAGCGAGGTCAACGCTGTTTTGTTGGGTTTGGCCGGCTTCAATCTTGTCGCTCAGCATGAACAGACGGGCCTCGCCCACATCGAGATGAACGTATATGGGATGTTCGAAATGCCAGTCGATCACACCACCGCCAGCACAGGGCAGGCTGAGTCCGATCACGTTTTTGATCGAACCGCGCGCCTTCAGCGGCAGCGTATAGGTGTGGGTTTTCTCAGCGGTTTCAAACTTCAGCGTGCCCTCGCGAAAACCCTGACAGGGCATCAGCACCGGACCGATACCGACAAGACGGACCTCCTTGTCGGCGCGCACCCGCACCTTCATCCGGATGGTGCACGTATCCACCTGTTCCACGTTGAACGTCAGTTGGCCGGCGCCCCATTTTCCCTTGAAATCCTGGACCAAAGATCGGTTGCCGTCGCTCGCGCTCATGGGCCTGGTTTTAACACGGCTCCAATGCTCGCCCACGGCATTGAAGGCCAAGCTCATGACCTCGCTCTGGTTGGCATCGAGCAAGGCAAGGCCGTCAGCGCCTTTGGGTACAAAGCTTATGGATTGCGCCTGCACTGCACCGGCAATCAGCAACGCAATCGGCACACGGTTCGTCATCTTCATCATATTCGCCGTTCCTTTCCTTTGTAGTTGTACCGCATTTTCGCGGTTGATGGTCAGCGCGGGCCGACCGTTTACGTGGTTGTATTCTGTTTACATTCGAAGGTTGCGGGTCATGTTCTTCGCATTGAGCTTGCGGGCAGCGGCATCACAACGATCCCCGTTGAATCAACCGCGTTGGCATGACGATATGGTCTTTGCGCTGGTCGCGGATCATACGTCCGAGACAGCGCCCCATTTCCTGGAAGTCGACGCTGATCGCGGTGATCCCGCGATCAACGATTTCCAGCAACGGTGTGTCGTTATAGGCAATCAGGCCGAAATCGCGGCCAGGTCTTAGCTTTGCGGCCCGGGCCTTTCTGATGATGTCCACGATATGTTGTTCGGTGAAAACCATGTAGACGACGCCCTCATGGATTTCAAGCGGCGGCGTCAGCGTCAGTTCCAGGCGCTGTTTATCAGCAAACCGCCTGGCGCCGCGCACAATGCTGCGTCCGATGAATTCGATTTCATTGCAGCACAGGTTCAGACGCGCATATTTTTGGAAAGCGCCGGCTTCGGATTCCAGAGCCTGACAGGTGCCGACGGCAAAGTCCTGGATGACATGGGGACAGGTCATTCCGGGCACGTCGCGGTCCAGCAGGTAGAGCGCAAGCGATTGCAGCACGGGCGCGGCCGCAATGGCCTGGCGCGTGGCGTCGCGGTCCAGCGCGGGCATGATGACCACATGCTCCTGGTCCTCGGCATAGACCTGGAGCAGCGATTCGAGGTAGTGCGCATTGCCGTGGTGTACGTAAAGCGAGACTTCGTATTTTGCTTCGAGTACGTCCAGCAAACCGCGGTGAACCTCGGTTTTATAGGTGGAAAGACCGTCAAACAGGAGCAGGACGCGTTCGCGATAAACCGCGTTGCGGGAGGCCGCGAAATAACCGACGCCATGAACCGATTTGAGCACGCGCTCATCGACGAGTTGATCGAACGCTTTGACGACCGTATCGCGTGAAACCCCGTGCTGCCGGCAGACCGCATTGATCGAAGGCATTTTCTGTCCCGACCTGACCAGGCCGGCGTTGAACAGCCGCTTGACCGAGCGCACGATCTGCCGGTACTTCGGCTCGCTGCACGTCGGGTCCAGAAGGTCCCATGAGCTGTTTGATGCTGTCGTCATATCAACTGTTCTGTACTGTTATGAAAAAAAATAGCGAATGCTTTTGCCGGTTGCAAGTTAAAAAAGAAGGAAACTTACAAACACACATGGCCGGCGCCTCCCGGCGCCGGCCATGTGTGCTGATATGAGAATTCGTTGAACCAAAGCCCGTAATACATGGCCATCTCATACCATTCCTCCTCATCTTTTTCCCTTTTTGTGAATTCAAATTCGTTCCTTAAGTGAACACTATATTTCCGCATCTGTTGAGTGTCAACCCAGGCCAGTGAAAAAATGAATCTGCAAGATGTCTTAATGACAAAATTAACAATATCATCATTATGGCCTCACAAAAGACCTGGCCCCATTTTTCTTGGCCTTTGTCCAGTTCATCAAGTTCAACGATTTTTCTCTGCTTATCAACGATATGGGTACAGCTTATCCATGACATGGGTACAGGTTTTCCATGACTTGCTCTCTGTCTCTGCTTCGTTTAGGTACGGACGATCTACGATTTTTCTCTGCTTATCAACGATATGGGCACAGCTTATCCATGACATGGGTACGGGCTTTCCACGAATTGCTCTCTGTCTCTGCTTCGTTTAGGTACGGACGATCTACGATTTTTCTCTGCT
>CAZOLK010000222.1:0-281 GCA_964580325.1 uncultured Verrucomicrobiota bacterium | reverse complement strand
TATCAACGATATGGGCACAGCTTATCCATGACATGGGTACAGGCTTTCCACGAATTGCTCTCTGTCTCTGCTTCGTTTAGGTACGGACGATCTATGATTTTTCTCTGCTTATCAACGATATGGGCATGTAAGGGTTTAACAAAACCAGGGCAGTCCGTCTTTCAATCCAAAGCGATGGTTTTGTGGAATCCTTATAGGATATACGATGGCGCTCATCAGAATTGACCCACCTTTACTCATCAAAAACATCCCATTGAATTAAATAAAAAGACTTCTTCAGG
>CAZOLK010000221.1:0-9271 GCA_964580325.1 uncultured Verrucomicrobiota bacterium | reverse complement strand
ACCGCCCATGGCAGTGCCCGTGGATCAACCGCCCATGGCAGTGCCCGTGGATCAACCGCCCATGGCTCAACAACCGCCTCCACCCACAGCGCAACCTGCGCGTTCGGAATCCTCGGGAAAACGTCAGATCGTGATCAAAAACAAGAAGTTGGCCATTCGCGGTTCGTCCAGGTCCGGGGTCAAGGAAGGGAAGAAGCTGGTCCTCAAATCGAGTTCCAAAAAGCAGAAACATTTACCGCCCAAACCTAAAACCCAGGAACAGGATCCAAACCAGATGGTGGATAAACGCTACCAGAATCTGCAGCTTGTTCAACGCGGCGGTTTCAGCGCGGTTTACAGGGCCACGGATACGATGTTGGGCACCATTGTGGCGATCAAGATTCTGTCCGAAGAACTGACCAGGGACGAAGAATCGCTGGCCGATCTGTTCGAAGAAGCGCGCATCGCGATGCAACTGTCGCATACCCATATTGTCCGCTTGCACAACCTTCAGGAAACCAATGGATTGTATTATCTCGTCATGGAGTATATCGATGGTTGCACTTTTCGTGATATCCTGATTCGGGATGGCTTTTTACCGCTGGGGACCGTCATCCAGACCACCTCTATCTGCGCCGAAGCCTTGGGATATGCCCATCGTCACAACGTGTTGCACCGCGATTTGAAGCCTGACAACCTGATGCTGAACAGGGACGGTATCCTGAAAATCATAGATTTCGGTATGGCCAGTCTGGCTGCAACCCGACACATGAACGACGATATTCGCGGTACGCCATTTTACATCAGTCCGGAAGAAATTCGCGGGTTGGATCTGGATCAGCGTTCCGATATATATTCGTTGGCTGTGTCTGTGCATGAAATGCTGACCGGTAAACTGCCGCTTCCCCACGATTTCGATAATGACATGATGAATTTAAAAGCCGTGGCCTCGCCGTCCATCCCTGGACCCATTCGGGATGTGTTGAAAAAGGGAATGGCCTTTGATCGCGATGATCGTTGGTACGATGTCGAGGCGTTTGCCGAATCGTTGAAAACCGCGGCATCCATTTGATAGGATGCCCAACAAGAGGAAGAACATGAAAAAGATCAAACAATGTTCATTCTGGGGACTGTTGATCTGGTGCAGCTTGGTGGTCGTTTCCTGCAAGAAAGGTCCTGAATCCGTACTGCTGGAAGAACAGGCTTTTTTCAGCTTTACGGATACCAATGTCGTTGTGGCCAGGAAAGACATTGTGTTTCATCAACATAAATTCGTGGAAATCGATTTTAATGCCGATGGATTGAAAGACTTGGCTGTACTTGTGCAGGAGGGTGAAGAGGACGGAACTCTGTCCTCGGCTTCCCTGGCGGAATTGGATGCGCTGAGCGCGGACAAAGCCCCCTCGCAAAATAAGACGTTCGTCATCAGCAACGCCGATTTGAAACCCAAGCCCAAAAAGGAATCCGAAACACTGACCAAAAAGGGCATGAACTTGATCAACCAGTTCAAAGGTAACAAGAATAAGGACGAACCGGAGCAAAAAAAAGTCAAGATGGTCGTCTACATCAAGCGCGATCAAGGGGATTACTATATGGGCGGCAAATTCAATGATACGGTGCCGGGCGCGGTTATCGGTATGCTGTATCGCCGCAATCAGACCAACAAGTATAACGACATTCATATGGTGGTCCACGACAAAGTGTTCGATATCAATAAGCATGTTTCGTATATGAATAACGGCTCCGGTTTTGTGCGTGTTCAGGATAAAGGGGAGTACTTCCGCAAGGAGTAAGCGTTCGAAAGTTTTTAAGCCCGTCAGGGAGGGGGGGCCGGGGGGATTGATTCCCCCCGGTGCGGTCAGAAGATTTCGTTGATTGCGAAGAGGTATCGCTCCTCATTGATGTTAGGATGCAAGCAATCTATCAAAACCTATTTATGTTTGCAAGCGATAATTTAATATTTTATTTATTTTTTTTGTCGATGATATTTTTGATGCAGAAATTCATTCGCGGTAAGTAAAATAAGGTTTTTCGCGCATTCTTAAAAAATATTTACACACACATCATTACATCGGGTGGTAAGTTGGTACATACGAAATGGCGGTAAGTTATTGCCTTTATGGGTGGTAGGGATTGCTTGCCAGACCGTGACCGATAAGACTCTTGCTTTAGCATTGAAGAACATCGATGTTATTAATGCTTGACTTTCAAGTGGGTTATAGATATATTTAAACTATGAAAGCTCAGACAACAGAACGGAATAAGCGCATTTTCAAACGTGTTTTCTTTTCCATTGACGATGAGGTGACCGCGCAAGTTTGTTTAGTGGAAGAACCTGACAACACGGTACCTGCCATTCTTCTGAACATTTCCGAAGGTGGCGTCAATATCTGGATCGATATCGATCAAGCGCCACCGCTCGGCAAGGGCGACAAACTCAGAGTCAAATCCGTGAATGCCCCGAAACCGATCGGCTTAATTGAAGAGGCTGAGGTGGAAGTTCGTTATGTGCTTCGCGTGGAAGGTTTCCGTTATTTTTCGCTCGGTTGCGCATTCATCAAGCTGGACGCCCTATACCGCTGCAAGATCCACAGGTTTGTCAAGGAGTCGTTCAGCCACATCCATAGGTGATCATGTTGCTCTCAGCGTTGGGTTTTCGCACGCAAGCCGAAAACTCATGAACTTTCGTGCGCCATAACCTGAAATTCGTAATAGGGTGTAACCCTTTCAGCCAGGTTCGCGATTATCTCTACTGAATGGCCGCTATACGAGATGGCTGCCACTGATTATAAAGCAAGTCCAACAGAGAAGGAGCAGTAGAGATGAAGAAGAAGACCATTGCAGCAGGATTGATCGCGGGCGTGGTGGGTTTGACCCTGGCAGGTATCGTGATGGCCGATCAAACGACGGCATTCAGTCGGAAAGCTCGGGGTGGACGTCTGATTCGGCGCGCCATTGCGCGGGCTATCGAGGAGTTGAACCTTTCCGAAGAGCAGCAGGGACAGATCGCCAGTGTTGTGCGTGAACATTCGGATGGTTTGCTCGAAGCGACCAAACCCTTGCTGGTGTCCAAGGGGTACCTGTTCAATGCCGTTCATGCCGATCAATTCGATGAACAGGCTGTGCGTGAAGCGTATCGTCAATCCGCCCAATACGGCGAGGAGATGGCTGTGTTGCGGGCTCGGATGGCTGCCGAGATCAAAGGCGTGCTGACCGATGAGCAAAAGGAAATCCTGGCGCGGAAGAAAGTCGAAATGTTCGGCAAGGTTGTCAAGGTGCTCGATATGGTGCATGCGGCTGCTGAGGCTTGGCTTTTGGAAAAAGCGCCGGTCGTTGAAGAATAAGGAATAAACAGCAACAGGCTGCCGGAGGTGCTTGAGCGCCTCCGGTTTTTATCCGATGAACGAACAGGACTACGAAACCATGGTGTGCGAGCAGGATGAACAGGCTGTTATCCGTTGTATTCAACAAGGCGATAGCGAGGCGTTCGCGCAGTTGGTCGATCGCCACAAGCACAAGGTGTTTGGCATGGTTGCCGGTCGTGTTCCAGCCCAGGATGTTGAAACCGTGGCCCAGGATGCGTTTCTGCATGCGTACCGCTCGTTACCCGGTTACTCGCCGGATAAACCGTTCGAACACTGGTTGGCCCGGATAGTGGTCCGGCGCTGCTGCGACTACTGGCGCAGCCATTCGCGGTATCGTGAAGTGCCGCACAGTGCGCTGTCCCGAGACCAGAGCGATTGGCTCGAATGGTTGGCGGTCGAATCGTCGCATGAGCGTTTTGTGGACAAACAGGCTTTGACGATGGCCCGTGAAGTGCTGGATTTGGCGTTGGCTCAATTGGACGCGGAAGACCGCGCCCTGATCACCATGGTCTATCTGGAAGGTTGGACTTTGCGTGAAGCGGCGGAAACTTTACACTGGAGCCTGGCCAATGCCAAGGTCCGCGCCATGCGTGCGCGACGCACCATGCGAGCCTGGTTAACGGAACAGTTGGAGAACGATTATGACGGACAAAAAACAAGTTGACCGAATCGAACAGGCGTTGATTCGGGGCTATCGTGAACAGGCTGCGCCAGCGCCGACGGATGCCTGGCGGGAACGGCTCATGGCCGAAGTCCGCCGGCAACCGCGATTCATATTTTCCTGGGCTGATGAAGAGAAAGATGACGATGATCGTCTGCTCTGGCGGATGGCTTGGGGGCTGGCCGCGGCCGCTCTGTTGATCCTGACGATTGGCCTGATCGGGTTCCAAGATTGGCTGGATCCATTCAGCGGCCTGTGGATCAAAGATTCCATGGATGTAGCGTCCGTGGTCATAACGCTATAACGCTCAGGAGCTAAGCATGTCTTTTAGTTTTTTCCATTTGAAATTGGCGCCCAGGACCAGGCGCATTATCTTGGTCGCGTTGTTTTTTCTGGCCGGTTTTCTTTTTGGCGGAGTGGCCGGCATCGGTTTGACAGCCCATTATATCCGCGGAATCGTTTTGCAGGGACCGGAGGGTGTTAGGGTATTCGGTTTCAAGCGGATATCAGCCAAACTGAACCTGGCCGGGGAGCAGCGCGAGCAGGTCAGGGCCATCTACGATGAGGCGTTCGCGGAAATCATGATTGTGCGTAAGCGCAACATACCTGAAATGGAACGCATTGCCGAAAAGGCGATCACGACCATCAAGGAACACTTGACGCCCGACCAGCAGAAAATCCTGGATGAAATGCACAGCAAAATGATCCTGGCCTGGCATCGGTGATGGCGTCAGGTATCCGCTATGCTCTTCTCAGAGTTGAAACCGCAGGCCCTTCTTTTTAAGTGCTTCGTACTTGGCGTAGTCGAATGCATAGAGACGCGCGGCGCGATGGGCTACATCTTTTTCCATTTCAGGCAGTTCCCGCAGGATGTCCATACCTTGTATTTTGCGCCTGAAATTGCGTTTATCCAGTTTTTCCTTCAAGACCGTCTCGTAGAGCTGCTGTAATTGACGCAGGGTAAATTTTTGGGGCAGCAGTTCAAAACCAATGGGTTCATAGGAGACTTTTCCTTTGAGTCGAAGGTGGGCTGTTTCCACGATGCTGCGATGGTCAAAGGCCAGTTCTGGCAATGTTTCCATGGGAAACCAGGCCACATCACGGGCATCGGTTGCAGCCCGGACCACATGGCCGGTTTGCTTGACCAGAGCATAGTACGCCACGCTGACAATCCGTTCACGCGGGTCGCGATCCACCTGGCCGAAGGTGTAGAGCTGTTCCAGGTAAACGTCGTGAAGACCGGTTTCCTCTTTCAGTTCGCGCAGAGCCGCTTGTTCCAGTGTTTCATCGATATGCACGAATCCGCCGGGCAGTGCCCAGCAACCGGCAAACGGTTCGAGGTCGCGCTGGATCAACAGAATGCGTAACGTGTTGGCCTCAAACCCGAAGATCACGCAATCGACCGTCAGCGCAGGTCGCGGGTATAGATAGGTATGCGGCATGCTTCACTCGAAGGGAATGGGCGGCTGAGTTAAGGGCGGCATGGCGGGGGCTGGCGGAATGCCCGAGACTGGTGGATCTGCAGGTCTGACTTGCCTTTTGGACGGTTTCGCGGGTACAGGTATCACCGGACCTTCGGTCGTCACGCCAAGCTCAACTTCCGAAGGCCCATCTTCCGAAGGTATGATTGGCGTTGCCGGCTCTTTCGGTTTGGTTGCTCTCTCTTCCGCGGTTTGCGATTCCGGCAGGCGCAGCGTGGCGGAAGGCAAGGATTCCTCCGGTTCGCCGAACAACAGTACAGCTTCCGATTTTTCACGGGGTCGCGGCACGAGCATTGGGCGATTGCTGGGGTTTTCTTTCTGCCGTTCCTGGCGCCAGAGCCAGCGGATTTCCTCGTCGCGCAGGATCGTGTGGGTTTCACGCGGTTGCTGTTCATCGCCTTCGCCTTCACGTTCGGGCCAGGTGATGGTATCATCCACGCCTTTATAATCTCGAGAAAGCGGGCTGTCGGTCCAGCCTTTATGCCATTCGGTTTCATGCGATTTGGAATTGCGGTGCAGGCGCATGGTCTGTTCTTCCACCTCCGCGGGCGACATCATGACATACGGCGTCATGAGCACGATGACCTCGCGGCGTTGTTTGTCGTGGTTTTCGGTGCGGAACAGCTTGCCGAGAACCGGGATGTCGCCGATAAAGGGTATTTTTGCGGTCGATTCGCTCTTGTCGGTCTCGACCAGGCCGCCCAACACAATGGTCTGGTGACTGTCCACAGCCACTTCAGCGCTCATCTCCCGCTTGGTGATGACTGGCACTTGGTTGCCGTCAATGGTTTCGAAACCACCCACGCCGTCAGCGGTCTGATGGATTTCCATGACCACGAAGCCCTTGGGATTGACCCGCGGCTTGACTTGCAGGGTGATGCCGATGTTTTTATATTCATAAGTTGAACGCTGCTCGCCGGCGGAGGTGGTGCTGGTGGTGGTGACCACGGGACGCTCTTCACCGATGTTGATCTTGGCCTCGGTGTTGTCCGTGGTCAGGATGAGCGGTGTTTGCAGAACGCGGGCGTCACGGCTGGATGCAGTGGCTGCAATGATCGCGTCCAGGTTGAAATCGTTCAGGGTGAAGAAATAGGTCAGGCCGCCGGAACTCAATGGGGTGTCGTTTTCGGCGGTTGTACCACCGCGTCCGGTCAGCTTGGACGCATCGCGAAACACGCCGGATTCGCCCATCAACTGGCCACCAGCAAACGACATCATGGGTTTGCGGACGGTCAGGCCGCCGCCCGGTCCATAGGTCTCCACGTCATATACGGTCATGGCACGCTGCAACCATTCAATGCCGTAGGCCAGTTTATCCGACAGGTTGACTTCGATGATCACAGCCTCGATCAGGACCTGAGCCAGGATGATGTCCAGCTTGGAGATGATTTCCTCCAGGGCCAGGATATCGGCTTTACGGCCCATGAGCAGCAGCGAATTGGTGCGCTCGTCGGCCAGGATCTTGGTATTTTCGGATAACTCGCCGATCTGGGCTTTCTGGTCGCCAGTTGGTTCGGTGCGCGTGGCGGCGCGATCGCGCAGGAAATCGCGAATGGCCTGGCTGCGAGAATCTTCGGGTTGGCTGCCGCCACTGTTGTCAGCGGGTTTGGGTTTGCCGTCCTTACTGCTGGCCGCGCCGATGAATTCGTTCAGGATGCTGGCGATCTCCTTAGCGTCGGCATATTGCAGCGCAACGACCTTGAGCGTGATCACCGGGTCTACGGGCCGGTCCAGCACATCGATGATGCGATCGAAGAATTCAAAGTTTTCAACACGCGAAAACACGAAAATGATGTTGGTTCGGTCATCGGCCACAATACTGACTTTGCCGTGGATCAACCCGCGATCCGTCATTTCCTGGGGCGAATGGACCTGGGCGCTGGTATTGGCGCGAGTCGGTCGAATTACGCCGGGCGGCGTGCGTATCGCCGGATTGGGCACGGTCTGTTTTGGGGTGGTGGTGTTTTGATTTTGTTGTTCCTGGGATTGCTTGACCAATTCGTTGAGCCGTTGGGCGATCTTGGCTGCCTCGGCATATTTCAGTTCGTAGATGCGCGTCTCGATCTTGTTGATGATGGGCTGATCCAGCACATCGAGCAACTTGGCGATCCTGTCCAGGTTGGCTGAGGTAGCGGTTACCAGCAGGCTATTGGCCCGTTCCAGTGGCTGGATTTTACCGAACGGTTGCATGATATTCTGGAGTACGCCTTGGATTTCCGAGATTTCGACGTGTTTGAGCTGAATATACTGCTGGATAAGCTTATCCTCCTCGGTAAATCCGGTTTCAGGCATGCTCATCTGCATTTTGGTGATCTGCTGGCTGACCTGGGCCGGCTGGATGACCTTCATGAACTTATCGCCCAGCGACACCAGCGAGATGTTATGCATCTGCAGTACGCTTTCGATGGCTATCAGGGTTTCTTCCTTGGTCATCCGCGTTTCGCATTCCAGCGTGATCTGGGCCTTGATGTCGCCTTTTGTCAGCATGGTTTTTCCGGTCAGACTGCTGTAATATTTGAGCACCATATTCAACGGGGCTTCCTTGAATTTAGGCTGCATTTTGCGTTCGCCTTCCTCCTGGGCGGGGAGCGGGCCGCCGGCCAGCAGGCACATGACCAGGAATGCCGAAACCATGCGTTTGCGTCGTAAGCTTTTCATCCGTTATCTTTCTCCTTTTTCTTCTCCGACGCCTTGTCGCCGGCCGGTTCCGGGCGCTTTTCACGCGTGTAGATAAAATTGATGTGCAGACTGCCGGAAAACGAATCGCCGTATCGCTTGGGTGGATTGATATCCAGCTTGGTGATGTCGATATTGGGGTATTCGGTCTGTATCTCGTAGAGGAAGCGAACCAGTCCTTCCAGGTCGGCACCCCAGGTATAGACGATGCTGTGTTCATAAAAATCGCCGATTTTATCTTCTGAAGCGGCCGGGCGTTCGGTCTGGATGGTCAGTTTGTTTTTTTGGGCTGTCTTGGCGATGCGTTGCAGAATGGAGGAAATGATACGTTTCTCAGGCGAATAGTTCGGCAGTTTCTTTTTGACGATGGCTTGCATCTGGTCCACTTCTGAGCGGCGGTCGATATACAGTTTACACTCTTCGATCTGGGTCAGCAGGGCGCTCCGCCGTTCCATGTCTTCCTTCCACAGGTCGAATTTCGGTTTGCTGTACCACCAAGTTCCGGCCAGCACCAGGATGATCAAGGTCACCCAGGCAATGTACATTTCACGAATGGACAGGGTCATGGTTCCTCCTTGGGCAGTTCGCAGACGATTTTGAAGTTGGGCACGAATTGTCCGGTTCGCCTGTTCTTTTCGTTTCTGATGGTTGGTTTGATTTCGAGGAATAACGGCGAGTTCTCCAGTTTTCTGACATACTCGCGAATGGAATGGTCCGATTTGCTTTGGCCTGAGAGGGCCAGGTTTTTCTCTTTGTAATAGCGGAAATCGTCGAATTCCAGGTCCGCTGGTTTAAGCTCCACCACTTCACGAAAACATTCGAGCACCGAACGCGAGCGGCTGCCCAGTTGCTCCAGCGTGCGCAAACGGCGCAGCAAATCGCGAACATCGCGCGCTGGTGTACGCAAGCGATCATATTCGGCTTCCGCTTCCAGCATGAGTCGGTCATGGTATTTCAGGTACAAGGTGAAACCGGCCACGGAGAGTGCCCAGATCAGCAAAAAGGCAACGGAGGCAGCGGCCAGTTGTTTGCGTGCTTTGCGCAGGTCCTGGCGCGACTTCCATTCCAGGGGCATCAGGTTGACGCCACGGCCGGAATTTCCGTTGAGC